>CAWJQV010000025.1:0-179499 GCA_963844985.1 uncultured delta proteobacterium
TCCAGCTTTATGGAGATTATCTCCCTTGCCATTACTCTGCGGACCCCCCCGCCGCCCTGATTGGTTGTGCCGCTGATGACCGTCAGGCTCCGCGGCTGGAATCTCTTATGAGTCTGATCGAATAGAGCAGATTTCCGCTATCCTCGCCGGCTGGGCCAGGTTCCACCGCCATGGGCCCGATAAACCTCGCCAGTAGATCATTCCCGCTCATCCCTCGACAAAAACGCCTGCCTGTTGGAAGACCGTTATGTAATCCCTGCCCGATGAAGGAGGGTACCTGGGGTCAAACATGGCAATGATGACCACCCTCGGGCTTCCCAAGGGGTCGGCATAGCGGCTGCCAACGATGCTTTTATTGCTGAAATCCCAAGAGGCGCCGGGATCGAGGGCAATCAAATTGTCAACCCCCTGTTTCGTGGGACCGATCATGTTCCCCGGTTCCATCTGAAGATTATCGCCTCGTGTCACCAACACATCGTTGGAGCCGTCACAACCGGCGAGGTTCTCCCGGTATGCATCACCGCCGGTTTCCGGACGCCCCTTGCCGAGGGGAGGAAAATCGACCGGGTTGTACTGGCCCGGCGCTATGGTCTCGTGCGGATCTCCCGATTTTAGTGTCAGTTGTGTCCCTATGTCGTCCTTTGAGAAATTTATGACCCTTATCGAGTTCATTTCGCAGGCGGTTTTGACATCCAGTTTACCATTGCCGCATGCGAGGCTCTTTTCAGTGCCGCAGTCACAACTATCATCCCAGGTGAACTTGGTGGGGATGGCAAAAGGGGCGAGGCACTTACTGCCTCCCACGGGGTAAATCTCAGCCCTCGCCGTGGCGGCGACGTCCGCCGTCTGGACGCCCAAGGCTTTGGCCAAAAAGAGCTCAACACCCGGTCCGCCTGACGGTGACTTCCACCTGCCGACAGTCGGTGGTGCAAGCCCCACCGTTCGGACCGAAAAAGCTGACGGCGATGCTTCCTCCCGAGTTCTGCTGCAACGTCAAGTTCTCTTGAACAAAATTTGTAGCGATCGTCGTCACCGCGGTCTGGTCGCCGGGGTGGGAGAGCAGGGCCGAAGCGCCCGCCAGGGCCCCGGCGTCCGCCGCCGTTTGCAGCTCGGTCTTCTTCATTACCAGGAAACCGACATCGATGGCAAGGGCGGCAAAGCCGAGGAGCGCCACCAGGGCGGCAACCACCAGGACCGCCACCGCTCCCCGTTCGTCTTTTCGCGTTAATCGGTTCATCTCGGGACCCCTTTCTCACTGCCGTGAGAGATAGCGCATCACTGCCCACTCCTCCACCGCGGTGACATTAGGAAACAACTCTCCCCAGGGAATGATCGGGAATTCATAAGGCGACAACCTGACCCTCAGGGTGACCTCAGACCCTAACCCTGGGGGGGAAGGGTCGAAGGTCGGCGGACCAGCCGACACCCTGGCAGCGTCCAGGCCCGCTTGCGTGACGTAGTTGCCGACCACCGTCTGGTAGTTCGCCTCTCCTCTCACCACGACTGCGACACCCTCCCTGGCGGCATTGGCGATGACATGCTTCGTGTGTACGAGATGGCCCAGATCGATCGTGGCGACGAACAAAGGCAGGAGAACAAAGGGAAAGACGATGGCGAACTCGGCGGCCACAGCCCCCGGGCTCATTCTTTTGCGCTTCATTTGCCTTGCTCCCTGGCTACGGTTCGTGCAACATGGTAACCGTAGCGGAAACCGTGTCGATGCTCGTGACGGCACTGACCAAACCGGACAGCAGAAGAAACTCGAAAGGTACCGTCACGGTAACGGTCACCGCCTGACGGGGGGTCCTGCCGGATATCGATATGGTGGGCGTGGCGCTGATGCCCCCATCTGCCATCTTTTGTGTAATGGCTCCCTGGACCTCGGCGTTGGATGGTTCGTTGAGAATCGCCCACCGCGCCCCTTCTCGTGCGGCCTCGGTTACCACGTGATCGGTCCAAAAAAAATGCCCGAAATCGATGATGCCAAACAGCACCAGGAGGAAAGGAATCAGCACCAAAGCAAACTCAGCCGCCACGGCCCCGGTCTGGCGATTGCTTCGACTCCCCGGGGACACTCCCTCTGCCTCGGGGGGCATGGTCTTGGCAGGGGTATCGACCTGCCGTTGAACGCTCACTGCGCCTGCCCTCCACCGGGCACCGCTCCGCCAAAGTTCAGAAACACGCTCGGCGGCGGGACCGGTTTCTTGAACTCGCTCCAATATCTCTGCATGATCAAGTCGGCCGCCTTGCCGTCGATGCCGGTAACCTCCTGCAGGTTCTGGCCCGCGTCGGGGTTGAGAATTTGATTCTGCTTGGCGATGCGGTAGGCGGCCCCCCAATTTTTCGCGACATTGCTCTCATAATTGTAGAAGCATAGATCTTGCGCCAGCGCAGTATGCGCCGACACTACACCCAACACGACCATAATCAGGATGACACCGGACTTCATAATCCTCTCCTGCAATCAGTTTCATTCCGGAATAATGTGCCCGAATTCACCCCCCAGGCCCCGCTTTGCAGCAATCGGAGACACCGGCGGTTTGGAGGTTTTGTGCTCCCCTTCCATCACTCCCAGCAGGAAAAATTCCGCATCGCTTGGCTCGACGAAAGAGTCGGTCGGCAGAGGCTGTTCGGACGTCAAGCGGTTTCACCAGGTGAGGGGTGGCCACAATGATCAACTCCGTCTGGTTTTTTTTGAACTCGCTGCTTAAAGAGAGCTCCCAGCACCGGAATGCTCCCCAGGACGGGAAACTTGGTGACGCTCTCACGGACATCGTCCAGCAGCAGCCCGGCAATAGCGAGCTTTGCCCGTCGCCCAGCTCAATGATGGTGGAAGTCCGCCTGGTCGTGAACGCGGGTATTGTCCATCCCGTCACGGTGACAGCATTCGCGTAATCGAGCTGCGACACCTCGGGTGACACCTTCAGGTTGATTTTATCATTGGTCAGCACCGTGGGAGTAAACGATGACACCCACCCCGAACGGCTTGTATTCAATGGCGACGGTGCCGAGCCCCTGCGGGGACCGGAACCGGGATCTCACCACCCGCGAAATTGGCGGATTCACCGCTCAGGCAGATGAGTGTCGGTTCAGCCAGAATCTTTATGAGGCCGTCCTGTTTCAGGGCGTCCAGAAAACCCGTCCAGGAGGCATCGCCGGAATGAAAGCGAAAGAAGGAGTTGATAGCGGGTGACACGAACATCCCAAAGGGAGATGTGCCAGTGAAAAGGTTAGCGTCGGTGGATTTGACAATATTTGTCAGGTTGTTGAGGGTGGTGACGAAAAAGTCCCCCCCCCGGGAATACAAGAGGTTGATTCCCAGCTGGTTCGCCATGCTCCGCTGCATTTCGGCCACCCGAATTTCCAGCATCACCTGCTGCACGCCGGCCACCTCCAGGAGGTTGACCGTCTTCTTGGGCGCGTAGGCCTCCGCCACCGCCAGGGCATGACTCAGGCTGCCGCTGCTGGAGACCGTACCCGACAGGGTCACGACATCTCCCGGTATTGACCTGGATTCCCCGCTCTCCGGGGAGGATCTGGTTCGGTCTCTCTTCTAGCTGCGCGATGTTGTGGGAAACGTTCAGATCGTATATGGCGGAAACCCGGTCGTCGCTGTCCCATAGCGTCAGATTGGTCACGCCGTTGGCTTTGCCGGTGACATAAACCTGATGCGGAGAGAGCAAGACGAAGTCGGCAATCTCGGGGAGGCTACGGAAACTCGACTTATCGCTTTGCTGCTACTCAGAATTACGGATTGCCCACGGCCAGCTTGACCGAGGAAGGATCGACCCTGGCACCGGCAGAGGCTTTAGGACCGGCTCCCCAGCACCAGGATGCATTCATGAAAAAAGCCAACAGCACCACGGAGATCAGCCACCTTCGCCCCGCTCCTTCTCTTCCCTCCTTGATAGACATAGCCCCCACTCCTCGTTGGGTGTGAAAACCCCCTCAAATCCTCTTTTGCGCGCGTCTGTTCCCTTACCCCCGAACACCCGATGTTGATCGTTCCGGCTATTCAATTTACCGCAATCTATAGTGCTTCTCCGTATAAATACTCTAAGTGTTTGCGAAATTCCTACGTGATGATCGAGAGAAATGCAAGATATTATTGACATCTTGAAAATTTCGGGTTTTATCGCTCAATTCGAGCTGATATCACCGCACCGTTCTTTTGAAAATGATCCCCTAGAATTCTGCCTGACTGATTTGGGAGCCTTGATCACCTGCACTCTAAAAGCACGCCTCGGCTCTGATTCTGACGCCGCCGGTTGTGGAAGCAGTGTCGTCTTTCTGGGGCCAGGCGCTCGGAGCGAAAGTACGTGAGTACCTCCGGGATGGTAGCCCCTCTGGTCAATACCGCGGCCTTATCGGTGACCCCTCTCAGGGCAAGATGCACGGTGCCCTGGGTCGCCGCCAGAGCCAACCTTTCCGCCTCGTCGGGCTTAACCTCCAGAGTGTAAACTCTGTGGGATTAGCCTCGTCCGCGCCTCCCTTCTTTTGCAATTGAGGCCCGGCTGCCAAAACCAGAATATCCT
Organism: uncultured delta proteobacterium; assembly: GCA_963844985.1. Lineage (GTDB taxonomy): Bacteria > Desulfobacterota > Syntrophobacteria > Syntrophobacterales > Syntrophobacteraceae > JADGQM01. Next base: position 4,536 of record CAWJQV010000025.1, read on the forward strand.
GCAGCACGATCTTACTCGTTTCCAAACCGCTTCCGGGATCCTTCAGCGTCACCAGCACGTCGACCCGGTTTCCGGGCCGGATAAAGCCGGCCACTCCCAGCACCGGGTTGCCTTTCACCGCTACGGCACGCCTTCCCGGACCGAGAATCGCCGGTACGCCGCCTATGGTCACGTCGGTGGGCGCCAGTTTGGATTCGATAATCGGTTCGTTTTGCTTCAACGAAGCGATCACGATGCGCCCTTCAAGGGCGGATGCGTCGGAAAAACAATCGGGAGGCAGGCTTTGACGAAGATACGGGACCACCTGTATCATCTCCCGGGTAAGTTTGGCGCCCCAGGGCAGGTCATTGAGGGCCACAGCCACAGGCACCGTCTCCTCTTTCGCTACCTTCTCGGGCACGGCTTTTTGCTTCAGCGCCCGGTAAACCAGAAAACTCCCCAAAAAAGCGACCAGCACGGCCAGTATCAGCGGCAAAAGGACCCTGAGTCTGTTCATGTTGCACATACCTCCTGAAAGACTAATTTTAGTTCAGCATTATTGGAGCCTTCCCACAGGGCAAAAAAGAATCAAGGCATCACCCAACAAAAGCAAAGGGTGTCCGATCAATTCCAATAAAAGAGAGCACAGAGTCCCGATGGCAATGACCGCTCCATAATAGAGTTTTCGCACCGGTTCGCTCGTTTCCGAAGGGACGTTCACTACCTCGTTTGTAAGCAAAAAGGTTTTGAGCTTTTCAGTGAGGCTCTTGCGGAGGCGCGGGTTGGTCAGCAGCACCAGCGCGGCGTAAACACATCCCGCGATAGCGGTGCACAAGAAGGCGACAAATACCCTCATGGGGCCTATGGCGGCGCCCACGGCCGCCAGGAGTTTCACGTCACCGGCACCCATGCCCCCCATCAGCCAGGGAACGATCAAAAGCGCCAGCCCCAGGACCAGCCCCTGGAAGCTGAAAAGCAGCCCCTCCGGGCCCTTTGTCAGGCCATAATAGACCAGCGCGGCGGCCATAAACGGAAAGGTCAACCAGTTCGGAATCTTTTGGAAGCGCACATCAACGACAGCAGCACCAACAAGGAGGATGCTCAGCGTAATCAACAGAGGGCTGGTCATGGGGCCGCACCTTGCTTCTATCGCAAAAAAAGACTCAACCCATCAACTAGCGGGCTATTGAAGAAGTGCCGGAAAAACCCTTTTTGTCGTTCCGCAGAAGCTTGGTAGTGCCCTGCAAGAAAAAAACCGCAACCCATTACCCTTCGCAAATCCACCTCACCGAACATGACAGAAAAGGCCACTTACGGGGCAAATGCAGTCAAACGGCCTGGGAGCGGCGCTCTAAACTCGAAGAAAGAGCGCCGTTCCCTGTCTTGCAGCATTGGCGGATACCCAGTCGCACCGACCTGAAAGTCATTGGGTCTCCCTTTGCCTAATGTCCAGGTACTCTCAAGTGAGCCGCCCGTCGAGATGGTTAACTGCCACCACCAATCTGTGTCGCAGCCGAATTTACCCTTGCCGTAATGTTTGTACCCAAAAGCTGAAAGGCTCCGTAAGCGATTGCCGAAATGACCGCCAGAATAATCGCGTACTCAGCGGCAGCAGCCCCATCCTCTTCCCTGATGAATCTTTTAAGAATCTCCATTTGTCTCTCCTTTGCCTTCTCTTATAGGCGATGGTTTTGGAATTATGCCGTTTGCCTCATGGCCCGGCTCCCGTGTTACTGCCACTGACCGGCCGATCCGCCCCTTGGCGAACCTTCCCTGAGTGCCCATCCAAGGCTCAATTGAGAAGCCCTCCTCCTTGAACTGATCCACAAATCGGTATCGTGTTACCAAAAACGCCTGATCTTGGTGGCAACGTTACCTAAGTAATTCGAAGGAATAAATAGAGCAAACGGAACATTTATATATCACCAAAGGATATATACATACATAACCTTAGTTATGCGTTGTCGGTATTTCCAGCACTATCAGAGACGTCAGCAGTCAGTTGGCGGATGTCAGAAACGTAATACTTTTCCTTGTATTATCTTGGGATTAGGGTTCCCCCTCTTGCTCGTAGAGCTGAATTGACATTCACTCAAGAACTTTCCGATCTTCCACCAGGCGCCGGAATTTCTTACCGGGCCGGCCTGCGGGAAGAATGTAATAAACCAAATAGCTTTTCGAGTAGAGATTTGCAACCATTTTTTTGCCTCTGCGTCTCGGTCATTGAATCGGATCATTTACGAGATTTTGTGCGGAAGATAAGATCTCGCTTCGGTGCGGGTGGACCGCTGGCCATGGCCGGATGGTATAGCTAACGTTATAAGTTGTTATGCCCTTTGGGCATAGATAAATCCTTCTTTCGCTCTATTCACATTTTGGGAGTTCTTAAATTATAAAAGTACCACTTTGCTATTCATCCGCGGGATGATTCCATTCCGCAGGATGCATAAAGAAGATCGTAGGAATCAGCAGCACAAAGGAAAGAGGTCAGGCACTCGCCTGACCCTCCATGTGGTGTGAAAAGGTTGTTGGTGCCATTTCCTTTTAGAGTACTTCGGGGTTCCATATGCCAGATGGGGATGAAGCAACGAGAACAGACAGAAGGAAGTTCAAGCGATTCCAGTTAAGGGAAAGTGCTATGGTTGCACTCGTTTCATCTGAGAATCGCAACTATTACATCAAACTCGGTCTCATAGTCGATATCAGCAGAGGGGGCCTGGCCTTCGAGTATGCGCGGGATCAAACTCAGGAGGATGGGGCTGATCTCCTTGACATCATTGGACTTAACGGACTTCGCGTTACCCTGCTGCCTTTCAGGATTGTCCATGGCCAAGAAACAGTCTCGGGCAGGGGGAGCACGATCAAAACGAATCGTTGCGGCATCGAGTTCGGTGAGCTTTCACCCGTTCAAAAGTCACAGCTCGATATTTTTATACAACATTATACTGTGCCGCCGTAAACCCCATACCCTCCTCCTCTGGATATTTCCTTGGTTGCCGTGCTCCTGTCCTTTCCGCGTATTCCCGATCATACGAGGCCTTTATCGTGCGCATAGCAGACCAATTGGGCCCGGTTTCCTATATTGAGCTTCCTGAAAATATTGTGCAAATGCAATTTTACAGTACCTTCCGAGATGGACAGTTTCTCTCCTATCTCCCTGTTCCGAAACCCTTGGCCAACCATCCTGACAATCTCGACTTCACGGTTGGTCAAGGCCCGACCCACCTCTTCCAAGCCTTCCTGGCGTTGAATCAGCTTACCCATTGCCCTGTTGAAGGCTTCCCTCTCCAACCACTGCCCTCCGGAGGATACCTTGCGCAGGCACTGGACCAGCAACCGAGGAGCCATTTCTTTTAATACAACCCCGTTAACCCCGAGACGGATACCCTGAATGATATCTTGTTCGCTGAGTTCCGCCGCCAGAAAAACCGCTCTTACGGGGAGGTGAAGATCGCGGATCGCCTTGAGAGTAGCAAGGCCATCCATTCGTGGCATACGAAGGTCGAGGACAAGAATATCGGGCTTATATTTTTTCACAGCGTTCAGAGCGTCCTCACCATTCGTGCATGATGATACAACCTCGAAGCCCTCCTCCATTTTGAGAAGGTTTTCCAACCCACCCAGAATGAGTGGATGATCATCAGCCAACACCACGCGAATAGGTGATACCATCGTCAATTATCTCTCAAGTTGCAGCACAATTTTCAAGCGCGTCCCCGAATCCTTCGAATCGAGAACCAGCGTTCCACCCAGCGCTGCAACTCGCTCCCTAATCGTCACGGGACCGAGGTTCATCGAAAAGAGCGCTGCGTGATCGTAGTGGCCGTGGTAGGGGAAACCGCAACCGTCATCGACCACAAGGATAGAAACTTCGTCCCTATCGACCGCCACATCCAAACATAAGGTCGAAGCGTCAGCGTGCTTTGCAGAGTTGACCAGCGCCTCGCGGATGATGAAGTAGGCCTCGTGCACCAGCGCAGCGGGGATAGTCAACCCATTAGATCGCATAGTGAATTTCACCTGCAATTTCCAATAGTCCTCGATCATTTCGACCAAATCGCTCAATCGCTCATGAAAAGAAACCTTCATACCCCGAGTGTCCGTCCCAAATGGCTTGAGTTCCTGGATCAGACAGCGCAAATCACGTTGCTCGAAGGCCGCCAATCTTTGGATGTCGAACAGTTCCTTATGAGCCAACGGCGGGTCGCGATCTATTAGCCGGTCCAGGGTATGCGCTTTGATGCCGATAGCGGCAAGGGACTGGAGCAACCCATCATGCAGATCACGGACGAGATGCATACGCTCTTCCAGGATCACAGCCTGGCGAAGTTGCCTCAGCACGTAATGTTGGTTTAGGATTTTTGCGATCTGATCGGCTACAATCTTTCCGGCCACCAAGTCATCATATGTCATTCTTCGTTTGTCGAGGATGAGCAATCGTCCCTGGAAATGCTCCGCTTCCAGCCTAAGAGCCAGAACACAGTTCATGGCATAGCGAGCAAAGAGTTCCGGTGCCAGAGGCGGCCCTTGATTATAGTAGCGAAAACCGTGTCCAGAATCACATTGCACGATTGATATCGACTTGAGAAGTCGTGCACTGAAACAGAGAAAATTCTGCTCAACCAGCGGTTCGGCAACGATTTGACAAAGGATGTCCGGGTTTTCACGGGTAAGCTGAAATTCACTCTGAGACCAGGATGCTACATTAAGCCAGGGGTCTTCGAGCTTCTCCCAGACCATGAGAGCACGGGGAGCACCCAGAACAGTAGAGGCATGTTCCAACAATAACTTTATCAGGGCAGGCTCAGCAGTCGGAACATCCTGAGGTCCCGCGGCCAAGGCGGCAGTGGAATTCCAGGTTTGCTGCTGATAGGCGCCCATAAAAATGAGTAAGGTTGCTATGACAGCCAGATAGACGCCGCGGACAACAAAGACGTTGAGCTCAAAAGAGGACTCATGGAGCATATTCTGAACATGGAAAGGCAGGCCGAGGTATGCAGCCAGGATGATGATCGCGGTGTATAACGATGCACGCCAGTGCCAACGCACTGTCGCAGATAGGACCGCAAAGGTAAAATAGACAAAAAAAGGGCTCGTTGCGCTTTTGGTGAGAAACATGAAAACCACGTAAATTACCAGGTCAAATACGTGGGTGAACACGCCGAATTTTCTGTCGGGAAAATGAATACGCCAGGCCATTATTGCCATTAGCAACGAATAAACGGCGTAAGCCGCCATCATGCCATACGCCATGCTGGTGTAACGACTGGGCTGCGAAGGGTCAAGTGAGATGGCCAGAAGGGAAAAAGCAGCAAGAACGCAGCGTGAGATGGCTATCACAAGTTCAGCACGATTCTTGGATAAATATCGCCAGTCCACACGATGCGACACAGAGATCGGCTTCCTCGCCGCCGAATGATCCGTTTGCTCTGATGACTTCATACTCTGAAGAAGCTCTGGATAGTTCTTAGAACCTGGATACTTTCCTTAAGTGCAATGCAACAGATTCCGATGGTGACTGAGTAGTGAACATTTTCTAGTTTTATTTCCCGGAGATGTCAAATTGTTTTCCGGTCGCAGTCGAGGAGCGGCACGGGTCGGTCGAGCTGCGGGGTGATGGTGGGCAGGGCAACCACAACGCTGCCGGCGTGCTGATTGATATAGCTGGTCCAGGTTCCTTGCAGGTACGATTGTGCAACCTTAGAGAAAGCCTTGGAGCTGAAAGGGGTCGAGATGTGGGAGAGGCTAACGCCTTCTCAGGAGAAGTTCTTGATCGACTCCACGGAGGTTCTGATCCGGGAGCACTCCAAGGAGTAGGTGTTCGACCACCGGGAACGGCTGAAGGTCGAGCTTCGCATGGTCTTCGATATTTAGCCGGGCAAAAATCAGGCACAAAAATGTGAATCGGCAGGACGAATGTTCTTGACATTCACTTCCACAGTGAACATGCAAAATCGCTACACAGGCTGAATAAAAAAGAAAGAATATCAGTATGTTATGGTTGTGGTAGGTTCCCGATCATCTTCACCAAGAGGAAGATAGATTTAACGCCGCTTGCGCGGGCAAGGCCGGAAGCGGCGGTCCGATAAACAAATGGGGAACGAAGCATGCTTCGTTCCCCATTTGTTTTGGTTTTGAGAGGTCAAGCGATTCAGTTTTGCTGAGTCTCGGGGAGCAGTCCCCCCTGTGGACTCCTTTCACAAACCCAGTGCCATCGGCACAAGCAAGCGGTGAAAAGAAGTACGGGGAACAAAACAACCTTTGTTCCCCGTACCCAGGGTCTTGACAGTTAAAGAACTACAGAACGTTCAACTACTGCTTAGGAGCTTCCGGCGTGCCGCCGGCAGTATCCCACAGAATGAAGCCGGTGCCATCGAGACCGGCAGTGAAAGGCGTGTAACCGGCGAAAGGCAGATAAGTCCATCAAATCCTTGAGCGTAGAGCATCAGGCCGAGAAAGGGAGTGAGGACGCCGGGCGCGTTGCAAGGGGGCATGGTATACTGTGCGCATGCCGAATTATTGGCACTCTGAACACGGAAGCGGGCGGCAGAAGTCTTAAGGGTACGGATAGTGAATTTGTCCCCGCCGAAGCCGCTGTCTTTTCCATACTGGCTAAGGGGTGTCCCGATCTCACCAAGGTAGCCCTCCCACCAGCATTTCAGACACTGGTAAGCGCCGGTGAACTTGGTTTCGTTCTCATTCCAGATATCGAATTTGGCTTTGGTACAGGTCGGGGTGCGATCCTGCCGCAAATCCTGCTTGCAGGGGACCAGGGTCAGGTCAGGGTTAACGCCTTCTCCCCAAGGATCCCGAGCACCTGCAGGGAAAAAATTCGTAACCAGGTAGGTTGGACAAGCGTCATATCCCCCGGCAGCGCCGGTGAGCCGCATATCGCCAGCGGTTCCAACGTTTGCGCCTAAGGGCCGCCTTAGCCGCGAAAGACCATGCATTGTAGACCACGCCGGCATTTTCCTGCGCGAGCACGGCATATCCATAAAGGTGGTTGAAGCTGATCTGCTGATCACCGGCGGCATTGACCGCCCAGCATTTCAGTTCACCCTTGCCATAGAATGGCGGCACGGTAACGAAACCTTGCGGGTCCCCTCCGTATAAGGCACTGAACACAATGGGCTGGTTCGGGGTCAACCGAAACATGAAGTCCTCGATGTCTTGATACTCGTTGACCCAGTAGCACTTGACCCAAACGTCCGTGTAGTAGTCGTTGCCGATCGAAATAAAGGTGTCCAGAACGGGACGGACCGTCTCACTAGAGATAAACGTGACGATCTTCGGGAAAATCAACAAGCTCCCTTTTTGACTCGTGTTAGCCACATTGGAGGCCGCTGAAGCGAAGCCAACGGTCACCAGGGTAATTGCCAGTGCAAAGAATAGTACTTTTTTCAGCATTGCTTTCCTCCTCGTAAAAATTAACGGGTTCCTACATTACTTGACTCACACACCGAAATACAAAAACTGCTTGATGTCAAGACCCTCCTCAAACCTCCCAATACCGATTGTTGTTTAAAGAATGGATGCCTCTTGCCGTCGGCACCCGCCATCTGCCGTGAACCGAATGATCGACCCAACCCAAAACCCGCAGGTTGGCGGAAGAACCCCTTCTGAAGCGGACAGCATCAGAAAGGTTGCTCCACATAATCATACGAGAACCTGTATGTCAAGAAAAAAACTCAACAAGAATTCAGCAGAACCGCAAGCCGGCAGCTTGTCCGAGAACTCTTGCCGGCGACGTTTCAACAAGTGGAAGCATGATATTCAGTATTCGACAAAACGAGCTGTTTTGCCGGTCTTGTCTGCAAAATGCTCGATAAACCGGCAACTTTCACAAAAATGGGCTCCGCTTTATGACCGCGCCAACGTTTTCGTTGTCCCAAGGCATACTTTTTTAAGTCACCCGTCTCAAGCTTTTCCGGCCGGGCTGATATTGGCTCGTCACTTTCCCTTCATTTTCGTATAGGATCACGGGGTGGAGAAAAATCTTGACTCGATTTTTCAGCTTTTGCCATATGAGCTGAGCAGCAGTCGATGGCCGGGTCCCGACCTCCAGGGCGCATCCCGGGGGCACTGCCGGGCATCGAGACAACCATCACATAAAGGAGAGTTATTATGGATACTCAGGAGTGGAACCCGGGGCAAATCCTTGAACTGTCGGGATCCTACTGGAAGACCTGCACCCTTCACGCGGGGGTGAAACTCGATGTGTTCACCGTTATCGGCAAGGACCGGCTGAGTGCGCAGGAGGCAGCCCGAAGGCTGAAAGTGGATGAAAGGGCCCTGGCGATGCTGCTCAACGCCCTCACGGCCATGAACCTTCTTTCCAAAAGCGACGGGAAGTTTTCCTGCACCCCTTCCGGCTTTGCGCTTCTATCGAAGGACTCACCCCGATACCTCGGCTTCATGGTTATGCACCATCATCACCTGGTCGAATCCTGGTCACAGCTCGATCAGGCCGTGCGCAGCGGGCATCCGGTCAGAGGTCGGGTGTCCTTTGGCGATGAGGAAAAAAGAGAGAGCTTCCTCATGGGCATGTTCAACATCGCCATGACCGTTGCTCCCGAATTGACCCGAACCCTGGACCTTGCCGGGCGCCGGCGCTTTCTGGATGTGGGCGGCGGTCCCGGGACCTATGCCATTCACTTCTGTCTGAACAACCCGGAGCTGCACGGAACCATCTACGACCTTCCCACCACCAGGCCCTTTGCCGAAAAGACCATCGCCCGATTCGGATTGACCGGTCGGGTCGATTTTCTGGCCGGCAACTACCTGGAAGAGGAGATAAACGGCCGCTACGACGTCGCCTGGCTGTCGCAAATCCTCCACGGGGAAAACCCGGACGCCTGCCGGATGATTGTCGAAAAAACGGTGGCCGCGCTGGAGCCCGGGGGATTGATCATGGTCCATGAATTCCTTCTCGACAACACCATGGACGGTCCCCTTTTTCCGGCTCTCTTTTCGCTCAACATGCTTCTCGGCACCGACGGCGGCCAGGCCTACTCCGAAGCCCAGATCATGGAGATGCTGGAGCATGCCGGCGTGGCGGAAATCCGCCGCCTTCCCTTCCGGGGGACAAACGATTCGGGAATCATCGCCGGCATCGTCAAGCGTTAATGGAGTTTCTTGAGGAGCCAGGCCATGTTTTGGCCGAGGACCCGCATGGTCAGCAAGCCCTCCTCGTCCTGTTCGACGGCGCCGATGTCCCGACCGATGCCCATGTTCCAGTAGATTGAGGCGGGGATGATCATCTGGCTGATAAAGAAGAGGTGATTGATGGTGTCGAAGGCATGGATGGCCCCTCCTCGGCGCATCGCCACCACCGCGGCGCCGACCTTGCGCCGGAACATGTCGTCGTTCGCCCTGGCCACGAAGCCGGCCCGATCGATCAGGGCTTTCATCTCCGCGGAAACATCGGCGAAGTAGGTGGGTGATCCGAGAATGATCCCGTCCGCGGTCTCCATCTTCTCGAGGCATTCGTTCAGGACATCTTTCTTGACGGAACACCTCCGGTCCTTATTCTTCATGCATTTGTAGCAGGCGATGCAGCCGCGGATCTTCTTTCCGGCCAGCTGAAAGAGTTCGGTTTCGATCCCCTCTTTTTCCAGTTCGCTGAAAACCGTCCTGATGAGGATGGCGGTGTTACCGTCTTTGCGGGCGCTGCCGTTGAAAGCCACAACCTTCATTGTCTTCTCTCCCTTCTCTGACCTGGTGTTGTTGCATTGGGGCAATGGTGTTGAATCCATCCGAGTCGTCTGGCACTTTGACGAGTGATGCAGTATACTGCAAACATGCCTCTTGAATCAAAAGTTGAAATCCGTGGTGGCCCCGGAGCAACCGGGGGAAGTGAGGGGAGTGAATTGAAGATCCTCAGGAGCTGTTTCCGATTGTCGAGCCTCAGGTTCCGCCTGGGGCTGTTGATTGTCCTCGCCATCCTGCCGATGCTCGGGCTGGCGCTTTACACCTACATGGAAGAGCGGAACGCCGCCATTTCCAATGTGGAAGGGGACGTGCAGCAGTTTGCCGCGTCCGCCTCGGCCTTTCAGGAACAGCTCATCGAGGGAACCCGGCAGCTCCTCGTGGCCCTGGCCAGGCATCCCGATATCCGGGACCGGGACCCCAATCGGTGCAGCCGGCACTTTTCAGAGATGTCCCAAGAATACTCGCGCTATGCCAGCCTGGGTGTGATTCGTCTCGATGGCGAGCCCTTTTGTCTTGCTCCCCCCGTGGCAGGTGCGGCCGACTTCAAAACTCAGCCGTGGTTTCAGAAGACCCTCGAAAGCCGTGATCTCGTTATTGCTGCAGCGCGCGGTGAATACACTTCGGGCAGGACGGCGCTCAACCTGAGCTACCCGGTGACGGATGCCTCCGGGGAGATTGCCGGGATCGTCTTTGCCGCGCTGGATCTCGATCAGCTCAATCAAATTACGGGCGAAGTCCAGATGCCGGACGAAACGGAATTCATCATGATTGATCAAGAAGGGGACCGTCCTGGCCTATCTTCCCGGCCCCGAAAAATGGGTTGGAAAGACGCTGCGGGAGCCTCCCCTTGTCAGTGCAATCCTGAGCAGAGGTCAAGATATCGCCGATCTTCGCGGCCTGGACGGGCTTGAGCGCCTCTACGCCTTCGCTCCGCTGCGCAGCACCGTGGAAACGGGGCTCTACGTCGGGATCGGAATTCCGACGGCCATCGCTTACCGCGAGGCGAACCAAACCCTGGTGCGGCATCTCACGGGATTGGGGCTGATCACGGTGGTGGCTCTGATGGCCGTCTGGGTCGGAAGCGATGTCCTCATTCTTCGCCGAGTCAAGGCCCTGGTGGGGGCGGCCGAACGCCTCTCAAACGGTGATATGAAGGCCCGCACGGGGCTGACGGGGGGAACCGGGGAACTGGACCAGCTGGCGCGGTCTTTCGACGGCATGGCCGAGGCGCTGGAGCGCAAGGCGGTGCAACTCTCCCAGGCCGAGACCCGGTACCGCACCCTGGTCGAACAACTTCCGGTAATCACCTACATTGCCTGGCCGGATGAGATGCGAAGCACCCTCTACATCAGCCCTCAGGTCCAGACCATACTCGGTTTTTCGCCGGAGGCCTGGATTGCCGATCCCCTTCTGTGGCTGCGACAGATCCATCCGGAAGACCGCCAGGAGGTTTTGAACAGGATTTCCCCGGGTCGCTCCGGACGGGAAAAGACCGGTTTCAGAGCTGAGTACCGAATTTTTTCCCGCGACGGCCGGATGCTCCACGTTTCCGACGAGGCGATGGTCGTGCGGGAAGGGTCCAGCGCCAGGCCCTGCCTGCATGGCGTGATGTGGGACGTTTCCGAGCAGAAAGAGGCCCAGGAACAGCTGCTCGGCTACCAGGAACAGTTGCGCTCGCTGGCTTCGGAGCTGTCTCTGGCCGAAGAACGGGAACGCCGCCGGATTGCCACCGATCTGCACGACCGAGTCGGGCAGACGCTCGCGGTTTCAAAAATGAAATTGGGCGTCCTGAAGGAAAGCGCCGCAGCGGCCGGCCAGGGATTATGGATTGACGAAATAGGCAGCCTCATCGAGCAGGCGATTCAGGAAACGCGGTCGCTGATATTTGAGATCAGCCCACCCATTCTCTACGAACTGGGTTTGGAGGCGGCCCTCGAATGGCTGGCCGAAAAGATGGAGGAGCAGCATGCGCTGCCGTGCCGCTTCCGGGATGACGGGCAGCCCAAGGTGCTGGACGAAGACATACGGGTGCTCCTTTTTCGGACGACCAGTGAACTCCTGCTCAATGTCGCCAAACACGCTCGCGCCGGTCATGCGGGGATTTCGACCGAACGTGAGGGAAACCGGATTGTGGTGGTTGTCGAGGATGACGGCATCGGTTTCGAGCCCTCCAAGCTCCCCTTGTGGTGGGCTGCGAATCAAGGGTTCGGCCTGTTCAGCATCCGGGAGCGCTTAAAATGCGTGGGTGGCTTGCTCGACGTCGAATCCTGGCCGGGAAGGGGTTCCCGCATCACCCTCAGCGTACCCCTGAAAGATTCCGGCCTTCAGGCCATTTCTCCTGCTTAATCAGGCAAATTGCCCTGCGAAATCAGGTTTTTCCTGATGTTCATGGCCGCCCTCCTTGTGTAGCAGGGTTATATGAAATCCCCCCCAAACCTCCCTTTGCGAAAGGGGGGAGGGCCGGGCAAGGATGTTCGGCCAGCGTGCGAACGCCGGATTGTCGGGATGAGGCCGGTGAGTGCCTTGGGCCGTTGGCTCGATCATGATCGGTAACAAGGTTATAAAGGCCATGAGGTGTGAGATCGTGCGATCGCCTGATGAAGGAGATGGCTGTGAGCAATGAGAAGCGGGTTATTCTGGCCGGGGTTTTGGGTTTTGTTGCCGGGTTGCTGTTCGCCATGACCGATATCAATCCTGCGTTCGCCGAGCAGGCAAAGTCCAAAGGGAAGGCGACCGTCGTCAGGATGGGGACTCTCAGCCAGGTGGATTCGCAATTTGTCATCAAGAGCGGCAGAACCACCTACCGAGTCACCGGCCGAGACCTCTCCCCTTGGGTCGGCAAGAAAGTGAAAGTGACCGGCACGATGTCACACACGGAAAAGAGCAGGGTCCTGGAAGTGACCAGGATCGAAGAGTTCAAGGGAAACAGGTGAAAGGTGAATGACGGTCAGAATCCTTTTGGCAGATGATCATAAGATCGTGCGGGACGGTCTGCGGGCGCTGCTCGAAAGCCAGCCCGGGGTGACGGTGGTCGCTGAAGCGGACAATGGCCGGGCGACCGTGCGTCTGGCGCGTGATCTGCTGCCCGATCTGGTGATCATGGACATCGGCATGCCCGATTTGAACGGCATTGATGCGACACGGCAGATCGTCAACGAGTTCCCCGGGGTAAAGGTCATCGCGCTCTCCATGCATGCCGACCGGAGATTTGTGGTGCAGATGTTCAGAGCGGGAGCATCGGGGTATCTTCTGAAAGATTGTGCCTTCGAAGAGCTTGCCCGGGCCGTCCGGGCCGTGCTCAAGAATCAAACCTACTTGAGCCCCGCCGTTGCGGGACCGGTCATGGAAGACTACATCCACTACCTCTCCGCCGCCTCAACCGCGGAGTCCGGCGCCCTTTCGCCGAGGGAGCGCGAGGTCCTGCAGCTTCTTGCCGAGGGCCGGAGCACCAAAGAAGTTGCAGCGCTGCTCTGCGTGAGCGTAAAGACAATTGAGACGCACCGTCAGCAGATCATGGGCAAGCTCAATATCCACAACGTTGCTGAATTGATCAAGTATGCGATCAGGGAAGGTTTAACCTCGCTTGAAAGCTAGATCACCGGTCTCTTGCGAGGCGGCTCCTTGAGGCGCACTCCGTTTTCGCCGGCCGGGAACCAACAGGACTTCCCTGCCGGTGGGTCAGGGCACCGGTCCCGTCAAAGGCCTGCAGGGGCTGTACAGCCGAGCTTTTTTGGCCATGGCCCTGGCGAATTTCTTTATCTTGTCGAGTTTCAGCACCTTCTTTCTCTTTCCTCTCTTCGTTCTCAAAAACGGTGGCGATGATGTTGCCATTGGCGTGACCATGGGAGCGTTCACGCTTGCCTCGGTCGTCTGCAGGCCGTGGATTTCGGAGATGATCGACCGGATCGGACGCAAGAAGAGTTACACCACCGGTTGCCTGATAATGAGCGTGCTGCCCCTGGCCTACCTTTTCTTTCACGGTGATATCAAGGACTTTTATTTCCCTCTCCTGGCCGTTCGCATTGTCCACGGAATGGGGTTTGCCATCTGCCTTACCGCCGTCTTCACCTATATCACCGACCTGATTCCGGACGGACGCCTGAACGAGGGGCTGGGCCTTTTCGGAGTGTCGGGACTTATCGGCACAGCGGTTGGGCCTGCCATTGCCGAAGCGGTCATAGACGGATTCGGTTTCCCGGAGCTCTTTGTCAGTGCCGCGCTCATGGCCACGTTCGCACTGCTCGTCCACCTGCCCCTTTCCGAAACCCTGGTTCATGACCGTTCCTCCAGCAACAAAACCTCTTTTTTTGCCGTTCTGAAAATCAGGAAAATAGCGCTGGTGGCGGTGCTGGCAGCTCTTTTCGGCTTTGGACTGGCGGCCTCCAATGGTTTTGTCGCGCCCTTCGCCAGTGAGCGGCAAATCCCGTTCGTCTCGGTTTATTATCTCGCTTATTCCGGGTCTGCCGTTTTGACTCGCGTGCTTGGAGGCCGGCTGGCGGATCGCCTCGGCGAGGAACGAATCATTCCTTACGCCATGGTTTTGACCGGGGTGGGACTGGCAAGCCTGGTTCTTCTCGGGGGCAGCCTGATTCTCGTCGCGGCCGGATTACTGGGCGGCTGCGGCCACGGTTTTCTCTATCCCGGCCTTAATGTCCTGGCGGTACGCGACATGAGTGCGCGCGACCGGGGAAAAATCACCGGGGTATTCACGGGAAGTGTCGATGCCGGGGTCTTTGCCGGTTCTATCGTCCTTGGCTTTGTGGGGCAGGCGGCCGGTTTCCAGGTCCTTTTCCTGGCAGCGGGATGCGCCCTCCTGACCGGCTTTGGGCTCTACCGGTGGCGTCGGAAGGGTTGCTGAATCGAGTTCAGCTTCTTCCCGTTTCGGTCAGCCGCTGTTCGAGGGCTTCCACGCGCGCTTTCAGCTGCTCAAATTCCTCCCGCTTGACGACCTCGGTGCTCTCCGACCATTTCTTGGTCTTTTCGGAGATTGCCGCGGTGATCTCCTCCCATTGGCGTTCACCGGTTTTCACCAGGTCCTGAGCCAGCTTTTCCCCCTCCTCGGTGGAGATCTTGCCTTCTTCCACGAGCTTGCGGACGATTTCCTGCACTTTTTCGCTGGTCAAGACTACGGCGCCAATGCCCGCCATCAGGCCCTTCTTCATCAGTTCAAGCATGTCGGACTCCTTTCTGCCCCGGGTCCCTCATCGCCTCGGTTACGGTTCATACGATTTCATCAAGTCGGATGAGCCGCTTCCCCCTTGACGTCACCGGTTCGACGCAAGCACTTTCATTGCCGGTTTGCGAAGTTCATTGCCTTGATCATCACACTCCCCAAAAGGAACTTGTAAGTATTCTATCAGGATGTGCTAAATCCGTCACGCCCTTTTCATGTTCAGGTATGATCAGGAGCCTACACGTGCCGACGCGGTTGATCTTTCGAAGCTCTTCCCGAAAACCGTTGCCGCACCGGGAGTCGCACCCGGACAGGGAGCTTTACAAGTAATGTCCAATATTCTAAATAACAGCCTTCTCAAAGGCTTCTCAGGCCTCTTTCACCTTCCGGCAGGGAAGGGGTAAATTCGAGATCTTCACCGGCAGCAGGGAGGCGGCGACCCCGGGATGAACCAAGACCCTGAAAAAGATGCCGCGACACTGACCATCCGGCAACAGATGATAGCGCTGCTTTCACGTGAGGAGCACAGCGCTCTGGGTTTGTCCATGGCCCTCAAGATCCGCGAAAAAGAGGTCTGTGATCACCTCTCCCACATCAGGCGTTCCCTTGCTTCGCAGAAGAAGAAACTCCAGGTCACGCCGGCCCGATGCCTTGAATGCCGACATGTTTTTGAGGATCGGTCCCGCCTCAGCAAACCCGGCAGGTGCCCGCGCTGCAAAGGGACTCACATCGAGGACCCGAGGTACCGCGTCATTTAAAGGGAGAGTGTCCCGGGTGCAGGGCGAGCGGGTGGAGCAGGGCGCCCGGCGCCGTGAACTCATAGCCCGTAGTGCGGTCTAACCGCTCCAGCTTCCTCTTCGAGGAGAAGAAGAATGAGCATCGTCATCGCGAAACAGGCCGTTTACGACTATAGGAGCCTGAAGCCTCAAATGTTTGAGCTGTTGGACAACCTGGGGGGAGGGTTGATTGCGAAGAACTGCAGGGTCGTCGTGAAACCGAATCTGCTCGCCCCGGCATCTCCGCAACGCGCGATGCTGACCCATCCCCTGGTGGTGAAGGGAGTCGTCGAGTACGTTCTCGAGCGAGGGGGCAAGGTTCAGATTTCCGACAGCCCGGCGATGGGGGCTTTTGAAAAGGTGCTCAAAGAGAGCGGCATTCGGGAAGCCCTGAGAGGTTTGGAAGTCACTTATCGGGAATTCAAGGAGTCGACGACGGTTGATGTCGGTGAACCGTTCAAAAACCTCGAAATAGCGAGGGATGCCCTGGAGGCCGACGTCCTGATCAATCTGCCGAAGCTTAAGACCCACAGCCAGATGCTGCTGACTTTGGGCGTGAAGAACCTTTTCGGATGCGTTGTGGGGTTCAGAAAGCCGCAGTGGCATCTGCGGGCGGGAGTGGACAGAGAAGTGTTCGCGGCCCTCCTGGTCCGAATTTACCAGGCCATCAATCCCAAGCTGACCATCCTCGACGGCATCCTGGCCATGGAAGGGGAGGGGCCGGGAAAGGGAGGCCGACCCAAAGAACTCGGACTTCTGCTGGGCAGTACCGACGCTGCAGCCCTGGACGCAGCCGTTTGCGGCCTGCTCGGTCTGCGGGAGGATGAGTTGTTGACGAACAAGATCGCCGGGACCTTCGGTTTACTGGACGGTCCGGTGGAGCTGAGGGGAGACCGGGTAGCGATAGGGGAGTTCAAGCTGCCGGTAATGGCGCCGGTGGTCTTCGGCCCGAGGTTTGCCCATGCCCTCCTGCGCAAGCATCTCATTCAGCGCCCGCGCGTCGAAGAGCCGCTCTGCAAGTCCTGCGGAGATTGCGTGCGGTACTGCCCTGCCGAAGCGATTGCTTTCCGACAGAAAAAGATCCGTTTCGATTACGAAAAATGCATCCGCTGCTACTGCTGCCTGGAAGTGTGTCCTCACGGCGCGCTCAGAACGTATGAGCCAATCCTCGGCAAGATCGTCGCAGGGGTCATGAACCGGTCCGTCTGACCTTCATTTCTTGACAATACCGAGGACATTCGGGACAGGCCAGGAGACCTGAAAATGGCCATGGCTGTCGGAGCTGCCTTCCCAATCCCCGTGTTTTTCCAGGGTAGCCTTTTCCGTTGACAAGAAGAGCGAGGCCTGGGGCCCGCCCTCCAAATACATGGCATTGTGGAGAGACAGGGGCAGGGAGAGGAGAATCTCGATGAGGTCGTGCACAGAATAAGGATGCCGGCAAAAGACAACCAGGACTTTGCCGCTCTTGTCCATGCCGATTGCCAGGGTGCTCCATGCGGTTGGCTGCGGACTCCACACATTTTGTTGTTCGCAGGAGACCATCCGGATACTCTGAATCAGCGTTCGGTACTTTCCCTTGAGGTTTTCGAAATCCTGACATTCCCGATCGATGATCTGGACTTCCGGGACGCCCGAGTCAACGGGGTTGAAGGCCAAAACCGCCTTGTTCTTGTTGAGCCTGCCGTTATTGATGTGCTTGAAGTTCTTCATATAACCGACACTGGTAACGCCGTCTTCCTGGTACATGCCGGCATTAAAGGCAGCCGCAAGCCCGTGCTTCTCGGACCATTCCTTGAGGGTCATCTTCCTGCCCCCGGTTTCCGAGGCACTTAAGAGCCTGAAGGAATACTTCGAGGGATCGATTTTGAGCACCAGAATCCCGGCATCACCGGACCCGGACTGCGGCCGCGGTTGGAACTCGCCGATCAGGAGGCCATCGTCCAATTCCCGCCATGGGCCGGTTTCACCTTCCAGTCGTGAGGCGTCAATCAGGACCGGGAGGATGAGCATCGCCGCGCAGACCAGGATGAAGGGAACATGAAGAGCGGTTTTTGCCGGCGGGAGACGGTGTGAATTCATCAGTTTGTTAACCTGAAATAAGATGTCACGGATGATCTTTGCTTTTCAGCCGACCAACGACCCTGTCGATCGCTGACACTAACCTAAAATTAAAATCGATTTCCAGGCTGTCGAGCGAAATGCCGTCTGGCGTTCGCTTGCCATATCGCAACCGGCTTGTGGAACTTATTTTGCATGGCTTTGACGCGGAAGAAAAAGATGCTTCCTCTGCTTATGTCTTCCCCACAATCAGACGGTTGGAGACATGAGCTGGAAAACCGTCGCCACTCATGCGGGGCCGAGAGGGGTGCAACCTTGACCGCCTTCGGGCCGGTGAGTTGCTGGAACAAGGATTGTCAGGTTCATGGATGAAATTTGTCAATGAGCACCGGGCCGGCGGCACCCTTGCTGCTCCGCACGCCGTACGGAAAGGATTCCGCGATGGAATTGCAGCCCTTCAGGATGCGCCGCATCACGCTGGTGCTTTTGGGTATCGTCCTGCTCTTTCTGATTCCCACCATGATTCCTGCTTTTGCCGAGGTCAGAGGAGGGGTCCTTGTCGGGATAAACGTCGCCCTGGCCCTGCTTGGGCTTGTCGCGGGCCTGATCCAGATTCGGTGGATGAACAGTCGCCTGGCCCATCTCGCAGCAGTTGCCGGGGCTATCGAAAAAGGGGAATACAGTGCCCGCTCAACCGTAAAGGGCCAGGATGCGATCGGTCTTCTCGCCAGGACGGTCAATTCCATGGCCGAGAAGATTCAGTCCACCATCGAGCAGTTGGAGTGTAATCAAAACGATCTGGAACAAAGCCGCCTGGCTTTGGCGCAGCAGCACGCAAGGCTGGAGGATGAGTTCAGACGGCAGGCTGCCCTCGGTGACTACCTGCTGGCGCTCAATTCCGTGGAAATAAACATCCTTGCGGAAATGGCCCTGAACTACACCATGGAAGCAGCGGATATCCAACTGGGGCTGATCTATCTCTGGGATGAGCGGTCTGCCAAACTGGGTTATCTTGCCGGCAAGGGTATCGACAAGGCGGCCCTTGCCGCCATGGAAGCGCGCTTCTCCGGAGACGGACTTCCCCGACTACGTGCTTAGAGAAGGTAAGTGGTTGACCATTCAGGACATCGATGAGGAAGCTCTGCCTAAAATCGAACTGGGTTTTTCCGAGGCAAGGTTGAGAAGCGTTGAGGGGATACCGATTCATTTTCAAAAGAAACCGCTGGGGGTGCTCGTTCTGGCGGCATTGCACCGATTGAGTGAACCGACCAGAAAGCTTCTGGAGGGGATGGTCGGGGCCCTCGGCAACGCCCTGCAGAACGCCTTGACCTATAAAACCGTGGAACTCCAGGCCTCTCGACTCGAGGAAGCCAACAAGAAATTACTGACGGTGGACCAGTTGCGCTGCGAATTTGTGGCCACCATGAGCCATGAACTGCGCACGCCCCTCAATGCGATCATCGGCTTTTCCGGGCTGCTCCTGAAGAACAGGACCGGGGCCCTCGGTGAAGCGGAACTGAGTTATGCCGAGAAGGTCAATCGTAACGGGAAACATCTGCTGGGCCTCATCAATGACATCCTGGATCTCTCGAAAATCGATGCGGGCCGAATGGATGTTGCAGTAGGCCCGATACTTGCCCGGGATTTGGCGCATGAGGTCGTCGACCTGCTGGAGCCGCAAGCTCATGCAAAAGGCCTGACGCTTCGCTCCGCAATTGCCGACAACATCCCGCCGCTGCATACGGATGGCGAAAAGCTGCGCCGAGTGATGATCAATCTCGTTGGAAATGCCGTCAAGTTTACCCAGCAGGGCGAGGTTTGGATCAGAATGAACCCTGCCGGGGACGGTAGGATCGGAATCGAGGTCCAGGACACGGGAATCGGCATATCGCCGGACAACCTTGAGGCCGTCTTCCAACCCTTCCGACAGGTCGATTCCGGAGCTTCGCGGGAATTCGGCGGTACCGGACTGGGGCTTGCCATAACCCGTTCGCTGACCGAAGTGCTCGGGGGCGAGATTTGCGTGCACAGCGTTCCGGGAGAGGGCAGCCTCTTCAGGGTGATGCTGCCCCTGTCATGGCATGGCGGACCGCGCTCCGAGGTGAGCTCGACAAATGAGTGAAACGGTTGTGCCTATTGGTTTTAAGGAGCACCGACCGGTTCCGGCAGGAGATTGCCATGAAGTGTGATGCCACGTCCGAGATCGTTCCTTCTCCCGTCCCTGAAGAGATGGACCTCAAACGGACCCCGATACTTGTCGTGGACGATTCCCGTGATAACCTCGACTTGATGGAAGCCCTGCTGTTCAGTGAAGGCTTCGAGAAGGTCCACCTTGCCTTTTCCGGGCAGGAAGCCATGACCCATCTCGCGACCTATCCGGACATTGGGCTGGTACTGCTCGATATGATGATGCCGGGCATGGATGGCCACGAAGTTTGTCGCCGAATCACCCAAAATGAAGATTGGAGGCATATTCCCGTGATCATCGTGACCGGAGGCGCCTTGAGGCGCAACGAAGCACTCGAAAAGAGCTTCAATGCCGGGGCGATGGACTTCATTACCAAACCGATCAATGAAGTGGAACTGTTGATTCGGATCGGTTCCGCTCTGACCCTTTATCGGGAGCGCACCATGCGCTTGCGCAAAACGCGGGAACTGGAAGAGAGCGAGGAGAAATTTCGCGTAACCTTCGATCAGGCTCCGGCCGGCATTGCCCAAGTCACCCTGAACGGACAGATCGCGATGGCCAATCAAAGCCCTCTGCGACATGCTCGGTTATCGTCGCGATGAACTGCTGGGCCTCGCTTTTGAAAAGCTCTTGGAACCGGAGAGCCGGGAAGCACACCAGGGATGTCTTGCAGAACTTCTGGAGAGGCCCTCTTCCTTCAGGGCCGTTGAACTTCCTCTTGTGCACCGCCAAAACCGGAATGTCTGGACGCGGCTTACCGTCTCGCCCCTCCGGGAACCCGGCGGCAAAACGAAATACCTGATCTATGTGGTCGAGGACATC
This sequence comes from uncultured delta proteobacterium, assembly GCA_963844985.1. Lineage (GTDB taxonomy): Bacteria > Desulfobacterota > Syntrophobacteria > Syntrophobacterales > Syntrophobacteraceae > JADGQM01. The sequence continues at coordinate 25,243 of CAWJQV010000025.1, forward strand.
AGCGAGCGGAAACTGGCCGAGGATGGTCTGCGGCTGGCGGCTGCGGTCTTTGACAGCAGTACGGAGGCGATCATCATCACCGGTGCTGATGCCGAAATTGTTAAGGTGAACCGGGCCTTTACGGAGATAACCGGGTATGAGTCGGACGAGGTGATCGGCCGGAATCCGCGCCTGCTCAGTTCTGGCAGACACGATGCGTCCTTCTATAAGGCAATGTGGTCGAACCTGACCGGAGCCGGGCAGTGGGAAGGGGAGGTCCTGAACAGGCGGAAGAGCGGAGAAATCTATCCCTCATGGCTCACCCTCTGCGCAGTGAAAAACGGCAAGGGCAAGACCACCAATTATGTCGGGATCTCAGTGGATATCACCGTGCGGAAAGCAGCCGAGGAGCGGTTGAGCTTTCTTGCCAACCATGATGCCCTGACTCGACTTCCGAACCGCATCCTCTTCAGCGAAAGGCTCCGGCACGCGATGGCCCGAGCCCATCGCGAGAACCTGGTGATGGCCATACTCTTTCTCGACCTCGATGGATTTAAAGGCATCAATGATACCTTCGGCCACACCATGGGGGATTCGCTGTTGCAGAGCGTGGGCAGCCGGCTCTTGCGCCGCACTCGAGACTCGGATACCCTGGCCCGCTGGGGTGGTGACGAATTCATCCTGCTCCTGGAGAAGATACGTTCTGCCGAGGAAACGGTGCTCGTTGCGCAACGACTCCTCGATGTGTTTGCTGAACCCTTCAGGCTTGACGGTCATGAGATCGCGGTGACCAGCAGCATCGGCATCAGTCTCTATCCCCGGGACGGTGAAGATGTCCAAGTCCTCTTGAGGGAAGGCCGATACAGCCATGTACTGCGCAAAAGAATCGGGGCGAAACAATTTTCAGTTCTACACGGCGGAGATGCAGAAGATGGTCCCGAAACGCCTTCAGCTCAGCACCGATTCATCGTCAGCCGAAGGTTGCGGTTCCCTTTCTGCGTAGAGGATCGGGTTCCCCAGAGAGACCGCCTTTCGGGGGGTGGTCAGGCTCCCCGAGATAGCGGGCGACGGCGGGCATCACCCGCCGGAGCCCGACACAATGAGCCCTGCGGGCAAACCTTCACCGAAAATCCATTCCTTTTCCTGGAAGAACAAGGCGGTTTCGGGGTTTGTCAGGAGTTCCCGGTAGCGCTCGGCCTGCGGGGTCTGCCGCAACCACTCGGACAACCCGTCGATGTCCCCCGGAGAAAGATCGCGGGCGCGATCCCCCGACCTGCGGGCGAGGTGCACCAGGGTCCGGGACAGGGCGTCCGTGGCTTCGAGCCCCAAGGAAAGGAGGCTGTGGACCCACCGGGAGGCCTCCTCGCTCGAAACAACCTGATCGAGCGGTCCGTAGAACGGGACCCTGGCCCCGAACCTGCCCAGCGCCCACAGCTCCTGGGGCCTGGGCCGACCCTTGGCTATTCTCTCCAGGAGCCGCCTGCCGAGTTCGATCTTGGTCGGTGCGGGGAGATATTCAAAGTTGGCCAGCGCCATCCAGATTTCCAGCTCTTCCTGGTCGCTTCGGCTGAGGGAACTCTTCGCGGCGGCCTTCTTCTTCCCCTTATCCTCGGCGTGGAGGACCGGCAGGAGGTTCTGATAGATGTGCCACTGCTGACCGGCGGTTAATCCTCCCGCCACGCGCCGCCAGAAAATCCACCACTCCGACCGGCACTGGTTTTGTCTCGGAAATTGGATTCCCGCAGGGTAGATTTTCCATATTTCTTTCAGGCGCCAGTCGTCGAGCGGAGCGCCAAAACCGGGTCTCATGCAAAACCCGAGAAGATTCAGCCACCGGGATTCATGGTGAAAGGTGAGGGCCCGGCCCGGTCTGCATTCATGGAGGACATCGGCGAGTTTGCGGATGAGCGAGGTCGGCCATTTATCCTTGCCCAGTTCGAAAACGGCGGTCAAGTCCCGGGTGAGCTTTTCAGGAAGGTTCCGAACCCCTGTTTGGTCTTGGCAAAAGACGCTTCGAATGCTCGTCTCGGCGCGCTCGATCACCCCCATATCAAAGGTTTCACCGGCTGCCGCCGCGGAAGCTTCCCCGGGGGGGGCCTGTTCCCGGACGTCGAATTGCAGCTGCCAACGGTGCGAGCTTCGTGCCGACTGACACCAAAGTTCCAGGGTGCCCACTTCGGTGAGTCGAATCGCAAGTTGCACGGGAAGCCTTTGAGCGGTGCTTTTCTTTCCGTACCTGAGCACGGTCCGGATGGGGGGGAGGCGAGAGATCTCGTTCTCGGCGAGGCTGACGAGGTCGCCGAGGTGATCTCCGAGACGGGTGAAGGAGGTAAACAGCCGGAAGCTTACCGGTTGATTGGTGATGACTTCGAGCGGCAGCTGTTGCAGTTGCGCTTCGAAACCTTCCTCGGTGCCTCGCGGAACAAGACAGACGGCTTCGAGTTCGCCGGAGCGGCCTTCCTGGTCGGCCGGTGGCGCGACTTCGACGTAATAGGCGCGCGGACTGCCTGCTCCCACACGCACTCCCGCGCCGAGTCGCACCAGGCCGTAGTAGGCGGCACCGATGGCGACGGCGAGCTCGGGGCGGGGATTCCCCAGTTCCACGGGGGTCCAGTCGGTCCCTGCTGCGGACTGAAACCAGCTGCCCACCACAGCGCGAATCCGGTTGCGGACGGAAGCGGGAGTCAACGCGCCGCCGTTAAAAAGGATAAAGTCCGGATAGAGGGAGGTGCGTCCCGTCTCTTTTTCCAGCAGCGGTTGATAGCGCTGCCAAAAGGCGGCAAGATGGCGGGTGATCGCCGGGTCCTGCACGTAAGGAAGGCCCCATTCGGTGAGCCCGGTCCGTCGGCTGCTTTGGGGTGTTTCTTCGAGGCCGACGGGTGGGAAGAAACCGTCCAGAATCAGTTCTTCCACCAGTTCCAGGGAAAGGGTCCCCTTCAGGGTGTCGGCAATGAGCCTGCTTCCGGATCCCATAACGGTGACCGTTACCGTGTCCGGTCGATCCCGACCCGGACTCCCGGCACCGTCGGCCTGTCCCAAAAGAACTTCCTTCGCTTTTCGGCATTGATGCCAGAGTTGGTGCCATCGGCGGGAATCGAGCTGGCCGGGCTTGCCGACCACCCGGGCTTCGAGGTGGCGCGCCAGAGACAGGTCCATGTTGTCGCCGCCGAGCATCAGGTGCTCCCCCACCGCGAGACGATCGAAGCGCAACCCCTTTTCCCCGCTGCCGACGGCTATGATGGTGAAATCCGTGGTGCCCCCGCCCACATCGCAGACCAGGACCATCTGGCCTTCATGCATCAGGCTTTCCCAGTCTTCTTCATGTCTTGACAGCCAGGAATAAAAGGCGGCAAGGGGTTCTTCAACCAGAATGACGCGAGGGAGGCCGGCGTCCCGTGCCGCGGTCACGGTGAGTTCCCGTGCTACCTCATCGAAGGAGGCGGGAACGGTGAGAATGACCAGCTGGTCTTCGAGACGACATCCTTCACGGCCTCCGGGGATAACTTCATTCCAGGCTTCCCTGAGGTGTTGCAGGTAGCGGGCACTGGCTTCTACCGGGGACACCTTCTTGACATCCGGCCCAACCGCCCACGGCAAGATGGCGGCGGTGCGATCGACCCCGCCGTGACACAGCCAGGACTTGGCTGAGGCCACGAGGCGTCCGGGAACCAGGGCTCCCTGTTCCCGGGCAAATTCCCCGACGGCGTAATCCCGGTTCGAATCCCACGGCAGGCCGGTGCTCCCGGGCGGCAGTTCGTAAGGGCCTGGAAGGTACAGAAAGGATGGCAGGACGGGGCGTCGGCTCAGTTCGTCCGGCGCCGTCAGTTGCGGGACTTCGAAGAAACCAACCGGCCCGGGAGTGGCGCCGCCCTCCGTCAGATCGACGTAGGCCAGCGCTGAATTGGTCGTGCCCAGATCGATCCCGACGATATAGCGATAGGAAATACCCGCAAAGTCGAAAAGGTTATCCATGGTTGCAACGTACCGTACTAATCCTTTTCGCGTTCGCGAAGATTAAATTCCAGTTTCCACCGGCGATTTTCATCCCGTGCCACGCACCAGAGTTCCAGGGTCCCCACCTCGGTAACCTTACTCTGTAGCCAGACCGGAATGATGTTGCCTCCTTCTTCCTCTTCGGTTGCCGGAAGCACTGTTTCCATGGTGGTCACTTCTTCAATATCGCCCTGCCAGTCTTCAATCATCTCGCCGGTCTGATCCTGTTTCCGGACATTAGAGTCGAGCAGATGAAAGACCGCGGACTCACCGACGACCAGACCAAACTCCCGCTGGCGGATGTCGGCTTCACTTCCCTCTTCCATGCCGAAGGGCACGACGCAGAGCGCCTTCATGGGCGCCGATATGCCGGGCACGGAGGGCAGGGAACTTTCGATGCCGATGTAATAGGACCGGGCGGTGCCGCCTCTGATGCGAAGCCCACGCCCTCGGCGGGCCAAGCCGTAGTATGCGGCCCCGCGGGCCACGGCAAGATCGGGGTCTCCCGAGGCGAGTTCGCGGATTTCACTCGGCCCGTGCCAGCGTTTCAGGACCGAGAGCACCCGCTCGCGGAGCAGTTCCGATTTCATGACCCCGCCGTTAAAGAGAACCGCCGCCGGGTAGGCTACCGGGACCCCCGACTGACCGGCGTCGCCTTGCGCCTGCCTGCCCAGAAAGCGTGCAAGATGGCGCGTTACCGCAGGATCGGGCTCATAGGGAAGACCCATCTCCCGTACTCCCACCTTCGTCTTCTCCACGGGGGTAATCCGAGCGCTCCCCGAGAGGAAAGAAGCCGTCGAGCAGGGTTTGTTCAACTTCCGCCCGGGTCAATTCCGAACGAATGGTGCCGCCGATCAGTGACGACCCGCGCCCGAGGATAACCACCGGTTCACTCTGCAGGTGAGGATCGGCGAGGAGGCGTTCCTTGGCCGCGCGGCTGCTGTGCCACAGGCCCCGGAACTGCCAGGCATCGAGCTTAATGCCCTTCGCCGCCAGCCGGGCCTGCACGGCATAGGCCAGCGCCAAATCCATGTTGTCGCCTCCCAGCAGGAGATGGTCGCCCACTGCCACCCGGCGCAGAGTCAATTCACCCTCTTCCTCGGTGACTTGAATCAGGCTGAAGTCGGTCGTCCCGCCTCCCACGTCACAGACCAGTATGGATTCGCCCACATGCACGGCTTTGCGCCAGCGCTGCTTCTGGGCTTCCACCCAGGCATAGAAGGCAGCCTGAGGCTCTTCGAGGAGGGTGATGTTTTCCAACCCGGCCGCCTGTGCCGCCTTGACGGTCAGCTCCCTGGCGACGGCATCGAAAGAAGCGGGAACGGTCAGGAAGATATCCTGCGCTTCAAACGGTGCATCCGGGTCACGGTTTGCCATTGCAAAATTCCAGGCATTGCGCAGATGCCTCAAAAACTGGGACGACGCTTCCACCGGCGAGATTTTTCTGGCATCGGCAGGGCTGTCCCAGGGAAGGATGTTCTCGGTGCGATCAACGCCGCTGTGACAGAGCCAGGACTTGGCAGATGAAACCAGACGGTTCGGCAGTTCGGCCCCACGCTTGCGAGCGAATTCCCCGACCGCAAGGTCAAGGTGAGGATCCCAGGGCAACGCCAGACTTCCCTCGGGCACATCGTGCGGGCCGGGCAAGAGGATGAACGAGGGCAGCAAGGGCTGCGCCTTCACCTCTCCGGGACTCAAAACCTGAGGAACAGGCATCGTGCGGATGACCGGGTCAATGTCTTCGGCTGTCCGTGCTTCCGTGTAGGCGAGCACCGAATGGGTCGTGCCGAGGTCGATACCAATGATATATTTGGAATCCTTCAATAAGGGTACTCCTGTCTCATTTCCCTTTAGGCCCCGATTTCTACTTCTGCCGGAGAGAGAATCCAGTCGTTTTCGCGGGATGCTGTCACCTGGGGAAGGTCGAGGCGCAGCACCCTCCATCCATGATGCCTCAGAGTCCCCCTGAAAGGCGGGTCTCCGGAGACGTTGCCGGTCAGCCGGACGGCTTTGGGATCAAAATCAAGAGGGACCGTGACCTCCGCACCCTCGACCTCTTCAAAGATCGGTTTGAGATCCACGTGTTCAAGCAACGCCGCCTGGCAGCCCTGATGGATGCTGCGCACGGCCGCCCCAATCTGATCGTCGCTGTAGGGACGAAGGTCCTCTTGGAGAAAATCCACGAGCCGGCCTTCCCGCTGCAGGATGGCCAGCATCTGCACAGCCGTTTGGAGCGATGCTTGGGGTGACGGTTGAACCGCAGGGGGAATCCCGGGCGGGCGATCCTCCGGAGCGGCTTCTTCAATCCCGCTCCGGAAATCGGCAGAGGTTGCCGGGCTGGCTTCCATCTCGGCACGGGCAATGAGTCGGCGGCCCTGCATGTTGAGAATCAGCCAGAGCACCAGGGTGAAGATCAATCCCAAGCCAAACACTGCGGGTGCCAGGTACCGTTCGGTTTCACCCACGAGTTGACCCAAAGCGGTGAAGGCCGACTGTGCATCCGCCGACAGGGTCGAAGTTGCGGGAGTCAGAAACGGGCTGACCCACTGGCCAAGCGCATCCAGGACCTTCTTTGCCAGGGTGAAAAGCAGGCCGACCAGAAGGGAATTCAAAATCAGGCACCAAAGTAACGACCGTATGCTCCATATTCTTTTGGACTGCATGCTCTGCTCCTCAGCCTGAACAATGGTTTTGAATAAGCAAAATCAAGGGAAAAGGCGCGCCTCACCTTAATCGAAAAATCCCCATCGGACAAGTCGTGAGTCATTCACCGATTCATGATGCCCGCAGTTCCAGGGTTCGCAAAAGGTCTTCGGCGACCGCCAGGGCCTTCTGTTCAAGATCGCTTGAAATACAGCCGGTTCGGCTCAGAAGGGCAAGTTTTTCCCGGTCGATGAGAAAAGGCTTCTCGCCGGCCCTGCAGACCACATCCACTTCGAGGTCCAGATAGCGGGCTCCATAAGGATAGAGTTCCACGGGCGAGTTGATGTTGAAGTATTCCCCTATGAGCCGGTGATCCTTGGTGTAATAAGAATGCTTGAGGTGCCAGGCGCCTTCCCGGATTTCCGTCAGGCCGTAGTCCCCTTCCTGAATAGGCAAGTCCAGCCCGTCATAGCGTCCTTTTGCAAAGGAACGCCTGAAAACAAATCCCCGATTGTCCGTATCGGCGAGGGTGCCCTCGCGAGGGCGCATGGGCCTGCCCGACGGCCGTATGTGTTCCACCCTGGCCATGCCGGCCTTCTCGAGAGGGAGCAGGATCTCGACTCTAAAAAGTTCGTCTTCCAGGAATTCTCTCTTTTCGGGGTGCCCCATCAAAGTGTTTTCCGCCTGTTCGACGGCCTTGCTCGCAATGATCCGAAAGCGGTGGTGCTTTGCCAGTGTAGGCGTGACCGTGCCGCGGGCTTGATCGAGAATCTGTTTGGAGAACCCCGGGAATTCCATCGAAGCCCTGACCAGACCGGTTTCCTCTTCAATCGCCGCAAACTCGAGTAAGGTGGCGTCCAGGAGCCGTTCTTGAAAGAACGTCAGGCACTGGGTCATCTTTTCCGGAAGGCCGGTGATATCGATCCCCTGAAAATCGGTTCGGTCCTGAATCAGGATCTCATAGTCAGCGACGCCTTCGTCCAATTCGAAGAGCTCCCGGATCCTGGTCGAAGGGTTGACGATGCCGTAACCGAAGTCCAGCATCAGTTTGGTCAGAGCGGTGGCGTAGATACCGCGGATCTTGATGGAAGTGCTCATGGCGTAAACCCTTTCTCTTCGCGACGGCGAAAATCAAGGCCCGGAAACGGGAACGCAAAACCCGTGTTCAAGAGAGTTGGTCTTTTGACTTCCGGCTTTGCTTTCTGTCATCTGCGATGAAGAGTCATATGCTGCTCGGGCTCAAACCTGTACCTTCAATTTTTAGAAAATTCCCTTCCGACTCGGTCTTGACTCCGAGGATCTTTTCGACCAGCCAAAGATTCGAATTAACATGTTCGGTCACCCCGGGGATGAGGTATTCCGTAACGCCTTCGGCAAGGGCGGCAAAAAGAATGAGCGTCGGGCGCAAAGAGCGACCGGAATGACGGTCAGGGCCAACATTGTTGCGGAACCCGCGGTGCCTATGTCCCAGTTGAACTCACCACCATCCAATTGATTCCCCGGATGATAATAGATGGTGTGGGACCCCACTTCGGCGCCGTCGAGTCGGCCACCGGAAAGGGTAGAGCAGGCCCGCAGGGCTTCGGCATGTTGGGGCCTTAAACCGGGCTTTGGCCTCTTGGCGCGAATGTTTGTCATCTGCAGCGGTTCCCCCACCAGGGTGGCCAGCGTCACCGCGTGTCGGAGCAGAGTGCCGCTCCCGGAATGTGTCGAGCCGTCAATGTGGATCACTTGGCCCTCAGATGATGGACTGTGTCCGGCAGATTGCCCAAAACCCCTCTCCCATGTCACACCGGCGAAGCTTGTCCCCGCAACCAAAATCACGTTTTGTCCCATCGTCATTTTATCAACAAAGGCCCCCGCAGTCCTGAAAAAAACATGATTCTCCGCTGACCAGAGTTGCGGTGCCGAATGAAACAAAAACGCTTCTCGCCCGAGCCGGAAACCTTCAGGTACCCCCTTCTTGGGAGACGATTACCGGGAAGGTAATTTGCCTTCCAGGAAACTGCAGAAAGCCTCCTCTTCCCGAAGGAAGTCAACCTCCACTGCGGCTGCCAGGGTAAAGGTCTGAAATTCGGGCGAGAGCCTCACCATGTCTTTTTCGGTAGTAACAAGGAAGGCCGCATTGCTTTCCTTCATAGCTTTCATCAGCATCATCATGTCGGCAGCCCGGTATACGTGGTGGTCGGGAAAAGAGAAATTCCGGCTCAACACGATTCCCGCCTTTCGGAGCGAATCGTAAAAGCTCTCCGGTCGGGCGATGCCGGCAAAGGCGACCGCCTTCCTGCCGTCAAGAGCGGCCAGCGGGAGGCATTGACCGTCGAGTCCCAACCGCAGCCCGGTGAGACGGTGGATACACGAAAAAACCGGCTTCTGGGGGAAGCACATGGTAATCGCTGCCCGTGTCGCTTTCGTCTTTTCCGGGTCTTCGGCCCGCGTCAACACGACGGCATCGGCCCTGCTCAAGTGCTCGAGGGGTTCCCGCAGTGGTCCCAGAGGCAGCATTGAGCCGTTTCCAAAAGGGTTGTGAGCATCGATCAGGACCAAATCGAGATTGCGATGAAGTGCGAGATGCTGAAAGCCGTCATCCAGGATCAGCGTGTCGGCCCGGTCGGTTTCAATGGCAAGGGTTCCCGACTGCCAGCGATCTTTCCCCACCCAAACCGGAACAGGCGCTGCCTTGCGTGCCATGAACACCGGTTCGTCACCAAATTCCAGGACATGCCGCAAGCTTGGTCCGAACGGCGGCACTCTCGATACCGATGCGTCTCTCCTCTTATACCCTCTGCTCAGGATGGCGGTGTTCCAGCCGAGGGTTCGCAAATGACGGGAAAGCCAGAGTGTCAAAGGGGTTTTGCCGGCGCCTCCCACAACCAGATTTCCCACGCTGATCACAAACGCCGGGAGCCTGCGACGGCGGAGCCTTGCCTGGCGCTGGTGGTGGTGTAGACCGATGGCATAGAGCTTGGTGCCGAGATGAAGCAGACGGCAAAGGGGTGGTGGAAGACGAGAAGCCGGAGGGGCGTACCACTTTTGCACCAACCAGGAGGCAATACGATGATCAGGTTTGTTCTTCATGGTATCTACTCACCGACATTCATGACCCGGCCCACCACAAAGCATGGAATCCCTCCGGCCCTCTTTGGCAATGGGGGTCGGGGGGATTTCGCTTGGCGTGTCAGGGACTCTGAAGCTTGAAATACACCACGGGGCCACGCCAAGGCCATTAATAACCCACCGTTTCAAGCTTTACCAGCCCTTCCGCTGTTCGGCTGTCGCTCCGGTCATGACGCCCCGGCATCAATCAAATCACCGTTTTCGCCGATCGACTGCCTTGTAGAGGGAGTAGGGAGCAGACAGTGGGCAGTGGGTGGAAAGCAATGAGCCGCTTTTCTTGTGTCTTCGGGTGAATCAAAGTGTGCTGAGCAACTGCTAGGGAGAATGACCACCCGGAACAAATCCTGAGAGCACTCGGAAACTGGAGCCCGCTTTAAAAGAGACGAACCGGGATGACAGCCTTTTCACGGGCGATTATAATAAGCGCCTGGCATGGAGTCGTCCTCCTTGCCGCGGGGAGTCTCAGCGCTTTGCTGACGATTACCGACGCATGTTCTGTTCTGAAAAGTTGCGAGTTGCGGGTTCGTCCCGGCCCTTTTCATCGATTAGGGTGTTCCCAAGGGACATGAGCAACTGTTTTGAATCGGTTTTTTGCGGACCATCATGTCACGGTAGAAGCTCATGAGAGGTTGTCTCTCTTCGGCGTTTGGCAAAGAAACGCTCGACGAGTTATATGCGCTCTATAATCGCCGGGAATTTATCCACCCGGACCCCCTCGAATTCCTGCATCACTATGATGACCCTCTGGACCGTGAAATCGTGGGGATGGTGGCCTCGGCCCTTGCCTATGGCCGGGTTCATCAGATTTTGAGAAGCGTCTCCGAAGTCTTGCATCGCATGGGTGAATCCCCCTCCCGGTTCATCCTGGAACATTCCCCCGCAACCATTCATAAAAGATTCCGCGACTTCAGGCATCGGTTCACCGGAGGCGGCCAATTGGCCGCGCTTCTTTGCGGCATGAAGGGCTTGATCCAAAGCCATGGGTCCTTGAGGGCCTCCTTTGCAATGAAGTGCAAACTCGACGATGAAACCATTCTTCCCGCCCTGACTGCCTTCGTGGAGGAACTGAGCGAAGAGGCCCGGGACGAACTGATCACGCTGCTGCCTTCACCAAGGAAGGGCAGCGCCTGCAAACGGCTGAACCTGTTTCTGCGGTGGATGGTGCGGTCCGACGATGTCGATCCCGGAGGATGGGGCGGGGTCGGGGCCTGCAAATTGATCGTGCCGCTGGATACCCACATGCACCGAATCGGGCTCGATGCGGGGCTGACTCGCCGCAAACAGGCGGATCTACGCACGGCCCTCGAGGTCACTCAGGCATTCCGGGAAATCGTTCCTGAAGATCCGGTGCGTTATGACTTCGCCCTGACACGGCTGGGAATTCGTGATATAAGCGGGTGAAAGCGAGAGTCTGGGGCAAGTTGGTTTCACTACCTGGGAGAATAGAGGAGAATGGACATGAGTCAATGCGACATCACGCTTTATGCCTTGAGCACCTGCATTCACTGCAAGAATACGAAGGAGTTCCTGAACGGCTGCAATGTCGAGTATAAATGCATTGAAGTCGACAAACTCGATGGGGATGAGCGGCAGAAGATCATCGATCAGGTGAAGCAGTATAATCCGCGCTGTTCCTTCCCGACCATCGTCGTCGGCGACAAGGTGATCGTCGGTTTCAGAGAGGATGAACTCAAGGAGGCCCTCAACCGATGACGAATGTTGAGCAGCTCCATGAAATGCTGAAGAAGACCCAAGAGGCGAAGGGCTTTTCCTTCAACAAGGACAGGAAGAGAGTCTTCGAGTTGCTGGAAGGTCTTCTCGTCAACAAGGAGCGTTACGGCTACATGTGCTGCCCATGCCGATTGGCGGCTTCCGATCGGGAATGGGACCGGGATATCATTTGTCCGTGTATCTACCGGGCGCCCGATGTTGAAGAATTCGGCAGCTGTTACTGCGGCCTCTATGTGTCGCAAGCGTGGAATGACGGGAACGTGGCGACCGATGTGTATGTCCCCGAACGGCGGCCCGTCGATAAAATCTTCAAACCCACGTAGCGGAGAGCTGCGAAATCACCCCCCGCATCCCGTTTCTTCGCGGGGAAGCTCGACCTGAGAAAGATTCTCGTAAAGAGACTCAAGCTCGAGTCTCGCCAACCTCAGACGCTGCAAGTGTTTAACGAAAAGTCTTTGGGTTGAGGCCTTCTCGCTCCGGAACAATTCCATTTGAGCTTCGCACAGATACCACACGCACACGTAGGGACGGACTGCGCGGTGCAGACTGCAACCGATCGGGGTGAGGTAGCGGCATGCTTCGAAGGGTACGGTGCGGGTCTGCCCCGAGGACGGGCTGATCCCCAGGGCCAGAAGAGAAAGCATGTCCGCTCGGTTGTAGAATATGTTCCGGGCCGTGCAGCAGGGGTCGCTGCAGTCGGGGCAGGTAATCCTGCAATATCCCTCCATAACCGGGTCCAGCCACGCGAAGGCCTCGCGGATCTGCCCGGTCAATGATCGGACTGCCGTCCGGTTCAGGAGAGCGAGTCCCGTCTTCCATGGCCGCCATTATTTCCAGCCACTCGGAGTCGTTCATGGGGCGCCGGTATAGGGAAGACTCTTCTGTTCTCACGGTCCCCTACTCACCCTGCCATCCGTCCAGCGGGCATGAGGAACAGGCGGGTTTGCGTCGGCAATACAAATGGCCGGTGCGGACCAGCAGGGCATGATATTCCTGGAACAAGGCGACATCCGGTTCCATCGCTTCCGTAAAGAAGGAGCGTAATTCCTCGTAGCTCATGGCTTCAGGGACCCAGTCGTGGCGGTGAAAGATACGGTAGGTGTAAGCATCCACCACAAAGGATGGCTGCCCGGCCGCGTACAGGATGATGCTGTCGGCGGTCTCCGGGCCAATGCCATGAAGGCTGAGGAGCTCGGATCGCAGCTTATCGAGGTCCTGGCGGAGGAAATCATCGAGATTGCCCTGCCAGTGATTTTCGAGGTGCTCGCAAAAGGCCTTCAATTTCCCGGCTTTTTGGTTGTAATACCCCGAAGAGCGGATCAGTGACGCCAATTCCGGCAGTGATGCGGCGCGGATGGCTTCCGCAGTGAGAACATTGTGGTCGCGGAGCATCCCGATTGCCTGTTTGACATTCCTCCAGGCCGTGTTCTGCGTGAGAATGGCTCCCACAATCACTTCGAAGGGAGTCTCCGCAGGCCACCAGTACTGCGGACCCAGAACAGCAAGGAGCCTGTCGAAGACTCCTTTAAGCAACGCATGACGTCTCTGCATCAGCCGGTTCCAACACCACCGAGCGGGGTCCCGCACTGCATGCACTTTCCTGCCATGAGGGCCCGTCGCTGAATGGAAAAACCATAGCGTTCGATCAGCAGGCCCTTGCACTTGTGGCAGTAGGTGTTCTCACCATCGTCCCCCGGTACGTTGCCGGTATAGACATAGTGCAGGCCTGCCTCAAGACCGATTTGGCGGGCGAGGTGCAGTCGCTGAAGGGGCGTAGCGGGGCGGTCGTTAAGGCGATAGGTGGGATGAAAGCGGCTGATGTGCCACGGAATCGCCGGGTCAAGCGCGGCCAGAAATTCGGCCAACTGTCTTAATTCGTCGGGACTGTCGTTAAGTCCTGGAATCAAAAGGGTGGTGACCTCGATCCAAATGCCTCTCTTTTTCATTTCCTCTATGGTTTTCAGCACCGGTTTCAGGTGGGCCCCGCATTGTTCTGCATAGAAATGATCGGTAAAGGCCTTGAGATCGACGTTCGCGGCGTCGAGATAGGGGCTGATCGCCTCCAGTGCCTCCCCGGTCATGTATCCGTTGCTGACAAAGACGTTCTTGATACCCGCATCATGGGCCCTGCGGGCAACGTCCAGAGCATACTCCATGAACACCGTGGGCTCGGTGTAGGTATAGGAGATGGTTGCGCAACGGCTCTTCCGAGCCTGCGCCACGACGCTGTCGGGATGGGTATCCTGCCCGAAAATGGTCTTGTACTCACGGGGCGCCTGGGAAATATCGGCATTCTGGCAGAAGAGGCAGCGAAAATTGCATCCCACAGTGGCTATGGAATAGCTTCGGGTATCCGGGTAGAAGTGGTACAGAGGCTTCTTTTCGATCGGGTCGACATTTTGGGCAATAAGTTTTCCGTAGACCAGGGTCAGAAGGGTGCCGTCGCGATTCTCACGTACTCCGCATTGACCCCGTTTGCCCGGTTCTATCCTGCACGCCTGAGCACAGAGAAAGCACGCGACCTTGCTGTTATCCAATTTTCGGTAAAACATCGCCTCTTTCATGGCTGTTCCTTTTATTCCAGAGGCTCAAAAAACAGAGAACCCTTCATGGCGAAATCTCGGATCGTTGTCCTTGGCAGCGGCCCCTACAATGGGTTGGCATGATTGGGAACAGCCGCCAAGCCGCCTTTTCGTCCCGGACTTCGACAACACAGCGAGCGGACCTGGGCTTGTCCAACCCGGGAGGGCATCTCATAGAACAAGGGCTGCTCCACGGTCCTCAGAGGATACCGCAAATCAATTCGCATCGCGATGAAGTGGCCGCAAGGGAGCCACTGGAGAAGACGGGACGTTTCCAGAAAGCGGAGATAGCGCAGCCACGTCAAAGGAAAGAAGAGGCACGTTCGCCAATGAATGGGGACCGCCCCGGCCATGGCTTCGGCGACCATGCGGCGGATTTGAAAAACGCTGAAGAAACGCGCATGGCGGTAGATGGAAGGCTGCCAGAGTCGGGTCAAACAGTGTTGCCAGGTGGTTACCGAATACTTGTTGAGGATGCCGAGGAGGACCTGCCGCCGGGCCACTCTCAGAGCTTCCCGGAGGGCCGACTGAGGGTCGTTCACGAACTCGAGAGCGGTGATCAGAGCGACCGTATCGAAAGAGTTGTCTTCATAGGGCAGGTCTTCGGCAAACCCGCGATCCAGGGCCGTGCGCTTCGGCACCCGGTCGTGCGCAAGATTGAGCATGTAGGGAGAGGGGTCCAACCCCGTCACCTGATGTCCCCCTTGGGCAAACCATTCCAGGAAAAGCCCCGTACCGCATCCGACCTCGAGGACACTTTGCGGGGCGCGGGGGGCCCACAACCGCCGCAGCAGGTCCTTTTCGATGACAAGGGCCGTCCGTCCAGGCTCAGAGACAAACCAGGTATTGTAGTTCCGAGCATCTTCAAACTGGAAGACGTAACCCACGCTCTGTATCCCTCAAGCTGTTCCAGTTAAGGTCAGACAAACCTCGAAGATTTTGCACCGTCTGAGATCGCAGAGTTTCCGAAACGGCGTAATATCAGTCGATCTCTCCGCACTTCTGCGGTGGATTTTGAAAGAAACAGCCTTTCCAATACGTAGATTCTGGGCTACTTGCAGTCCTCCCATTGAAGGATAGCACCCCGTGCACCGGAAGTCACCAGGTGAGCGTAACGAGCCAGATAGCCCTCCTTGATGCGAGGGGCAGGGGCGGTCCATTTTTCACGCCGTTTCCGGAGGGTTGCTTCATCGACGAGCAATTCGAGTTTCTTGTTGGGAATATCGATGGCGATTTCGTCTCCTTCTTCGACCAGGGCTATGGGTCCACCTACCGCGGCTTCCGGCGAAACGTGCCCGATCGCGGCGCCGTGGGTGCCGCCGCTGAAGCGGCCGTCAGTGATGAGGGCGACGTCCTTGCCGAGGCCCATGCCCATGAGAGCGGCGGTGGGAGTGAGCATCTCCTGCATTCCCGGGCCGCCTTTCGGCCCTTCGTAGCGAATCACGACCACATCTCCGGCGCCGATGAGCCCATCAAGAATAGCGGTAGCCGCATCCGACTCGCTCTCAAAGACACGCGCCCGCCCTGTCCTCCGGAGCATCTCGGGGGCGACCGCCGATTGCTTTACCACAGCGCCTTCGGGAGCCAGGTTGCCGTAAAGAATGGCGATCCCTCCCTCGCGGTGATAGGGTTGGTCGAGGGAGCGGATGACATCGCGGTCGAGCACGGGGAATTGTTTAAGATTGTCGCCCACGGTTTTGCCGGTAACGGTCAAGGGGTTTAAGTGGATGAGATTGCGAGCCGATAGTTCGCGCATGACCGCATGGACCCCGCCGGCAGCATTCAAATCTTCAAGGAAATGGGCGCCCGAGGGACGCAGACTGCACAGGTGGGGGGTGCGGGCGCTGATGGTGTTGAACGTTTCCAGACCAAGACCGATTCCCGCCTCATGAGCAATGGCGGGGACATGCAGGACGGTGTTGGTGGAGCACCCGAGGGCCATGTCTACGGCAATGGCATTTTCGAACGCTTCACGGGTGGCGATGTCTCTCGGGCAGACGTTTTCTTGAACCAATCCGATGATCCTCATGCCGGCCACTTTGGCCAAGCGAATCCGGGCGGCGGTCACCGCGGGGATCGTGCCGTTGCCGGGGAGGCCCATGCCCAGCGCTTCGGTAAGGCAGTTCATGGAGTTTGCGGTAAACATGCCGGCACACGATCCGCATCCGGGGCAGGCATGATCCTCCAGTTCCAGGAGTTGCTCGGAGGTGATCTGTCCGGTTTTATGGGCGCCGACCGCCTCGAACACGGAAACGAGGTCCACGGCTTTGCCGCCGGCGCGCCCGGCGAGCATGGGACCGCCGCTCAGAACAATGGCCGGGATATTGAGCCGCATGGCGGCCATCAGCATGCCGGGAATGATCTTATCGCAGTTGGGAATGAGGACGAGGCCGTCGAACGGATGGGCCATAGCCATGATCTCGACCGAGTCCGCAATCAGTTCCCGGCTCGCCAGCGAATAGCGCATGCCCTGATGATTCATGGCAATGCCGTCACACACCCCGATGGTGCTGAATTCGATCGGGGTCCCTCCGGCAAGGCGGATGCCGGCTTTCACGGCTTCGCTGATTTTGTCGAGGTGGATGTGTCCCGGAATGATCTCGTTGGCGGAATTGGCGACCCCGATGAGGGGCCGGTCCAGTTCCGTCTGGGTGTATCCCATCGCTTTAAAAAGAGAACGGTGAGGAGCCTTTTCAACCCCTTTTTTCATTAAATCGCTGCGCATGGTTTTTCTCCTGTCGACCGTATGGGTTTGATTGCGGATAAAGCGACGGGTCCAGGGTTCGGCTTCGACCCTTTGCCCGGTTTCCCCGATCCACAAGCCGGCGTTTCCAGGCGCCGTTCATGCTTGACCTGTTGATAACATGAAGACCTTCTAACGGGACGCTGACAAGCCCCGCAGAGACCTTTCAATCGGATCATTCCGGCGAAACGTCTTCGCGAATCCAGGTTCGATCAAACCTGCATTCACGGACCGGGCATTCAACACGGGTTGACCACGAAACCGGGTTTTTCAACAGCCTATTAAACGATCACAAGGACTATAAATCGTGATCCCTGCGTTGGAAATTACTTTATCCCGGACAATCTTGGCAAGGATAAAAGGGGAAGAGGGTTTCGACAAGAGTCCCGGCCGGATTTTGACAATCCCCGGACTGACCTATATACTTGGACGGTGTCCAAAATCGCTGAACAGCTTTCAGCTGTCGATTAAAGGGCTTCAGGGGCACGTTTCGACACGAGGTTGGTCGGCAATCTCATTCGGAGTGTTGCATACGCGGGGATAATGCCATGACAACGATCTTTGGGCCGGTGCCGTCACGCCGTCTGGGGCGATCTCTCGGGATTGATGTGATTCCTCCCAAGACCTGCAGCTATGATTGCATCTACTGCGAGTCCGGCCCGACCACGCATCTCACTATCAAACGACAGGCGTTTTTCGATCCCGACCGTGTCATCGAGGACCTGCTGGCCTATTTTCGGGATTTTCCTGAAAGTGCGGATGTCCTGACCTTTTCCAGCGCCGGAGAACCCACCCTGTACGAACCGCTGGGTTTCCTCATTCGCGAAATCAAGAGGCATTTCCAGTCCCTGCCCCTGGTGGTGCTGACCAATGGCTCGCTCCTCCGGGATCCCGCAGTGCGCGAGGCCCTGCTCGCTGCCGACCGCGTGGTTCCTTCTCTCGATGCGGTTACCCAAGATGTTTTTCAACGGTTGAACCGGCCTCATCCGGGCCTCGACCTGGCGACGATTCTGGAAGGCTTGAAGGCCTTCAGGCAGGATTACCGAGGGCAGTTCCACGTCGAAGTCATGCTGGTTGCCGGTTTCAACGACCACCCCGACGAGTTGATTAAGCTGCGGCCGATAATCGATAGCCTGCGTCCCGATCAAGTGGAACTGAACACTGTGGTGCGCCCGCCCGCCGATCCCTGCTTGCAGGGGACTTTCATCGCCCGAGATGGAAGCGATGCGCGGGTTCTTCCCTCCTGAAAGAACTGAGATCATCGGGCGCTTCAAAGGTTTTCGCGGCCTGGAGCGGGACCTGAACACCGACCGGCGGGTAATGGACATGGTGCGCAGACGCCCCTGCACGGTCGAGGAAATGGCCGCCTCCCTTGGCGTGCAACTGGAAGACTTGCAGAGAACCCTTGCGGACCTGATCGCGAAAGAAGAGATAGCCCGCTCCGTTTTCGACGGCCTGGAATACCTGTGTTTAAAAGATAAAAGTTCCGGGTGAAAGAAGCGACTGCATTCCTGAGACCGCTTCAAAAAGTTCCGCGTTGCGGGTTTGTCCAGGCCGTTTTCCTGTGTCTTCGGGTGTTCCGAAGCGAAATGAGTTACTGTTTCTAACGATTAATGACATCGCTCCCTGGCTGAGTTTCGGCGTTCAGAATGTCCACGGGGTGTTCGGGCAGGGTGCGCGCAATCAGGGTTTTCGAGAACAGCTCCCGGGCCAGGTTCTGGATGGCCTCGGCGGTCACCGCTTCGATCAGGGGCACGTACCGCCGGTCGTAATCCCATCCCAGGCCGAGGACCTGGTTGGTCACCGCACTTCGGGCCTGGGCGTCAAGCGTCTCCAACCCGAGTCGGTGCATGGTTCGCATCATGTCCTTGGCGTTTTGCAGTTCCTGAGCAGGCACGGGTTCTTCGGAGAGGCGCTTGAGGTTCGACAGGACAATCTCCTGCACCTTGTCGAGGTTATTCATGGTGGTCTGGGTAATTACCCCGAAAAACCCGGCTCGCTTGCCATAAAAAGGAAAGGCGCCCACCACGTAAACCAGGTCCTCTTTACCTCCCCGCAGTGCTTCAAAGAGGCGCCCGCCGGGGTACCCGGTCCCGGAAAGGACGGCATCCAGAACATCCAGCACCGGCCGACGGGAATCATTGATACTCATACCGTCCGTGCCGATGAAAAGTCCGCAACTGGTCTTGTCGTTTTTCTTTTCGACGGTTCGATCGGTCTTCAGCGGTTGGGTTTCATCAGGCTGTTCGGCGAGAGCAACCGGGGGAACGTTCCAGGCATCGAGCTTTTTCTGCAGAACCGCGAGGCTTTTCTTGTCGCCTAAATCCCCGTACACGGCCAGCACCGAGTGATGCGGGTTCACCATGCGCCGGTAGAACGCGAGCACGTCTTCCCTGGTAAATGACGCTACCGACTCGGGGGTCCCGAGTCGCTCGTTTCGGTAGGATGACTGCTGAAAATAGTTCTGTTTGAAGAGGCGCATTACCTCGTTCTGCCAGCTTTCATCGAGCTTCTTTAGGGCCAGCAGGGTTTCTTTGCGCCGCTTCTCGATCTCGTCCGGCGGAAATTGGGCATTCCGGACAATGTCTGCGAGGATATCCAGAGCCGGCCCGAGGTCTTCCTTCAGGACCTTGATCGAGATGTGATAGGTGCTGCTGTCCGATCTGCTTTCTATAGCGCCCCCGATCCCTTCAATGGCCTGGGCAATCTGGCGTTTGCTTCGGGACTTCGTTCCCGCCGTCAAAAGCGAGGCGGTAAAGGCTGACAGCCCGGGTTTCTTTTGGTCCTCAAGCAGCAAGCCTCCCAAGCCGTAAAGCTGGATGGTCACGAGAGGGAGGGAATCGTCATTTTTTACGAGCACCTTCAAGCCGTTTTTCAGATCCTGGACCTCGACGGCAGGGGTTGCCGCGATCCCTTTTGGGCTCGTTTCCGCACGCGCCACCGCGTCCTTTGGTGTCTCCGGCTTGATCACGGCCACATTCGAGCGATTCATCAGCAGATAACGCCGCGCCACCGCACGAATGTCCTCTCGCGAGACCTCCCGGATGCCCCCGACATAGGTTTCATCGAAGTAGGGATCTCCCGTATCAAAATAGGAAGAGCCGAGAGAGGAGGCGAGTGCGGACACACTCTCCTTGCCGAAGATGTGCTGAGCCATGACGAGCTTCTTCGCCTTGTCCAGTTCTTCGGGAGCGACCAGGTCTTTCTTCAGGCGGCTGAGCTCTTCCTCGATCGGGGTCAGAATCAGGGGCCAATTCCGGGGATCGAGAGTGACCGAAATCATGAATTGTCCCTGGACAAAAGACGGGGTCCAGTTGGATGCGCTCACGCTGAGGACCTTGTTTTCCTTGTCTTTCAGGCGATACGTGAGGCGCGAGGTGTCCCCGTCCCCGAGCAGGATTGCCAGCACATCGAGGGCATAGAGGTCTTTGCTGTAGAGCGAGACCGAAGGGAAACCGATCATGGCTTGCGTCAGCCGCGCCTGGGGAAGCTCCTTCTCCTCCCACCTGGGGCCCACCTGCTCGGGTTCGGCCGGCAGGACCGGCGGCGCCTCAGCGTGGCGGTTGAAGTCCTTGGTTTTTCGGGCAATGAACTCAATGACCTCAGCCGGGGTTACTTTGCCGACCACGACAACGAGCATGTTCTCCGGCTGATAGCGCTGACGGTAGTAGTCTTCGAGAGCGTCTCGATTCAGCTCGACAAAAACTTCTTCATACCCGATCACCGGGACCCGGGCGGGACTGATCCGGTAAGCCGTTTTCATGAAGAGCTTCCAGAGCTGGTTTCCCGGGTCGTTTTCACCCATCTTGATTTCCTGCTGGATGACGGCCTTTTCTCTGAGGACCTGTTGGGGATCGAGGGTGCTTTCGCTGACATAAGAGAGCAGGAGGTCGAGAGCTTCCCTCCAATGTTCGTTGGTCGTGTTGATATAATAAAGGGTGCGCTCGAATGAGGTGGAGGCATTGGTTGCGCCCCCAATCCTTTCCAGTCGCTCCTTGGCTTCCGTCTCGGTAAACGAACGGGTGGAGCCTCCTGAAACCACATGTTCCAGGTAATGGGAGATTCCCGCCGTCATGTACTTTCCTTCATAGATGGAACCGGCTCGGACCAAGACCTGGGAGGAAACCACATCACTTCCGCTGTGGGAGCGGATCAACACGGTCAGACCGTTCTTCAGGACGACAAAGCAATCATTCGGCTTCGAGGAAAGAGTCCTTTGCACCGACTCCCCGGCCGCGGCCGAAAGGGAAGGGGGCTGCCGGGGAACTTCAAATGCTTGCACCAGGGTAGTCAGACTGTAAAGCAACCCTATCAGGGCCGTTCCGATCGATAATCTTCGAAGCATCCTTCTTCCTTTTTCTCTGATGGTTCCGGTAAATTTGTTGCTATTCCGGGAAGTCGCTACAACCGCCCGGACTCCACCAATCGGCAAATGTGCCGGTGACGGTTCAAAACACCCTCCAGCATGGGCCAGCGAACGGGGGGGCGGGTCAGTTCCAGGGCGTGCCATCTGCCCTTGCCATAGGCCCATTCGATGACAATGTCGTCCAGACGGGTCTTGCGGACAAAAGCTCGAGTCATCTCCAAAAGCGCCTGCAGATCCGGTCGATCCATGGGAGTCGGCTCATACCGCAAATTCAAGCCATCCCCTCCTCTCCAGTCTTACCGCGCCCACGCAGTCATCATGGACGCACAGGATGCGCACGCGTTCGATCCAATCGAAGGCTTCCTGAACGATGAGCGGGTTGCAGCTCTCGGCACAATCTTCGATCGTTGTCGCGCAGCCGACGAGGTGCTTTTTGTGCAGGGCGGCGTCCGGGCCCATCATAACAAAAGGGAAGGGGAAATGTTCGGGGACCTTCTCTTTTTGTCTGCGGCCGTAGTAGATGCGCGTAGCGGGGCGGGGCATTCCTGAAACCGCAAAGAGGATCTGCTGTAAGACCCGGGAGCGCTGAAATCGATAGGTCGTGTACGCGGGAAACAAGGGGATTCGGAGGGCATCGAAGAGATAAGCGAAGCGGGGGGTTGGAAAAAAGACCCGTTCCGCGCGGCGCAGAAGGGCCTTCTCTGCTGCTGAGTAATCATCGATGGTCGGCCGAACCCCCAGGGTCTTGATCGCGCTGCACGAACCGAGGAACGGCGCCAGGGCAACTTTGACGGGTGTCATGGTCAGAGCAGGTCGGAGGGGTTGTTTGCCTGTTTCGTGGCTGCGAGTTGACGTCGGCTCAATTGGTGCTCGCACTCAGGAGCACGTCGGGGTGCACCCCGTAATTGTAGCTTCGCATGCGAAAGTAGTTGTCCAGCAGGCCGATGTGGCGGTCCACGTAGTCGTATATCTTGAGTCGGCGATCATTTCCCGCCCCATTCTGTTGAAAGTCTTTCAGGGCATTGGTCAGATGCTGGCCAAAGTATAAAGGGACCGCCAGGAATATTACCCTTGAATTCAGATTTCGAAAGCACTGCGTCAAGGTTTGAGGGGTAAGCAGAATTGCCAAGGCTCCCGAGGGAGAGGGCAAATCCGGGCAGGGCAAATCGTTTTGGGCTGTTTCGTTCATGGCATCGGTCGGGTCCTCCGGATCAGGGCCATAGCTCTCGACCGGTATGCCCCGCTTTGACAGTTCTGCTTTCAGGATGTGGCTGTGTTCTTCTCCCCCGCTCAGAACGAGGAGAGGCTGCGGTTCGCGGGAGAGTTCCGCTTCTATGTCATCGGCGATAATGCGGGTCCGCTTTTCATCGCGCATCAGTGCCCCCAGCATGGGGACATAGTCGGATCGAGAAACAATAGGGATATTCAAAGTCGGTCGTCCGCGCCACCACATGAGCGTGAATAATGCCTCGTCCTTCCCTCGCATCTTTTTCATCAATTGAGTAAACCATGTCTCCGATATAGTAGTAGACCAGCCTGGAGAGGCGGTCTCGGCGCTGAGTGGTGTTGGAC
Organism: uncultured delta proteobacterium; assembly: GCA_963844985.1. Lineage (GTDB taxonomy): Bacteria > Desulfobacterota > Syntrophobacteria > Syntrophobacterales > Syntrophobacteraceae > JADGQM01. The sequence continues at coordinate 47,969 of CAWJQV010000025.1, forward strand.
AGTCCCAACATATAGCGGCAGTCGAAATTGGGAACGAGATGAGTGAGGACCTTGGATGGACACCGCTGGCATTCATCCATGATGAGGAAGCCGATACGGTCCCAGATCTTCCGCCAATACCGCATTACTTCACCGGTATGCCCGATCGTTATGGACTTTCCGGGTTGATGGACGCCTTCAGCGAAAATTCCGACTTCCGATCGGGGAATTTGCAGGAAGTTTTCAATTTTCATCAGCCAGCCATCGAGAAGATCCAGTTTCGGAATAAGAACCAGTGTGGGTTGGCGGCGTTGCGCAATGGTGTAGAGGGCGATGACCGTTTTCCCGCTCTTGTGGCCCCCGACCAGGGTGCCGAAGTCGTGCTGCAGGACGGCCTCGGCGGCGTCCTGCTGGTAGCCTTTCAACTCCCCGTGAAACTCCATCGGGGAATCGTCCACGGTTCGCCTTCGGTCGACCAGTCGGTAGGGTTGCTGAAATCTTTTGCACATTTCGAGCAGTTGTTCCAGAAAGCCTCGAGGCAACAGGTAGCTGTGTCCTTTTTGACGCATGCAGCTGATTTGAGGAGGAATGCTGCCGATCCACTCACCTCGGCTGTGCCGCAATTCGTAATCGGGATTGGTGAATACCAGTCGTTCGTGGATTTTTCGGTCCAGCAGGGGGGACACCCCGTCAGCAGGGGATTTTGAGGCATTCCGCAAGTAAAATGTTAAGGGTCTTGACGAACATCCACAGTTACCTTTCCACATCTGAATCATGCCAATAACCGGCGCTGCGGGTTTCCGCGAGCAGCATGATCGACAATCTATCCGATCTGAAATCACATCACCAGAAAGGTATTTATGTCACCGGGCAATTTAAAGTCCTTGAAGGCGGGCACCTGTCTTCAACCACCGGACTTTCATTATTCTAAACATCTTTGCCGAACGAGTAAAGCGCTTAGTGAATTCACCGGGGGTAGCCGTTTGCATGAATTCGACCCGATAGCGCAAAAGAGTCCCTGCCGGGGACTCATGAATCCATATCCAACATTCCGGTTTTCCATCGAACAATCATTTGACACACCCCCCGGAATCTAATAGTTTCCTCATTCGCTTAAGGCGAAAACCGTTCAAACCACGTGTTTATATGCAGCTGTCACAAATGGAAGGGGAGGTTGGCATTTGGATCATACCGCCGATTATCTTCAGCATCTTGGCCGACTGGCCATGGAATACGATCGCAAGTTCAGGGAGTTGGAGGAGTTCGCTCGATCGGCTCAGCCCGAAGACCTGATGGCTCAGCTGAGACTGCTGGGAGAGCGAACCACCGACCGTTTTCGGGCCGTTCAGCAGGCCCTGCTGGCGATGCTTGCCTCCCATGAAAATCCTGATCAAGAGCAGCAAGTGGAAGCGCTCCTGGCGCTTTGCAGCTGTTTTGACGAAATGCGCATCTTGTTTCAGATCCTTCACCAACATCGGGCGCAGGCCGGGGAGATCACTTAGGCAGATTCGTACTCTCCCCCTTTTTGATCAAAAAATAGAGCTTCCCCGGCTCCTTCATGCGTCCGGCCTGATCTTCCGCCTCATCTCCGGTGCCCCAGAACAGGTCAACCCGCCCGGGCCCCTTGATGGCCCCTCCCGTGTCCTGGTTCAAAGCCCAACGGCATAAAGGTTCCCGGTCGGCGATCTGCCCGCTTGCGTCAAGGCGGGGTTTCATGGTTTCGAGGTAGGCGAGAGCGCCTTTGGGATGATATCGCGGGTCGGTGGCGAGGGATCGCCCTGCGGTGAGAGGCACGTTCAGGCTTCCCACGGGACCTTCTTCGACCCAGCGAAAAAAGACGTAGCTCTCATTATGCCACATCACTTCGTCTCGGGCTTCGGGATGGTCACGCAGGTAGGCGCGAATGGCCTGCAGCGACATCTCCTCAGGAAGAGATCACCCCCCTGTCGATGAGGACCTTGCCGATGCTGCGGTAAGGACGCCCATTGGCGCCGGCATATCCGATCCGCAGGGAGCGCCCGTCCGGCAGGCGAATGATCCCGGATCCTTGTACATGAAGGAAAAAGGCATCGACAGGGTCTCTCAGCCAGGCCAGTTGACATCCGCACTGTTCAAGCTTTCCGTCTCCATCGATTTCCGCCCGCGTGAAGTAGGGCACTACCCGGCTGCCCTCGAGGCGCCCCACCAGGCGCTCACCCGAAAAACGCCCCGGGTCGAACGATGCCAGTTGAATGGTGAGGAGATCGGGGGGAACGCCATAGAGAGGGTAGCAGAAATCGCCATCCCGCTCGAGGCGGCCTTCCAGAACCGGTTCATAATATCCGGTTACCAGCGACTGCCCCGCATTCTCTCGCTGCCCACACGGTAAACATCAAATGACTGGGCTATCGATTCCGCATCCAGGCGGTTCTCGTCCAGAAGTTTCAGAAAATGGAGCAGGGAGCTCTTGAAGACCGCGGCCGGAACTTCCGCATCACCCAGGGAAGAGGTTTGATCGGCGGGAATGCGATCGAAATACTCGAGGCTCCTCGCGATAGCCGTCCGCAGCGACTGGGGGTCGAGATCATCATGGAAAGCCGGCAGTTTTTCCCCGGTGACCAGTTCGAAGCTTGCAGCCTTGGAGGGTTCTTTGGGGGGCTGCGAGCAGGCGCCGGTCAAGCGTTGCCAGGCAGACCCCCAGGATCATCGTCCGCACATGCAAATGACGGATGTTCAGGTGCCCATTTCCCACGAGTGTAGGTACTTCTCCTGTTCTTCCGTGAGAACGTCGACCTGAATTCCCATGCTGGCCAGTTTCAGCCGGGCTATTTCCTTGTCAATCAAAGTGGGCACGCGGTAGACCTGTTTCTTGAGGTTTGTCGAGTGCTTTATCATGTATTCGGAACAGAGCGCCTGGTTCGCGAAACTCATGTCCATGACACTCGAAGGATGACCCTCTGCGGCGGCCAGGTTGATGAGGCGGCCTTCCCCCAGGACATAGAGACGGCGGCCGTTGCGCAGGGTAAACTCTTCCACAAAGTCTCTGATATCGCGCCGCGCCACCGCCAGTTCCGCCAGGGCGTCGAGATCGATTTCAACATTGAAGTGCCCCGAGTTGCAGACAATGGCTCCGTCTTTCATCACCTCGAAGTGTTCTCTTCTGAGGACGTGAATATCGCCGGTCAGCGTGCAGAAGAAATCGCCCAGGGGGGCCGCTTCCGCCATGGGCATGACCTGATAGCCGTCCATCACCGCTTCCAGCGCGCGCAGGGGATCGATTTCCGTGATCATCACTCGGGCGCCCATTCCGGCAGCGCGCATGGCCACGCCGCGACCGCACCAGCCGTAACCGCTGACGACAAAATTGGAGCCGGCGAGGAGCCGATTGGTGGCCCGGATAATGCCGTCAACGGTGCTCTGGCCGGTGCCGTAACGGTTGTCGAAGAGATGCTTGGTGTCGGCGTCGTTAACGGCAATGATGGGGTATTGGAGGACGCCTTTTTCGGCCATGCTTCTGAGTCTGATCACGCCGGTGGTGGTTTCCTCGGTGCCGCCCAGGATCCCCGGCAGGAGTTCCTTTCTTTCCGAATGGATGGTGGTCACGAGATCGGCCCCGTCATCCATGGTGATCTGCGGTGAGTAGGCCAGGGCCGCATGGATGTGTCGGTAATAGGTGTCCTTGTCCTCGCCCTTGATGGCAAAAACCGGGATTCCGTCATGAATGACCAGGGACGCGGCAACGTCGTCCTGGGTGCTCAGGGGATTGGACGCGCAGATATGAACTTCCGCGCCGCCGGCTTTGAGGGTTTGGGCCAGGGTGGCGGTTTCGGTGGTTACATGAAGGCATGCCGCCATTCTTATGCCTTTCAGGGGCTTTTCGACGGCAAAGCGTTCCTTTATGGAGCGCAACACCGGCATCGACTGCGCCGCCCACTCAATCCTCAGCCGGCCTTTCTCGGCAAGCCCCTGATCCTTAATGTCAAATTCCATAGATCCTCCCTTTCATCATAACCCGGCTTTGTCGCGCAAGGTGTCGACCATGTCGACCTTTTCCCAGGTGAAGTCGGGGTCGCTCCGGCCAAAATGACCGTGGCAGGCAGTCTTTTTGTATATCGGTCGAAGCAGTCGGAGGTGCTTGATCATGCTTGCCGGCTTAAAACTAAAAGTCTCTTTGATAATCTCGGCAATACGGTCCGGGGAGATTTTTCCGGTGCCAAAGGTGTCCACCATGAGGGAGACCGGTTCGGCTACCCCGATGGTATAGGCGACCTGAACCTCAACTCGGTCGGCCAAACCGGCGGCCACGATGTTCTTGGCCACGTAGCGGCACATATAGGAGGCCGTGCGGTCGACCTTGGAGGGATCCTTCCCGGAAAACGCTCCTCCGCCATGGCTTCCCTGACCGCCATAGGTGTCGGCGATGATTTTCCGTCCGGTCATGCCGCAGTCTGCGAGAGGACCGCCAACCACGAAGCGGCCGGTGGAATTGATAAAATACTTGGTTTTCCCGTCCATCAGCTCCAGTGGGATGGCCTTCCTGATGACCTCTTCGATAATCGCTTCTCTGATCTTATCATAGGAGACATGGGGAGCGTGCTGGGCGGCGACCACAACCGTATCGATGCGTTTCGGCTTGTGATTCTCATATTCCACCGTGACCTGGCTTTTTCCGTCCGGGCGCAGGAAATCGACAATCCCGTTTTTCCTGACCTCGGCCAGCCTCCGCGAGATGCGATGGGCATAGTAAATGGGCATGGGCATCAACACGGGGGTCTCGTCGGAGGCGAACCCGAACATCAAGCCCTGGTCCCCGGCGCCCTGCTCTTCAAACAAACCCTCCCCGGGATTAACACCGATGGCAATGTCCGGGGACTGTTTGTCAATGCTGGTGATGACCGCGCAGGTTTCCCAGTCAAAGCCCATGGAAGAATCGTTGTAGCCGATGTCTTTGATGATTTCGCGCACGATTCCCGGGATGTCCACCCAGGAAGACGTGGTGATTTCCCCGGCGAGAAAAACCAGGCCCGTGGTGACCAGCGTTTCCGCAGCGACGCGTGCCGCCTTGTCCTCGGCAATTATGGCATCGAGAATGCCGTCGGAAATCTGATCGGCAACCTTGTCCGGATGACCCTCGGCAACCGATTCCGAGGTAAACAGGTAGTTGCTCATTGACATTGTGAAACGTCCTCCTTCTGGTATGGGAATGTGATGCCGGTCATGCTTTATTCAATGCCGCGGCCATGATTGTCCGAGATCGATGAAAATCGGCCGGCGGCAGCTTGTTGCCCTCATTCACGAACGCTGCGGCAAGGGCCTGTTGTCAGCGTCCAAAAGGACAATCTTCGGCTCATGGCGTCCTAACTCCCCCTCATCATACTGGGCATAAGAAGCGATGATGATGAGGTCCCCCTTTGCTCCCTTCCGCGCGGCCGCTCCATTGAGACAGATTCGGCCGCTTCCGGCAGGGCCGGCAATGGCGTAGGTATCAAAGCGTTCGCCATTGGAAACATTGTAAATCTTGATCTGCTCGAAAGAAACAATATCGGCAAATCGCAAAAGGTCTTCGTCAACCGTCAGACTGCCTTCATATTGAAGGTCGGCGTCGGTCACCGTTGCCCGATGGATCTTCGACTTGAGTAAAATGCGTTGCATGGCTTTCTCCTGAACCGTCAAGGTGCGCAGAGATCAAGTTCGGGCTCGTGCGGAAGGATTCAAAACCCGATTGTCGATGAGGCGGGCGACTCCTACATGCACAGCCAAAGCCAGCAACGTCGGACCGGTGATCCCGGTGACCTCCCGGAGGCTCTGAGGGTCGCACAGCTGCACATAGTCAATTCTCACGTCCCCGCCTTCTGCGAGAACTTCCCGCACCTTGCTCAGGATTACTTCGCCGCTTGTTTCTCCTCCTTCCACCAAGGCTTGCGCTGCCGTGAGGGAGTGGTTCAGGCGAACGGCTTTGCGACGCTGCTCGGGCGTCAGGTAGGCATTCCGGCTGCTCATCGCCAGGCCATCCGTCTCCCTCACGATGGGATGACCGAGTATTTCGATATCCAGGTTCAAGTCCCGGACCATGGTGCGGATCGTCACCAGCTGTTGGAAGTCCTTTTCCCCGAAAATTGAGGCATGTGGTCTGACGATATTGAACAGCTTGTTAACTATGGTGGCAACGCCGCGAAAGAAGACGGGACGACTCCGCCCGCAAAGGGGAGCGGCGACCTCGGTAACGTTGACGTAAGTCTGATATCCCTCCGGATACATGTCCTTCATTTGAGGGATGAAAGCAATGTCGGTCCCGGCTTCGGTCGCCAGGCGAAGGTCGCGCTCCATATCTCGGGGGTATCGCTCAAAATCCTCTCCCGGCCCGAATTGCGCCGGGTTGACAAAAATGCTGGTGACCAAAACGTCACCGTGACTTCGGATGGCCCGCATGAGTTCGAGATGGCCTTCGTGGAGGTAGCCCATAGTGGGTACCAGCGTAATCCTCTTGCCTTCGGAGCGCCACCCCTCTGCCGCCTGCTGCATCTCGGGGATGCTTTCGATGATGCGCATGCTTTCTCCTTTCCTGTCTTTGCTCAAAAACGGCAAAAAGCCTTCGAGACCTCAGTCTGGAAGGCTCCACCGAATAAGCAAAACTGGGAATTCAAGTCCAAAACTGCTCCCTGATCATCAGTCTGCTTCGTCCCGGTCCGCTGGGGATCCAGGCGAAGCACTGGCCCTGGAATTGTGCTGTTCAGTATCAAGGAGACGATTCTTTGTCAAGGGCTAACTCTGAAGGTTGACTTCGAAACGGCCGGTTCATGGCCGAACTTTCAGAGGTAGTACTTGTGAAGGTACTCCAGGACCATACGGTGAGTATTGAACACCGGGCCGATGTCGGCGATCGAATTCTTCATGATCGAGACCCACTGCTTCGGGTTGGCATAATAGGTGGTCACCATGTCATCCAGGTCCTGGTACAGATCGCTTGCCGCAGCCTCGTCGCTGAGATCTTCATCGTCGCCGATGGCCCAGCCGTTGAGGCGGTTGCGGCATGCTTCCCGCCACCAGCCATCCAGCACGCTCATGTTGATGCCGCCGTTGAAACACACCTTCATGCCGCTCGTGCCGCTGGCCTCGCGGGGACGACGCGGGGTATTCAGCCAAACATCGGCGCCTCGCGTCATGAGGCTGGCCAGCCAGATGCTGTAGTTCGGCACGAACACCAGGCGGAGCCTGTTTTCATGTTGCCTGCCCAGATTGACGATCTCCCTTATGAGCCTCTTGCCCGCTTCGTCCTGAGGATGCGCCTTGCCGGCAAAGATAAACTGGACGCGGTCAAAACTCAGATTGAAAAGATACTCGAGGTCGGAGAAAAGGAGGGTGGCGCGCTTGTAGGCAGCGGCCCTCCTGGCGAAACAAACCGTCAGCTGGTCGTCGGTGAAGCCGGCCGCGGAGACCGAGTTGATATAGCTGATGAGGCGTTTCTTGGCGAGTCCCTTGGCTTCCTTGATGGCCTCATCGGGGATGGTGTGAGCCTCCGCCAGCACTTGCGGCTGTTCTCTCCACGCCGGCAAATAGGCATCGAACAGGGCCTTGAATTCGCGACTGGTCCAACTCAGGTGGTGTACGCCGTTGGTGACGTGGCCGATGTCGAATCCCGGAAACATCTCTCGCGATACTTCGCCGTGAAGCTCGCTCACGCCATTGGCTGCGCGCGAGAGGTTCAGGGCAAGGACGGTGGTGTTGAGCAGTTCTTTGCCGGCGAGACTGCGGATGTTTGCGGGCAGATACGCACCCAGGGTTGCGCCGGCGAGGTCGTAGGAAAACTTGTCATGGCCCGCCGGCACCGGGGTGTGAGTCGTAAAGATGCATTTCCGGCGCACTTTCTCCTCATCGCCGTCGAAGTCGCTCAGGAGTGCCAGGGTCAAAAAGACGGCATGGCCTTCATTCATGTGATAAGTGGTGACCCCGGGTTCCAGGCGCTTCAAGGCAAGATAGCCGCCAATACCCAGAACGGCTTCCTGGCAAATGCGGGTGTGGTTGTCCCCGCCGTAAAGGAACTGGGTGATCAAACGGTCTTCGGGAGCGTTCAAGGGGAGGTCGGTATCCAGAAAATAGACGGGGACCCGTCCCTTCAAACCGATCTGGTTGTATTTCCACACCCCGATGTGGACGTCCCGGCCCTCGATCTTAATGGAAACCTTAAACGGCAAAGGCTCCATGAAGGCGCGCGGATCGAAGTAGGGGTAAATCTCTTCCTGATCGCCCATCGGATTGATGGTCTGAATGAAGTATCCCCGCTTGTAGAGCAGGGTAACGGCGACCAGGGGGAGATTGAGGTCCGCCGCCGACTTGATGTGGTCCCCGGCCAGAATTCCCAGGCCTCCGCTGTACGTCGGGATGTTTTCGTTGAGGCCTATTTCCATGCTGAAATAACCAATTTTCATCGGTGCCTTTCCCTTCTTTGCCCTTGCGTTTATACTCTGCTATGGGAAAAGATACTCTTTATCATATTCCGGGATGAGATCAAAACCCAAGGAAGCTCATACAATTTTTTTCCGGTGCGCCCTGTTCAATTTCTGGATTGATTCCACGAAAGATCTTGTGATATATTTCATCTGCTTTATAGAGGGTGGAGTGTTTGGGGGATTTGGTTATGATTCCAAATAGTTATCATTATATCCGGAGTCGGGCGGCTCTGACTGAGGGGTCAAGCAACTCTTTCGGGTGAGCTTTGACACGTTAGCGTCGCGCAGGTGAGATCGGATGGCGCACCACGAGTGTTGACTAAATCAATCAGTGAAGAAGGAAGTTGAGAATGTACAAGATTCTGGAAAAACAGGTTCTGAGTGACGTCACGAAACTGGTGGTGGTGGAAGCACCACAGATCGCTCGCAAGGCCAAGGCAGGCCAGTTCGTCATCGTTATTACGCACGAACGCGGCGAGCGCATCCCGCTAACGATTGCCGACTACGACCGGGAAGCCGGCACCCTCACGATGATTTTTCAGGAGGTGGGCAAGTCAACGATGGAAATGGGATTGCTGGAAGTGGGGGATGGCTTCAAGACCATCGTCGGCCCGCTCGGGCATCCTACGGAAATCGAGAATTTCGGCACTGTGATCTGTGTCGGCGGCGGCGTCGGTATTGCCCCCGTGTATCCCATCGCGCGGGCCCTTAAGGAGGCCGGAAACAAGGTCATCTCGATCATCGGCGCCAGGACCAAGGAGCTGCTGCTGTGGGAGGACAAGATGCGTGCGGTGTCGGATGAACTGATCGTTACCACCGACGACGGCACCTACGGGCGCAAAGCCCTGGTCACCGTCCCGCTTCAGGAAATCCTGGAAGCCAAGCCGGGTGAAATCGCAAAGATCTGGGCCATTGGTCCAACCATTATGATGAAGTTTGTCGCAGCAACCACCAAACCGTTCGGCGTGCCCACCATTGTCAGTCTGAACACGATCATGGTGGACGGCACGGGGATGTGCGGCGGCTGTCGGGTCCTCATGGACGAAGGCGCCCAGTTTGTCTGTGTCGACGGTCCCGAGTTCGACGGTCACCGGGTGGACTGGAACAACCTGTTGTCGCGGATTTCCTTTTACCGTTCCGAAGAGCAGGCGGCGGTTGAACGCTGGCGGGCGGACCACAAGTGCAATCTCGACCGCATGGTCGCGGAGGGAGTTAAATAGATGGCTGAATTGACAAAAAAAGAACGGATGAAGATTCCCCGTCAGGAAATGCCGGTGCAGGAACCCGAAGACCGCGTGGAAAACTTTAGCGAAGTGGCTCTGGGCTATACCCTGGAAATGGCCCGCCGCGAGGCGGAACGCTGCCTGCAGTGCAAGGACCCTCATTGCATGGAAGGCTGTCCGGTGGAGGTCACGATTCCCGAATTCATTGAAGCCGTGCGTGAGGGGGATATGGTCAAAGCCGTTGCCGCGATGAAGGCGAAGAACAATCTTCCCGCCATCTGCGGCAGGGTCTGTCCCCAGGAGGTGCAGTGCGAACAGCGTTGTATCCTGGGCAAGAAGGGCGAACCGGTGGCCATCGGGCGGCTGGAACGTTATGTCGGGGACTTTGAGTTGGCCAACAATACCTTCGCGGTGACCAAAGGGCCGTCGACGGGCAAGAAGGTCGCCGTCGTCGGTTCGGGGCCGGCGGGTCTTACCTGTGCTGTCGATCTCGGGCGCATGGGGCACGATGTCACCATTTTTGAATCGCTGCACACCCCCGGTGGTGTGCTGGTCTACGGCATTCCGGAATTCCGGCTTCCCAAAGCCGTGATTCGGGCCGAGATCGAAACCGCGGCCAAGGCCCTGGGAATTCAGATTCTTTCCGATTATGTGATCGGGCGAACGCTGACTCTGGATGAGTTGCTGGCTCAGTTCGACGCCGTGTTCCTCGGTACCGGCGCCGGTCTTCCCATGTTCATGCGGATCCCGGGGATCAATTTCAATGGCGTTATGTCCGCCAACGAATTCCTCACGCGGGTCAACTTGATGAAGGGCTACGAGTTTCCCGAATACGATACCCCGGTGAAGGTGGGGAAGAAAGTGGCCGTAATCGGTGCGGGAAACGTCGCCATGGATTCGGCGCGCTGCGCCCTGCGACTCCAGTCGCTTCGGGCCAAAGCCAACGGTTCTGAGCTGGGGGAGGTCCATATCGTTTACCGCCGGTCGCCGGCGGAAGTCCCGGCGCGGCTTGAGGAAGTCCACCATGCCAAGGAAGAAGGCGTTATCTTCGACTTTCTCACCAACCCCATCGAAATCATCGGCGACGGCAAAGGGGGCGTGGCAGCCATGCGCTGCATCCGCATGGAACTGGGGGAGCCGGACCAGTCCGGGCGCCGCAGTCCGATCCCGATCAAGGGTTCTGAATTCGACATGGAAGTCGACCAGGTGGTCTTCGCCCTCGGGACCAGCCCCAATCCGCTGGTCTTTGTCAACGCCGACGGTCTCGAGCGCAGTCGACACGGGACTGCGGTGGCCAACCAGGAATCCGGGAGGACTACCTTGGAGCGGGTGTGGGCCGGAGGCGACGTGGTGACCGGGGCCGCAACGGTCATCAGTGCCATGGGTGCGGGTAAGCGCGCCGCCGCTGACATGGACCGCTATCTCAAGGGTGAAAGCACCTGGTAAAAGGCTTCACAACACCGGCCTTGCCGGGTGACCCGGGAAGGGGCGCGGATCGTGAAGGCATTAGCTCGGGCGACCTCCGGGTAAGATCTTTTCGCAAGAATCGGCTTCCGACATTCTGCAGGCAGTCAATCCGCAGTGCGGATTGACTGCCTGCCGGGCGCGCTTGTCGCTGATGTCAGCGCAAGCCGGCACCGATCTCCGAACCAAGACCACCCGCTCGACCTTCTTAAGTCTTGCATCGGCTCTGCTAATTCCCGTATAGTAGTTGGGTAAAATCATCAAAATTTGCCTTGACCCTGCAAACGGTTCTGCTTGCGCGGACCGCCGAGCTTTGTGGAGATGGAAAATATGGCAGTGGCCAAAAAGATGCTCCAGTTTATGGAAAAGTCCTCCTGGATTCGAAAGATGTTCGAGGAGGGGGGCCGCTTGAAGAAGATTCACGGCGAAGAAAACGTTTTCGATTTCAGCCTGGGCAACCCCTATGTGCCGCCGCCGGAGCTTGTCAAAAAGAAATTAATGGAAGTGGTTCAACAGGACCTGCCCGGCAAGCACGGGTACATGCCCAACGCCGGCCTTGCCGAGACCAGGGAAGCCGTTTCCGCTTATCTCTGCAAGGAACACTGCGTCTCCCTGACATCGGACCAGATCGTTGCCACGTGTGGTGCTGCCGGAGCTTTGAACATCATCTTCAAGGCCCTTCTGGACCCGGGCGACGAGGTGCTCGTGCCGGCGCCCTATTTTGTCGAATACGGGTTCTATGCGGACAACCACGGGGGCGTGCTCAAACCGGTGCCGACCCGGGATGACTTCACCCTGAATCTGGAAGTCATCGAAAACGCCATCGGCGACAGGACCAAGATCGTTCTCGTCAACTCGCCGAATAATCCGACGGGCCAAATATATTCCAAGGCAAGCATCCAGGAACTGGGAGAGATCCTCACCCGAAAAGCCCTCCAGTACGGGCGGACCATTTACCTCGTTTCGGATGAGCCCTATCGGAAGATTGTTTTTGACGACTATGACGTTCCCTGCATTTTCGAGCACTATGCCAACAGCATCATCGCCACATCCTATTCGAAGGACCTTTCCATACCGGGGGAAAGAATCGGCTTTGCCGCCGTCCATCCGGGCGCCGACCAGGTCAAGGAACTTGTGGGAGCGCTTACCCTGGCCAATCGGATCCTGGGATTTGTCAATGCGCCCGGGTTGATGCAAAGGCTCATTATCGAACTCCAGGGAATATGTGTGGATGTGGAGGTGTACCGCAGGAAGCGAGACCGATTCGTCAGCGGCCTCAATGCCGCAGGCTACGAACTGGTGACCCCTCCGGGGGCTTTTTATCTCTTCCCCAGAAGTCCGTTGGCAGACGATGTCAAATTCGTGAACCTGCTGCAGGAAGAGAACATTCTGGTGGTGCCGGGAAGCGGTTTCGGGGGACCCGGGCATTTTCGTATCGCCTACTGTGTTGACGACAAGGTTATCGAGAGGGCTTTGCCCGGATTCGAGAGGGCCATGGCAAGAGCGAGGAAGATGCTCTAGGAGGGGTGCCAATGAAGAAGAAAATCTTCGTCAGCAAGGATTCGCGGTCGGGATTCCGGTCCTACCTGAAGTTTTTGCTATGGGCGGCCATTGGTCTGGTGGTCCTGGTTCTCTTTATCCCCCTCACCTCACGGCAGAAATCCGGCAAGGAATCGATGAAGAAGCCCGCCTCCGAAAGAGGGGTGGTGGTGAAGGAGATTCCCAAGAACTTGCAGCCCGTTGCCGAAAGCATCACGAAAGGCCAGGGGGGAGGGGCCGAGGAGGCATCCAAGGGAGCCGATTCCAAGCCCTCGGTTGCGTCCTGATGGAAAAGGCGCCCCCGGTGTGAGCGGAACACCGCCGCAGGCCTCGATCAAGGAAAAGCCGGTGGATGTCCCGCCGGCTGCTCAGAAGGCGGAAACCGCTGCCGACAGCGCTCCCAAGAGCATTCCCGGCCGTTCCGGCTTCCCCGAACCCGCAGTCGGTCAGGTCGTGAAGGAAGTCCCGACGGCCCCGAAGGTGAGTGAGACGCCTGTCAAAGAGACAACGGCTGCTCCTCTCAAGAAACCCGAAACGGCAACTCCGTCAGTTCCTGAAACCAAACCGAAAGCGGTTGCCTCGGTTCCAGCGCCGGCCAAACCGACACAGCCCCCCGCCGCGGCAGCACCCTCTGCCGCTGCGTCAAGCAGCCAGGCCCAGGCTCCTTCCAATGGGCGCAAGGGCTATATCGTGCAGATCGCCACGCTGAAGGACAAGCAGAGTGCGGAAGAACTGAAAAATACCCTGCAGAAGAAAGGATTCGACGTGGTCATGAAAACGACTGGCGATCCCAAGCAGGGCCAGACCTATAACCTTGCGCTGCAGCCGGTCGACACGATGAGCAAAGCCAGCACCCTGATGGAACAGGTCAAATACGTGCCCAAGGTGAAGCCGACGATCATTCCGGTTCCAGGCGGCAATTAGGAGAGGTTTGTCACTTTCCGAAAGAGCGCATTCTCCCGCCCCTGGTGCTCTCGGCGGCCTTTGACCTGGGTTTCCTTGGTATTCATCCCTGCCTCGACGGCAACGGGCGTGTTTCGCGGCTCCTTCTGCTCCTGAGAAGAACTTGGGAGCCTTTCCGGAGGGACACTAGTTACTTGTGCCGCGGTGAAGCCGTCGCTTGTCCTCGTTCCGGTCGGCCGCCCGCGGTTACCTTTCGTTCCCTCACGGCCTCGCGTTGAAATTCCCAAATGATGCAGTAGGTCCGATGCCGGCAGTAGAGTTCCGGGTCGGAGCAGACCGCGCGGGACTCAAGGCAGCTTTCACAATAGCCGTGTTCAAGCTTGTTGCAGAAAACTGCGGCGGCAGCATCGGGATGAAAACGGCATTTCCTTTCGTTGGTGTTCACCGGTTTGTTTCCCTCAGCGAAAAGAACGGTCCCTCCGCATGAGCAATAAGGGAAGGTGTACCGCCGAGTTTTCGCCGCAAAGCACTAAAACTGCCAGCGCCTTAAGGTTTCCAGCATGTCGTGCCGGGTCAGGTCATACTGAATCGGGGTGACGGAAATGCAGTGCTCTTCCAGGGCCAGGGAGTCTGCCAGAGGGTCGGTGTCCTTCGTAAAAGTTGAATTGCAGAGCCAGTAGTAAACATGCCCGCGGGGGTCCACCCGCCGGTCGTAGCGTTCCAGATGCTTTTTCTTCCCCTGATGAGTGATGCGGACCCCTTTAATATCTTTGGCGGGAACATTCGGGACGTTGACATTGAGGGACATGCCTTCCGGGAGACCTTCTCTTTCGATGATTTTAAGCAGTCGCGGGATGAATTCGGAAACGGCACTGAAGTCATCGGGTTTGAAGGAGTCAATCGACACCGCCACCGAAGGAACGCCCAGCACGGCCGCCTCGGTCGCTGCCGAGACCGTCCCGGAATAGATGACATTTACCCCGACATTGGCCCCCAGATTGATCCCGGAAACCACGACCTGCGGCGGCGGAGTCATCAGTTCCGTAATGGCAATCTTAACGCAGTCGGCCGGAGTCCCGTTCAGGGCATATCCGAAGAAAATCCCGTTGCGATGGACGGTATCCACGCGCAGCGGGTCAAGCCAGGTGATGGCATGGCCGACCGCGCTCTGTTCGGTTTCGGGAGCAACCACGGTGATGTCATGTTCCCGAGCAAGGGCAAAATACAAAGCCTCGATGCCCTTCGAGTAGATTCCATCGTCATTTGTCAAAAGTATGCGCATGCCTTTCCAGCCTTTCCGTAATGCTTGACTTCACAGTCCTGTCTTTGGGAAAATAACGAGGTCAAGAATCTTCCTTTCTCGATCTGTCCGGTTTGGTTCGAGTGTGCTTGACCATCAGCAATTTTTGCCTTCCCTTTGGTCTGAATCGCAGATGATCCCGAGAGAACATAGCACATGCAGGAGAGGAAGGTAAGTTTCAGGTTGCATCGTTTGAGGACTCGGGAAGTGATGTCTGACGAGAATAAACCAGCCGTATTCATTGAAGAAGATGCACCCCGGGACGGCATTCAAAATGAACCCGGGACCTTCTCCGTCGCAGAACGCATCGAACTGGTCAACGCCCTTTCCCGGTGCGGGTTCAGGCGCATTCAAATCGGGGCCTTTGTGAATCCCCGCCGGGTGCCTCAGATGGCACAAACCGAGAGGGTGTTCGAAGGTATCGATCGATATCCGGGAGTCGCCTACTCTGCGTTGGTGCTGAACCAAAAAGGACTGGACCGGGCGGTTTCGGCAGGGCTCGAGCATGTCTCGATTTTCGTTTCCGCGAGTGAGACGCACAGTCGGGAGAACAGCAACTGTTCCGTTGCAGAGGCGACGATTGCGGCGCGCTCCCTCATCGAACAGGCGAAGTCCCGCGGCCTCGCGGTGCAGGCAGGAGTGATGAATGCCTTCGGCTGTCGTTTCGAGGGAAGCATTCCACCCCTGCGGGTTTTGAAACTCATGGCGGTTTATGCGGAGAGCGGGGCTGATGAGGTTAACCTTGCGGATACGTCCGGGGTCGCTCATCCGGGGCAGATCGCAGAGATGCTCGGCGGCATCGGAAACACCTGTGAGCTGCCTTTGTCTCTTCACCTCCACGACACCTATGGGTTTGCCCTCGCCAATGTGTACGCGGCGTGGAAGTCGGGGGTCGGGAGGTTTGACGCCTGCTGTGGAGGACTCGGGGGCTGCCCCTTCATACCGGGGGCGGCGGGCAACGTCGCGACCGAGGATGTGGTTCATCTTTTTGAGTCGATGGGAGTCTCGACGGGGATTTCCCTGGAGTGCCTGGCTGAGGTGGTGTCCCGGCTGGAAAAGAAAATCGGGCGATGCCTGCCCGGCCGGTATGCCAGATCGCGAGGGTTTTGTTGACGACTGCCCTCAGGATGGTTTACTTTGAAGATATCGATTAACGGTTCTGAGTCTTTCTTGATTCGAATGCACCGAGGGGACCTCGGTTTTGAGGAGGGTAGATGAAGTCACGATCCATCCTGGCATCCGTTCTGATGGCCGGGATCCTGTTGGCACTGGTTTCCTCGTGCACGTTGATGCAAATGCTCAACCCACCCGAGGGTGAACTTCGCTTGCTTCGCCTGCAGGTGCCGGAGATCACCCGGGAAGACCTTCCCTATGACATCGTGGTGACTTTCGAAGCCGATGGCAGACCGACAATCAAGAAATCCTGCTTTCGCTGGTTGACGGAAAGGGGTTCTTTCTCATCTCCGCCTCTCCAGTGCTTCGCAACCGAAGCCCAGGATAATCAGCCGATCGGGTCGGCCTGCGCGCGGTGGACGGCGGAAGGGCCGCATGCCCAGAGTTCTCCTCTTTTCTGTGCCGGCATCGAACGTGTGGAGTACGGCAGTCCGGGTAGATTTATTGCCAAGATTCAAACTCGAAATGTTGCGGTATACTATAATTGGTTGGAATGCTATGCCGAGTATCTGGTTGACGGGCAACTGAAGCAGAGCAACAGAATCAGGGCGGCAATTGCGGTCTCTGAGTGAACTCGGGAGAATAGGTTTCTGAGCATCAGATCGGAGGTTTTGAAGTAAGGCTTGACAACTTCGGAAGAACAAAGCGGCAACGCATGAGATATTAACGAACTGCTTATTTTGTCCTGGAAGGGAGGAAAGCCATGAGTGTTTACAAAATCATCGAACTCGTCGGAACCAGTGAAGTGTCGTGGGAGGATGCGGCCATGAAGGCGGTCACGACCGCCAGCAAGAGTCTCAGGGAATTACGGATTGCGGAGATTTCGAAACTGGATCTGAAAATTGAGGAAGGAAAGCCCGTTGCCTATCGGGTGAGAATCAATGTCTCTTTCAAGTACGAAGGTTAGGATCGGGTAATCAGGCAGCCTGTCCTCTCCTCAGCGTGCTGAGCTCATACGCTGCTGTTCCGCTCATCCGGATTCTGAAACCCCAACTGCCATCGGTTTATCATGCGGACGGGACCCACCTGATGATTCTTTTCCCGCCTTCAGATGATTTTTATTGCTGGCAAGCCGCTTTGTTCTTTGGTTCTGAAAAGGCGTAAGAACGCTAGAACTTGTCGAAATGGACAAATTCATGGGTCTCTCTTCGCCTGGGGGCCCCGGGTTCTTTTGCGGGATAACCGAGGGGGATCAGCACCACGATTTCGTAGCCGGCGGGGACCGCCAGTATTTCCTTTGCTCTGTCGTGGTCAAAATACCCCACAATCACCGTCCCCAGGCCCAGACCGTGGGCTGCCAGGCAAAGGTTCTGGGTAGCCAGGCCGAGGTCGAACATAAGCCAGTCTCCGAACTTGGTGGTCACCTGGCCGTGGTAGTAGCCTGCGCTCTCCCGTTTGCCGCATAATGCCAGGACCACGGGAGCGTTAACCATCGCCCTGGTGGCCGGGTTTCGCCTGCTGATCGTCTCCTGGAGCTTCTGCTTGGTTTCGAGGCTCCTCACTACAATCAGTTCCCAGCATTGCGTGTTGGCCCAGGAAGGGGTCCACCTCAGCGCCTCAAAAAGCTGGTTCAGCACCTCTTCGGGCACCTCTTTTTGCTCGTACTTTCGGATACTCCGCCGACCTTTGATGACACTCATGAGTTCCGCCAACGCATTACTCCTCTCATGGAATAGAAACCCTTCACTTTGGTTCATCGTAATTTATTCGCAAAAGCATGCAATTAGCAAGGTCTTGGTAAACCACCTGCAGAATCAATCAGGGCCCGGAGTTCTTTCCAATCCCATGGCGGTCCGTGGGAGACGGGTTGATCGGGCGGCCAGGGCCAGTCTTTGGGCATAGGGGAGAAGATGCTCATCTCCTCTTTCGTGATGGGGTGATAGAGGGTGAGTTTTGAGGCAACCAGGGCAATCTGCTTTCGTGCCAGAGGCGCCGCCGCCCCATAGCGCAGGTCCCCGAGGATGGGATGCCCGAGGTGTGACATTTGAATTCTTATTTGGTGATGTCTCCCCGTTTCCAGCTGAATTTCAACCAAACTGGAGAATGTCGTTTCGGCCAGGACCCGGTAGGAGAGTCGGGCCTCTCGACTGGCAGGCGTCGGTGCCGGTGCGATGCGGCTGGAGCGGTTTTCAGGATGTTCAATGTGATCGATCAAGCGTCCCGAGTTTCTCGCCGGATTGCCGGCAACGATGGCCAGGTAGTATTTCCCTATCTTTCCGGAACGGAACTGCTCGCTGACTCGCGCGGCGGCTTTGGAGGTGCGGCAAAAAAGCATGACTCCCGCGACGGGGCGGTCCAGTCGGTGAACCAAGCCCAGGAACACCTCACCCTTCTTTTGATAACGCTCTTTGATCCAGGCTTTGGCGAGGTCCAGAAGGGAGGGGGCGCCGGTTCGATCGCCTTGAACGAGGAGTCCTGCTGGTTTATAAAGAGCAAGAAGGTGATTGTCTTCGTACAGGAGGGGCCAGGAGGGATGATAAAAATAAGGGTCGTTCATCACTTAGATTGCACCTTTGGGTGTGGATTATGGTCGTAGAGCGCTGAACCGTTGCACTGAGTGAGTAACTGCGCAGAAACGTGCACAAGCATGAATCATGACTGAGAAGAACCATAGCCGGTCCAGGAAACAGGATCTTCCGCGGCCTGAAAAGATGTCGGCCCTGCTCGAATCGGCCGGCGTGACTCTCTCGCCGGCAGCGTTGAACAAGCTTTGGACATACCACCAGTTGTTGCGGGAACACAATACCGAACTCAACCTGACGCGCATTCATAATTTTACCAGCATGGTTCTAAAATTGTATGTTGATTCAATCCTTCCCGGACAACTGATGGAACTGCCTTCACCCCTGCTTGATCTGGGCACGGGGCCGGGAATGCCCGGAATACCACTTAAAATCGCCTACCCGGAACTGCGGGTCGTTCTCGCCGAGAGCCGTCAAAAAAGGGTGGATTTCTTAAGAATGGTCCGGGAATCACTGCAGCTCGAGGGAATCGAGATTGTCGGGAAAAAAATAACCGCGGACTTTCAGGAAAGCGTGGCCGGTGTCATAACCCGTGCCCTCGAGAGCATCGCCATCACCCTGGATCGCATCGCCGGGTGCCTGGTGAAAGATGGTTTCGTGATTTTTATGAAAGGACCTCACTGTGACCATGAGATACAAGAAGCTGGGAAGCGATTCAGCCGGGAATACCGGTTGCTTCGGGACCATCCTTATCGGATTCCCGATACTCCTCACCAGCGCCGCCTGGTGGTCTTTCAGCGGACGGGCGAGCCGCTCGGGGAAAGAAAGAGTAAGGCAATGAGGCGGCATCCATTACGCCGGATCGAGAGTGAGAGCAATGAACTCTTCAAAGATCTGAAGAAGCTGCTGGGAAGCCACGGCATCAAGAAACAGCAAAAAGCTCTGGTAGCCGGTCCGAAACAAACAACTGAGATCCTGAAACAGACTCCCGACCTGTGTGAAGCCTGGATCACAAGGACCGAAGGCGCGCCCCCGCCTCCCGAGGCCCCCGAACACCTCGCCTGGTTTCAAATGGAGCCGTCTTTGTTTCAGCAGATCGATATCTTTGGGACCCATTCCCCGCTTCTGCTGGTGCGCCTTCCCGGGGTGCCCAAATGGGACCCGCGGGATGGGCTGCCCCGCGGCTGCACGGTGTTCGTTCCGTTTCAAGACCCGGAAAATGTGGGTGCCGTCATCCGTTCTGCGGTTGCTTTCGGCGCCGCCCAGGTGGTTCTCCTCGCCGAAAGCGCCCATCCTTATCACCCCAAGTCGCTGCGGGCCTCCGGAGGTGCCGTCCTTTACGCGAAGCTGCTGGAAGGCCCCTCACTGCAGGATCTGCCTGAGGACTTGCCGATTTTGGGGCTGTCGCAGCGGGGTGTGGAGATTTCAGAGTCGGTCTTTCCGGAAAGCTTCGGCTTGCTGGTCGGCATGGAAGGGCCCGGGTTGCCGGAGCGGTGGCACAAAGACGCCCTGGCCATTCCCATTCACCCGCAGGTGGAATCGCTGAATGCGGCAACTGCGGCTGCCGTCGCCCTCTACGTGTGGTCGAGGTCCGTAAAGGTCAAGAGTTAAAAGTGAGGTCAGCAAGGATGCTTTGCTTCGGGGACCGGATCAGTTAGAGTAAAAGCTCAAACGAATCCTTACCAATAACAAGTCACGTGGGAGGTGGCCTGAGCATGACCCGGAAAGCCAATACCTGTTATCTTTGCGCGAGCCAGGAAGGGGGGGCGATTCGCCAGTGCTCCACTTGCGAAATGCAGGACATTGTGGAAGCTTCCCACGATGGTCTGTTCATGAGCGACGGCCAGGGGAAGATCTTGATGGTGAACAGCGCCTGGGAGCGAATCTGTGGAATCCAAAGGGATTTCGTTGTGGGGAAGAACGCCTCGGAGATGGTTAACCAGAAGTGGTATACGGAATCCTCGGTCATTGCGGCAATCAAGGCCCGGAAGAAGGTCACCATCATGCTGGAAATGACCAGAGGGGAAAAGGTGGGCCAGAAGATCCTGGCCACTGCCATTCCGATCTGGGGTGATGACGGCGAGATCAAACGGGTGGTTGCCAATATTCGGGATATCACGGAAATCCTCTATCTCAAGGAACTTCTGGAAAAGACCAGGCAGCTCAACGAAATGTATGCTGCAGAACTCCAGCAGATGAGGGTTCAACAGGTGCAGGCGGGCTGTGATCTCATCGCTCGCAGCGCCGCCACCCGGCGGGTGGTGGAGATGGCCGCCCAGGTCGCCAAAGTGGACTCAACGGTTTTAGTCACGGGGGAGTCGGGAGTAGGCAAAGAAGTCATCGCCAACGCCATTCATCGCTTAAGCCACCGCTCGGATGGGCCGCTCATCAAGATCAACTGCGGTGCTATTCCCGAGACTCTATTGGAATCGGAGCTTTTCGGATATGAGCCGGGAGCTTTTACGGGGGCCAGGAAACAGGGAAAACCCGGCATGTTTGAATTGGCCGAAAAGGGGACCCTGTTTTTGGATGAGGTGGGAGATATCTCTTTGAATCTGCAGGTGAAGCTGCTCAGGGTCCTGCAAGACCACACGGTGATGAGGGTGGGAGGCCTCAAGCCGATTCCCGTCGACGCCCGCATCATCGCGGCAACCAACAAGAATCTGAGGGACCTGGTGGCTGCCGGCAGCTTCCGGGAAGACCTCTTTTACCGGCTCAACGTGGTGTCTATCGAAATCCCTCCTTTGCGGGGACGCAAAGAGGACATACCCCTGCTGGCCCTGCACTTCCTGGAGAAAATCAGCAAGCGGTATGAGTTTAACAAACGTTTTTCCCCGGGGATTATCGACGCGTTTCTGGCATACTCGTGGCCCGGAAATATCCGCGAACTGGAGAACGTGATTGAACGCATGCTGGTGATGACCGAGGAGGAAGAGATCGGTTCCCGGCACCTGCCGGTGTACATCAGGAATCACCTCATTCCCGATGACGCAAAGATGGTCCTCTCCGAGAACGTGCCTTTTCATAAAGCCATTGAACAAGCGGAAAAACAGCTGCTGGAACAGGCCCTCAAGAAATATGGCAGCACCAGGAAGATTGCCAGTGCCCTGAAGGTGAATCAATCGACGATTGTGCGCAAGATGAAGAAATACAAGATCGCCGCAGTCCTGGAAACGGACCGGAACGGGACCTTTTTTGAGGATCTGAGAATGCGCATCTGAAAGTCCGCAAAAAGAGTGTCATTCTTCTCTAAAACCCCGCAGCATCCCACCCGGCAACTCAGCATTATTGCCCTGATGCAAGAATAAATATGCGATGCTCTAGATGCATCGATAGCTCGAGTTCTGTTTGTTTATCGCCGATTTTAGCTCTTGGTCGGTCTCCCTGGGCTCGCGAGGTGATGCATTTGTTCATCATCCGAGGGGTTCTCGGTGCGCTCGGAAAGAGGAATAATCCCCCTGTTTCGGCCCGGGGCGGGCTTCTTTCACGATATGAAAATCGTCTGGCACGGTTCTTGCCCTTGAGAAGCACCGACCAAATGAGCAGCACCCACGGGATGTCCGAGGACAGGATCAGAGTTTTGGCGAAAACGGGAGGGTAAGCGTATGGCGAAATTCATGTCTGCCGATGAAGCGGTCAAGTTGATCAAGACGGGTGACACGGTTGGTATCTCCGGGTTTGTCGGGATGGGTCATCCGGAGGAGATCTCCCAGGCCATTGAGAGGAGGTTTCTCGAAACAGGAGAGCCCAGGAATCTGACCATGACTTTCGGCGCCAGCCAAAACGATGGGAAGTCCAACTGGGGCTTGAACCGCTGGGGCAAAGAGGGCCTCATAAGGAAGGTGTTCTCCGGGCACTGGGCCCTTCAGCCGGACATGATCAAACTGGCTGTGGCCGAAAAGATCGAGGCCTACAACATCCCTCAGGGCGTAATGTTGCACCTCTACCGGGCAATCGCCGGCAAGAAGCCGGGGATCCTCACCACTGTGGGCCTAAAGACCTTCGTGGACCCCAGGGAAACCGGCGGCAGGCTGAACAGCATCAGCCATGACGAGGTGGTTCGGCTGATGGAAATTGATGGCAAGGAATATTTGTTCTACAAATCTTTCCCCATTAACGTGGCGGTGATCCGCGGCACCAGCGCCGATGAGAACGGCAACATTTCCATTGAAAAAGAGGGCATCGCCCTGGAGTTCATGGCGTTGGCGCTTGCTGCCAAAGGGTCCGGCGGGAAGGTCATCGTTCAGGTGGAAAGGGTGGTGAAGGCGGGCACGCTTGCATCCCATGATGGTCAAGGTCCCGAAGGTCGTGGTGGATGTGGTGGTCGTGGCCAAACCCGAGAACCACTGGCAAATCCCCATGGCGGAGCCCATATAACCCATCCCTTTGCGGCGAAACACGAGTGCCGCTGAGCAGTGTCAGTCCCCTGCCCATGAGTGAGAGAAAGGTCATCTGCCGCAGGTGTGCCATGGAGTTGGTTCCCAACGCTGTCGTCAATCTCGGCATTGGCATGCCCGAAGGCGTCGGTGTCGTTTCGGCCGAAGAGGACGTTACCAGCAGCATGACCATGACCGTGGAACCGGGGGCTATCGGCGGCGTGCCCCTGGGTAGGCTGTACTTCGGCACCGCCATCAATCCCGAAGCGCTGATCGACCATCCCCTGATGTTTGATTTCTACGATGGCGGGGGGCTGGACCTGGCGGTGCTGGGAATGGCGGAGATGGACCAATACGGCAACGTCAACGTCAGCAAATTCGGCGTGCGCATCGCCGGGGCCGGCGGGTTCATCAATATCAGCCAGAGCGCCAAGAAAGTCGTCTTCTGCGGGACGCTCACGGCAGGTGGCGTGAAACTGGATATCAAAGATGGAAAACTGCACATCTTGAATGAAGGCAAGACGAAGAAACTGGTCAACAAGGTGGAACACATCACTTTCAGCGGCGACTTCGGCCGGACAAGCGGTCAGAAGATCATGTACGTGACCGAACGCGCGGTCTTCGAGCTGCGGCCGGAAGGCGTAACGCTGACGGAGATTGCCCCCGGGGTCGACCTGGAGAAAGATGTCCTGGCCCACATGGAGTTCAAACCCATCATATCGCCCGAACTTCGGCTGATGGACCCTCGCATTTTCCAGGAAGCGACTCCCATGGGCATCAAGGAGGAGATACTGAAGAATAACAATAACAAATGATGAAGCTCATTGGCAGCTACGTTCCCATTCATCCAGGTTAGCTTAAACAATCTCTGCGTGGAGAAAGACTAATGGCAGTGAAAACAAGACAGGATTATATCAATTCGCTGAAAGCCATGCGGCCCAACGTTTACAAGTTCGGGGAACTCATCGAAGACGTAACCACCCACCCCGCGACCCGCAGAACGGTGGAGAGTCATGCCCGGGGCTTTGATGCGGCTCATGATCCCAAATATGCGGAGGACTTCACTACGGTTTCCTCCTTTACCGGAGAAAAGATCCACCGCTGGAATTCGATGATGGAAACCCTGGAAGACGTCATGGCGAATTCCAAATTGAAGCGGTGGATGTACCGTTTTACGGGTTCGTGCAACGGCGGCCTCTGCGTGGGTTGGAACGGTCAGAACGTGATGTGGAACGTTACCGCCATGTGCGACAAGGAAAACGGGACGCACTACCAGGAGCGCCTGAAGAAATGGATCATGGGCGCCCAGGAAAAGGGCCTGGTGGTGGCCGGCGCTCTGACGGACGCCAAGGGCGACCGCAGCATGAGGCCTTCCCAGCAGCCCGATCCGGACAGCAACCTGCGCATCAAGGAAGTCCGGGAAGACGGCATTGTCATCAGCGGAATCAAGGCTATGATCTGCGGTGTGGCGGCTTCCAATGAAATTTTCCTGCTGCCGGGCGGGGCTTACCGGGAAGAGGACAAGGACTATGCCCTGGCCTGCGTGGTGCCCAAGGACATAGAAGGGTTGACCATTGTGGAGGCGCGCCGCGCCAGTGACACCAGGGAATTCGAAGAGGGGTTCGACATCCCCGAGACCGGCATCACCCAGGCCTTCCTCTTTTTTAACGACTGCTTCGTCCCCAACGAGCGGGTCTTCATGTGCAAGGAATTCAAGTACACGCGGCAAGATCATCGAGTTCTTCACCGCCAACTACCGGGCCTGCATCGGTGCCTGCGTGGCCGGCCAGGGTGACGTGATGATTGGCATCGGCGCTCTCATGGCCAGGGCCAACGGTTTGGCAGCCGGCACCTTTGCCAACAAAATGGTCGAAATGGCGGTCCATAACGAGACGACCTATGGCATGGGCATTGGCGCGATGGCTCTCGGCAAGAAGGGGCCGGGCGGCATGTGGGTTTCCGATTCACTCCTGGCTCATGCCAACAAGGTCCATGTGGCTACCCTCCCCTACGAGACGAAGCGCATCTGCCAGGACATCGGCGGCGGGATCGTGGAGACCGGCTGTTTTCCTTCCTACAAGGACTTCAACGACCCGAACTACGGCCATCTCGTGCAGAAGGCTCTTAAGGCCGGCGTCAAATTCAGCGCCGAAACCAGGGCGCGTGCTGCCAGGCTTGCGGAATGGCTGACCCTGGGCGCGGGTGTGCCGGGGTGTATGCACGGGGGCGGTTCCCCCGACGGCGCCAAGCTCGTGGTCCGGGCACTCACTCCGGTGAACGATTTTGCCGAGTATGCCCGCAAGATTGCCGGCATCACGGAAGAGGTTCCCGAGCCCGAGAAAAAGAAGTAGGCGGTTCCATCAATCCGCACGGCTTTTGCCGTTGCCGGTGCGACCGATTGGTGGCCGGGGTTGCAAAATCCCGGTCGCCACAAGGATTTCCAAGCACTGAAAACCAAAATAAACAACGTCTTATCCAGCAACGACCATTTTTCAATAACAACGAACCAGAGGAGGTTATCATGCATTTTGAGTTGACGGAAGAACAGCAACTGGTCAAGGCCAGTGTGAGAGAGTTTTGTCAGAAGTACGTGGAGCCCATAGCCAATGAAGTCGACCAGCAACCCCGTTTCCCGGCAGAAAATGTCAAGCGGCTGGCCGAGCAGGACTGGCTCGGGATCCCCTACCCCCAGGAATACGGCGGGGCCGGGGCGGACTATCTGACCTACATCCTGACCATCGAAGAGCTTTCCCGCGCGTGCGCCACCACCGGGTTCATTGTCGAGGTCAATACCTCCCTGGCGTGTTTTCCGCTTTACAAATTCGGCACCGAAGAGCAGAAAAAGAAATACCTCGTCCCCCTCTGTAAGGGAGAAATGCTGGGTTCCTTTGCCTTGACCGAACCCGGAGCCGGTACCGATGTCGCCGCCGGGCTCACGACTGCCGTTCTCGATGGCGACGAGTACGTGCTGAACGGCACCAAGATGTTCATTTCGAACTCCCCGGTGGCAGGGGTTTTCATTGTTTTTGCCGCGACCGACAAAGCCAAGGGAGCCAAAGGGATCAGCGCCTTCATCGTCCCGGGAGACAATCCCGGAATCAAGGCGGGCGAGCATCAGAACAAGATGGGTATTCGCGGCGCCCTGACCGCCGAGGTGGTTCTCAAGGATTGCCGCATCCCCAAGGAAAATCTGTTGAGCCAGGAAGGGCAGGGGTTCAAGATTGCCATGATGACCCTTGACGGCGGTCGGATCGGCATTGCCGCCCAGGCCCTGGGCATTGCCCAGGCGGCGCTGGACGAGTCCATTCGCTATTCCAAGGAAAGAGTCCAGTTCGGCAAACCCATCGCCACCCTCCAGCCCATCCAGTGGATGATCGCCGACATGGCCACCGATGTGGAGGCTTCCAGGTTTCTGACCTATTACGCCGCCTGGTGCTACGATCAGGGGCGGCCTTACGCCAAGGAAGCGGCCATGGCCAAACTCAAGGCCTCGGAAACGGCGGCTCATCACACCAACCGGGCGATTCAAATTCACGGCGGTATTGGCTACATTAAAGACCAGAAAGTTGAACGTCTCTTCCGCGATGCCAAAATCACCGAAATCTACGAGGGCACTTCGGAAGTCATGAGAATGGTTATTGCCGGGAGTGTGCTGCGCTAACTGGTTGTCCAGAGGATTAGGGACTAATTTCACCACGAAGAGCACGAAGGACACGAAATGACCTCTCAGTACAGGTCAACAAAATAACTGTCCCCGTCAGTTCGTCATACCGGCGGAGGCCGGTATCCAGGTTGTTTCTGGATTCCGGCCAGAGATTGCCGGATGACGCTTTGAGACAATGAATAGTTCTTAGTGTGTCTTCGCTGTCCTTTGTGTGACTTCGTGGAGGAAAGGTTATCGATGCTCAAGGTTATCACGTGTTTCAAATGGGTTATGGACGAAGCGGACATCAAGGTGGACGCCAATTCGCGAAGGCTGATTCTTGATCGGGTGGGATACAAGATCAGTCTCTATGACCGGAACGCGATCGAGGAGGCGGCACGGCTTCAGGAGCAACACGGCGCCAGTGTCGTCGCCATAACGGTGGCGCCGCCCACCGCCAAGCAATGCCTGAAGGATGCTCTGTCCCGCGGACCGGACGCCGCCTGCTTTGTGAACGATCCTTCCTTGGTGGATCTCGAACCGGCACAGACGACAGCGATCCTTGCTGCGGCCATAAAAGCCCGTGGTGACTTCGACCTAATCATCTGCGGTGAAGGCTCGAGCGACCTCTACACCCAACAGGTCGGTCCGGCCCTGGCTGAGAAGCTGGAGGTCCCCTGTGCCACCTATGTCAACAAGCTGACCTATGTGGAGGGCGAGAAGCGGATCATCGCCGAACGCAAACTGGATGACTGCGTCGAGGTGGTATCGATCGCGCTCCCGGCGCTTATCACCGTGTTGCCGGACATCAACACGCCCAGGATCCCGACCCTGAAACAGGTCCTCGCGGCGGGCAAGAAGCCCATCGATAACATTACCCTGGATGCGCTTGGAGGAGCTTGCGAAGGATGCATGCAGACTACCGGCATCCTGGCGGCAACGATGGAACGGCGTCGTCTGAAATTCGGGACGGAGGAAGCAGATATTCGTACAGTCATTGGCGCCTTGTTGAAAGAGGGCGTCATCGCTTAGGGAGTAATCATCCATGGCAGGGATTTGGGTTTTCGCCGAAAACCGGGAACAGATGTTGGAGCTTTTGAACGCCGGGAAGGATCTGGCAGCGGATTTTGGGACGAAGCTGACGGCTTTTGCCTGGGACAAGCAGCAGGCGCAGGAATACATCACCTGCGGAGCGGATGAAGTCCTCGTTTTGCCGCCGTTGGCCGACGATCAACCGCTGGAATCCTGCGTTCCCGTGATCGCTGATGCGGCCAAAACGGAAGATCCGGATGTGTTTTTCATTACCGCAACGCAACGCGGCAAGGAAATCGCCGCCCGCCTTTCCGCCCGTCTGAATGCGGGCCTTTGCAGCGGGTGTACCGGATACAAGGTGGACAAGGACAAAAAGCTGTTGGCGATGGAGCGGATGCTTTTCGGGGGATTGGCGGTACAAACTCTGCTTCCCGTGACTCGACCCCAGATGGCCACCATTCCTCCCCGAACCTTTGACCCCGCCGCACCACAGGAGGGAAGGGAAGGCACCCTGCGGGAGCTGCCCGCACCACCGCCTTCGTCGGTAAAATTAGTCAGCCGGACCGCGAAGGTGCGGGAAAGCGTGGACATAACCGAGGCCAAGATCGTTGTCTGCGTGGGCCGAGGCGTGGAAAAGAAGGAAGACGTTGAACTGGTGAGGGAACTGGCGCGGGTGCTGGGTGGCGAGGTCGGCTGTTCCAGGCCCGTGGCGGAAGAGCTCCACTGGCTGCCGGAGGAGGTATATCTCGGCATCTCGGGGAAAAAGGTCAAACCGGATCTTTACGTCGGGAGTTGGATATCAGGGCAAATTCAGCATGTCACCGGTATTCGGGACAGCAAGGTGATCTTCGCGATCAACAAGGATGAGAACGCCCCCATTTTCGAAGCTGCCGACTACGGCATTGTGGGGGATCTCTACCAGGTCGTTCCGAAACTGATCCAAGAGCTCAAATCGGCTCTGAAGGCTTAGAGTGGGGCGCTAGCGGTTATGGCAGAGGAAAAGTTTGATGCGATCATCGTCGGAGCCGGGCCGGCGGGAAGCACCGCCGCCTACTTGTTGGCTCGGGAAGGCCTCGAGGTCCTGCTCATTGAAAAGGGCACCACACCGGGTTCCAAGAATGTTTCCGGCGGCAGGATGTACACCCATGCCCTGAATCGGATCATCCCGAATTTCTGGGATGAGGCTCCCGTTGAGAGACCGGTCACGCGGGAAATTATCACGTTTTTGAATGGCGAGCAGAGCGTTTCCCTGGACTGCCACGATGTGAACTGGGGGAAACCCCCTTATCATTCGTTCACCGTGTTGCGCGCCGAGTTTGATGCCTGGCTGGCGTCCAAGGCGGAGGATGCCGGCGCCGTGCTGGCCTGCGCCATTCGCGTGGACGAGGTGCTGAAGGAAAACGGCAAAGTGACGGGCATCCGGGCCGGAGAAGATGAGATGCTGGCCGAGGTGGTCATTGCCGCCGACGGAGCTAACTCGATCACCGCGCAGCAGGCTGGTTTGAGCAAGCTTTTTACCGCTCACCAGGTGGCCACCGGGGTGAAGCAGGTCATCGAACTTCCTCCCGAAACGATCAGCGGACGCTTTCAGGTGGACGGGAACCACGGTGCGGCCCGGCTCTTCGTGGGGGACTGCACCAGGGGCCTGCAAGGCGGCGGGTTCCTCTACACCAACAAAAGCAGCCTCTCGCTGGGTCTGGTCGTCAGTACCGCGGAACTCCAGCGCTGCCAGATCAAGATGTCGGAGATATTGGAAGAATTCAAGGAAAGCCCGCACATTGCCCCCTTGATCGAAGGCGGGCAGGCGGCGGAGTATTCCGCTCATCTGATCCCGGAAGCCGGGCTCGGCATGATGCCGCAGCTCTTCGGGGACGGGATCCTGGTGGCCGGTGATGCCGCGGGCCTGGTCCTCAATCTCGGCTATATTGTGCGCGGCATGGATTTTGCCGTGGCCTCCGGTGAGGCTGCCGCCAAGACCGTCCTCGCGGCCAAGGCGCGCGGCGATTTCTCCCGCCAGGGGCTTGCCGCCTATCAGGGCTTCCTCAAGGAGAGTTTTGTTCTGCGCGATCTGGAAGCCTACCGCAACGCTCCCCAGTTCCAGGAAAACCACCGGCTCTTCAATGAATATCCCCGGCTGGCGACCGGTTTGGTCAGCAAACTGTTTACGGTTGACGGCACTCCTCCGGTTCATCTTCTTACGAAGGTTTTGGGCCAGATCAAGGAAAACCGGATCAGCTTGTGGCAGCTTGCCATGGACAGCTGGAAAGGAGCGAAGAACCTGTGAAACGCTTGAGTATTGAGCAATTGCTGGGGCTTGATAAGTTTGCCGTCGATGATGACGAGGCTCACATCGTTCTCGACAAGACCGTTTGTGCCTCCTGCCAGCCAAAGCCGTGCACCTATGCCTGCCCGGCGGGGCTTTATACCGTGAAGGACGGGGAGATCAGTTTTGATTACGCGGGCTGTCTCGAGTGCGGCACCTGCCGCGTCGTGTGCCCGCAGGCCGGTGCCGCAATCAAGTGGAAGTATCCGCGCGGCGGGTTTGGTGTCAGTTTCAGGTATGGCTAGGGCTTTGGCCTGGACGATGGGCCAATCCCATCGGCACGATACCGAAGATCGATTTCAATATTGCTGTTGCACCCCGAAATCAGAACTGTCAGAATTGAACCGAACTTCAAAAGCAACACCCTTTTTCGGAAATGTGGTCGTTGATTCAAAACGTTTGTGAAAAGTTTTTCTCTCCTCATCGGGAATGTTGTTGCGACTGTCGCAGTCAATCCTCTCACCCCGTTGGGGTAAAGACATACCCTGACATTTTTCGTATTTGCTTCTCAAGAGTATTACCTCTGGCGCGTTTGAGGGAGGTCGGGGATTTGGATACGAAAAACCTGCATGAAAGAGTTCGATCTGATTGATGAGATCCGGGTTTCGGTTGCTCAAATCAGCAGGGTTTTGGTGGAGTTGAGTACAACGATCAGAAAGTACTGATAAGTTTGGGAAGGGGGGTGGTGAGCGGGATGATTGTTTGAAGCCCAATCCAAGACCTGTAAGCACGGTGGCATATTGGAGGGATGCTGCCGGCCTTGCGGTAGTGGGATTCGGTGCGACTCGGGCGGGGATGGAAAGCCCGTCATTTGGGGTTTGGTCGAGGGCGCAAGTGCCTGCTGAAGCGGTGAAAGGGTCCTTTCTGGGAAATTCTTTGTTAGGAGAGGGAAAACTATGGAAAAGATCAGATCGGGAGCTGTCGCAAGAGAATACGGAGCAGAACAGCCGTATATTGGCGGAAAGCTAAAATTCAGAGTCCCATTTATCCACTACCGGGTCGAATACCAGGATTTCATCCAGGGCGCCATCCTGTGCTGCGTGCCCTTGGGTATTGTCCCCGCCTTGAACAAGGTGCTGGGGATTCCCATCGAAGTTGCTGTTTTCATGGTCATGGTGAACAATTTTCTCTACCTGATTCATACTTCTTTTGGCGACCCCTCCGTGACGGGCTGGATTACCGCCGGCATCCCGCTTTACATCACCTTCCTGACGGGTTTTGCGGAGGGTCCGGATCGGATTCAGGCCATGATCGCCTTCCAGTTGTTGGTGGGTGCTCATCTTCCTGATCTTGGGGGGCACCGGTCTGACGGAGAGAGTCGTCAAGCACTTTCCCATCAGCATGCGGGCCGGCATTTTGCTGGGCGCCGGTTTCGCATCCCTGCAGCGGGTTTTCGACCCGGCCCAGCCCTTTGTCAGCAAAATGCCCATTTCCTTTTTTTCAGCGTCTTTCGGGGGTCTGTTCATTCTCTTTTCGGACTCGGCTCAGCGTATGAAGAAAAAATACGGATTGTTTGCCTGGGTGGCCAGCTTCGGCCTGGCTCCCGGTTTTATCATCGGCTATGTCATTGGCTGGCTCACCGGTGAAATCCCCTCACCGGTCGGGGTTTTCGATCGCTTCTTCATCGACATGCCCATTGGGAAAATGATGGATACGTTCAGCGTGTTCGCGGTGGGCTGGCCATCGATTAACCATTGGGCGGCGGCTCTTTCGCTGGCCGTGGTGGCTTATGTGCTTGCCTTCGGCGACATCCTGGTTTTGCAGGCCCTGGCCGACGACGCCAACGCGGCCCGGCCTGATGAAAAAGTTGTCGTGGAGGTATCCCGCAACCACATCCTCTGCGCGATCCGCAATTTTATCCTGGGGACTTGCGGAACTTACCTGCCGCTGGCCGGTCCTCAGTGGACGGGCGGTCAGGCTCTGGTCGTGAACCGCTTCAAAAATGCGACAATCCAAGAGGAACCATCCTATTGGGGCGGCGCCACGTCGATTTTCTGGGGCATGAGCATTGCTCTGGCCATCCACCCGATTGTTCAGTTCATCCTGCCGGCCAAGGACATCGGCTTTGCCCTGACCCTGCTGATCCAGGGTTATCTCTGCATCTATATTGCCTTTGCCATGTGCCAGAACAATCTGCAGCGGGGCATCGCCGGCATCATGGGGGCGGTGCTGGTCACAGCCAACTACGTCAAACTGTGGGGCAGCCCGCTGTGGTCCGGTCCGACTATGGGGCTGCTGGTCGGTGCGGTGATGTATTTTACCTTCGAACACCATTTTGGTAAGCCCGCCCCGGAGCCTGCTATGGCCAAGAAAGACTAAACGGCCAGGATCATCCGGTCGCAACACAGACTGATGTCAATCCCCTCTGCCCCCCTTTGCCAAAGGGGGGTTGGGGGGATTTTCACCAGAACCTCAAGAGATCACCAGACGCAGTCTATGGCCCGTATAGACCGCCGACTGCAGGAATTCGACATGGCGCAGGACTGGAAACAGCAAACGAAAAGGAACTGGATCCTTTTTGGCAAAGCCGGGCTGCCTTACACCGTGGTTGGAATGGCTGTCGTGTGTCTGGGTTTTTATCTGCTGAGGCGGTATATGGGGGACAGTGAATACCTGAGCGCCGCTCTCCTGATATGGTTCGCCGCTTTCTGGATCGTCTTTCAGAATCTATTCCGCAAGCGCGTCCAGCGGGTTGCCGACAGCCTTAAAAAGAAACCTTCCAAATGATCCCCAGTGATTGCATTGTGACAGCCTGCAGTACCCATCTTGTCGGCCTAGGTGGTTTCCACCTTCATCCGGCTACCTGCTCTATGGTATCACCACAAACTGCACGACTTTACCCACTGCCTTTTAACGCCCTCGCATTAACTGTTCAACATGCTGCAAAAGCAGTATATAAATCTGAAGAAGCCGAGTTTGGAATATCCAGCTCCGGATTTCTTTTAAGACAATCCTGGGGGTATTGATGGAAGACGCGGGTCGAAGCGACCGAGACGATTCGTGAAAGGGCCGACAAATTCGAGAGCATCTTCGAGAACTCGACCATGGGTATTTTTCAGTCGAGCCTGGACGGTCGCTTCCTGGCGGTCAACCCCGCTTTCGCCAAGATCTTCGGTTATGAGTCGCCCCGGGATCTCGTAGAGTCGATACAAAGCATTGATTCGCAATTCTATCGGGTCTCGGAACAAAGAGGGAAGATCCTGTCGGTCATCGAGAACAAGACCGGCATGGCGAAATTCGAAGCCGAGCTTCTCCGCAAGGACGGTACCATCATCACCTGCTCCCTGAGCATCCGGGCCATTCGCGACCGGAACGGCACCATCACTCACCTTGACGGCTTTATTGAGGACGTCACTGAAGCGACAGTTTGGAAAAGGGAGATCCAGGAACGGACGGAACTCCTCAGCCGGGAAAACCTCCGCCTTCGCAATATGTTCAAAGACCGTTACCGGTTCGGGAAAATCGTCGGCAAGAGCGCGGCGATGCAGGAAGTTTTCGAGAGCATCCTCCAGGCTGCCGGCAACCGAGGTCAGTGTCATCATCTATGGTGAATCGGGAACGGGGAAGGAACTGGTGGCAGGCGCCATCCACGATCTCAGCCGCCGTCGAAGCCGCCGTTTTGTTCCGGTAAATTGCGGCGCCATTCCTCAGCACCTGCTTGAAAGCGAGTTCTTCGGGCATAAAAAAGGCGCCTATACGGGGGCTGTTTCCGACACCATGGGGTTTCTGGAACGAGCCGACGGGGGGACCTTGTTTCTGGACGAAGTTGGAGAACTGAGCCTCGATATGCAGGTGAAATTGCTTCGGGCCCTTGAGGGCGGTAATTACTTTCCACTCGGCGAGAGCAGACCCGCAAAATCCGATTTTCGGCTGATATCGGCCACCAATCGTAACCTGAAAGAGATGGTGAAGCAGGGAAGGATGCGCGAGGATTTCTTTTTTCGGATCGATATCGTCCCCATCGACCTGCCTCCCCTCAGACGGCGCCGTGAGGACATCCCCCTCCTCATCGATCATTTCCTGCGCCAATTCACGGGGAGTGACAACCCTCCCGTACTGCCGGGAAAGGTCCTGGAAGCCCTCTACAAGTATGATTACCCCGGCAACATTCGGGAACTGCAGAACCTTTTGCAGCGCTATCTGGCGACAAAACGGCTGGATGTGCCGGGCTCGGTCGAACATGAAAATATGGCGCAGACCCCGGGGCCGCTCGAAGAAGGGAACTCCCTGCAGGAGAAAGTCTCACTCTTCGAGAAAAGCGTGATCGAAAGATGGCTTGCCCTTCATCAGTGGAACCGAATCCGCACTGCTGCCGCCTTGAAAATCGACCGCAAGACCTTGTACACCAAAATGAAAACCTATGGATTGATTTCTCCCCACGATGGGGAGATATAGCCCCAATCGAGTTGTCCTAACATATTCAATTGGTTGCCCGGTTAATCTCATTCAGGTGGGGCTATGTCACCCCATGCATCTTCTTTCCCCGCAGCCCGATTATCTCCCTCAAAGACGATTTGTCCATTAATTCCAAATAGGTGCCATAATGGCACGGTTGCTGCTCTCCCTGGAGATAGCGGCAGCGTTCAGCACCTTGACCAGTTGATGAACGCTACGCGAATTTGCAGACCACGAATCAAAGGAGAACGGAGATGAACACTGATGCACGCACCGAGGTAAGAGAGCTGGTGCAGAACGCCATCGCGTTTTGCGAAGAAGCAGGCAAAGACGCAGCTCTGGCTGAGATTGCCGATAATAACGGCCGATTCGTTCGGAATGGGTATTACACTTATGCGTTGGATCTCTCGGGAACGATTTTGGCCCACCCTGTCGATCCCGAGTTGACGGGCCGCAATCTCATCAATTTGCAGGATTGCAATGAGAAGCCCTTTGTTCAGAGGATCATCGATATCGCAAAGACCAAGGGCTATGGTTTTATCGACTACATATGGCATTTACCGTCTTCCCGGGAGGAACTCCGTAAGACCGTATTTCTCGAGCGAGTCGACGAGCTGGTGCTGTGTTGCGGGTTCTATACCACGGAACAAGATTTCCTCACGAGTCTTTTCAAGTGCTATGATTACGCCGGTCCGATGTGAGAAAAGGCTGTTGGGAGGCAATGGCTCTCGGATGCGGGGCTGGTCTGAGATGAACTACAGGCCTGAGTCCCCCTTTGCAAAGGGGTACCCTGGGGATTTGAATGAAGGCGACGGCGAAGAATCCCCCCGCCCCCCTTTGCAGTGGGGGAAACTCTATCTACGGTATCAGCAGGGTCGGCAGGTCGGAGGCTTCTGCAATGCGTTGCGACAGACTCCCAAGAAAAAACGCGTGGACGCGGTCTTTTCCGCTGGTGCCGAGAACGGTCATGGTGGAGTTCAGTTCGTGGCTGAGCCGGAGGATCTCGGAGGTTGCGTGCCCTGCCGCAAGATGAGGTTCGGCCTCGATTCCGGCCTGGCGCAGCATATCGCAGTAGCCGTCCAAATGGGCTCTGCTTTCCGCTTCCATGCGCTTCCATTCCGACTGATTATCGTCACCGGAGGTCTTGAGGGCCATGACGTGGGCCACATCCACCTTCCGTACCACGCCCTGGAGAGCGATAATAAATTGAAGAGCACGCTCCGAAGGCGGTGACCAGTCGGCCGCAAGCAAAGGCCTGTGGAACGGATGCTCCTCGATATGGCCGAGGCAATCCTCATCGGTGGCCGCAGGCTTTCGTTACGAGGACCGGAATGCTTGTGGTGTGCCGCAGCAGTTCGAGCGTGTGCGAGCTCACATAGAACTTTTCCAGCATGGTTCGCTTGGTTTTTCCGCTCACGATCAGATTTACGCCCTCCGCTTCCGCGATCTTCATGATCTCCGGCACGGGATCGCCCACCTCGATGAAGACCCTTACCCCCACCCCGCCTTCACAATATCATCCTGCCAGTCTTCGAACCGGATTCTGGCCTCCTCCCGCAATCGCTCCTCTTCATCCTTGAGGTAGCCCCCGTAAGGCACAAACGCCACCTCATCGCGCGGAATGATGCAGGTGAGAAGAAGCTCGTCCAACCCGGCATCTTTGAGCGGAAGGAGGGACTTGATGGTGTCGAGGGTCAAGCGGCGGAATTTGGTGGCAATCAAGATTTTTTTTATGCTCATCGGTAATCCCGTCCTTCTTAGAGGAAAAAGATCCAGGTGATCAGGCCGAAAGTGGTGCACAGTATGGGAATCGAATACTTGAACATATAGCCGAAGAAGCTTGGCATCGGTGTCCCCGCTTCCTCGGCAATGGATCTCACCATAAAGTTGGGGGCATTGCCGATGTAGGTGTTGGCGCCCATGAAGACCGAACCGCAGGAGATGGCTTTGAGATAGATGGCGTTTTCGGCAATGAGCTGCGGGACTGCCAGCGACTCCGGCATGCCCGGATAGAACCTGCCAAGCGCGGCGCTGAAGAAGGTCAGATAGGTCGGGGCGTTGTCCAGAAAGCTGGAAAGGATTCCGGATGCCCAGAAATAGTGCGCCGGCTCTCTCACCGCCTCGATGAAAAAGGCTGCGGCGCCCTTCGAGCCGGCCTTGAGGATGAGGAGGCACGGCACCATGCTGATGAAAATGCCGGCAAAGAGGTAGGCGACTTCC
Source organism: uncultured delta proteobacterium (assembly GCA_963844985.1). GTDB lineage: Bacteria > Desulfobacterota > Syntrophobacteria > Syntrophobacterales > Syntrophobacteraceae > JADGQM01. The sequence goes on from CAWJQV010000025.1 coordinate 84,427, forward strand.
AGAATCGGGGCCCAGGAGAAATCGTTGTCCTCCCTGACCTTGGTGGCCGTGGTCAGGAGCGACAGGATACCCATGAGGATCAGAACGCCGTCCCGAACCAGGTCTACGACGGCCCGGTGCGCTCCGAAAATATTGATCGACCCCCAGTCAACCAGACCACTCATGAGGACGGCGCCGACAATACCGGCCAGAAACAGGAAATTGTGCGAGCCGTCCAGTCGGAGAGATTCCTTGGCGCCCTCCTCGACCGGCGCGGTCACTCCCTCCTTCTTGTACATATACAGGTCCATGAGGAAATAAATGGACAGGACAATCGCCACGGTAACCAACATGTGCGGGAGGAGGTTGAAGGTCCAGGTGAAGGGGACGCCGTGGAGGAATCCCAGAAACAAGGGCGGGTCTCCCAGCGGGGTCAGGGCACCGCCGATATTGGCCACCAGGAAGATAAAAAAGACCACCATGAAGCTTCGGTTCTTCCGGTAGTTGTTGGCCCGCAGAAACGGCCGAATCATGAGCATCGCCGCCCCGGTGGTGCCCATCCACGAGGCCAGGGCGGTCCCGATGAGGAGCATGAGGCTGTTCACCACCGGGGTTCCCCGGAGCGTCCCGCGCAGGAGGATCCCGCCCGAGACGGTATAGAGCGCCCAAAGAAGGATGATGAAGGGCACGTAATCCGCAATCATGACGTGATAGAACTGATAGCCTGCCGGCCCACCGTAGGCGGCCACCATGGGGATTGCGGTCACCATGGCCCAGAAGGCGGCGACCTTGCCGAAATGATGGTGCCAGAATCTGGGGGCGAAGAGAGGCATCAGGGCAATAGACAGGAGCATCCCCACAAACGGCACCCCGCTATAGACGGGGAGCACCTCGCCCAGGTTCAGTCCGCCATGTTCGTGGTCAAGGTAGGTTGCGAGCGCAGACGACGGCACTGCTATCGAGAAGAGCAAAGAAAATAGGGTTGTCAATTTACCACGGGTCATAGCTTGGTCTCATCATTATGGATAGGTTAATGGATAGGGTCACGCCGGGTCGAAGAAATTCCCCCGGGGCAACACGGTTTATGAGGGTATGATCAGGATTTCCAAGAACAAGACAGACAAGTAGATGATCATCCTTAACCGGTCTCAGGCTTCAATGGGGACGACCAGCAGGGCAACTCTGCGGTTCAACTGTTTGCCCGATTCGGTGGCATTGCTGGCAATGGGCCGGGATTCCCCCAGCCCCACGGTGGTGATGCGACCGGGATCCACGCCTCGGGCAGCCAGGGCCTCACCCACCGCTCTGGCCCGTTCCCGGGAGAGTTTCATGTTGTTACTCTCGGAACCGGAACTGTCCGTGTGGCCTTCGATGGTGACGCGGGTTTGAGGATAGCGATTGAGAATCTCGGCGATGCGGGCTATTTCGTCATAGCCGCCCGGTTTGATGAGGGAAGATCCGGTGTCGAACAGGACATCGGATTTCATGGTAATGCTCAGGTTGTCCTGCCGGCGTTGAACGGTCGTTCCCTCTCTTCCGGCCACTCGCTGCTGAAACTCCCGTTCCTGCTTATCCATGTACCCGCCGATCAGGTTCCCGGCGATACCGCCAACGGCGGCGCCGGCCGCAGCCCCCAGCAGAGTGGATCCGGTGTTCCTGCCGATGGCCTGACCGAGAAGGGCCCCGGTGGCGGCGCCGATGCCCACCCCCGCAGCCGTGCCTTTCTCCTGGTTGGACATCGATCCGGCACAAGCCGATACCATGAAAGTCAAGGCGACGAAAAGAATCAAGGTTCTCTCGGTTCATGTCAAATCTCCCTTCTTTTCGATAATCCCGATAGCAGATTTCTTCACCCATGACAACAAATCATGGCCCAAAAAAGAGAGGCTCATTCCCCTGGAGCAATGAGCCTCTTTTTGAACGGTTCATTTTGGGGCGGTGGTCAGTTGCTGACTCTGAGACTTTGAACTCCCTCTTCATCGCCGATCGCCAATCGCCAAGAGCCAAGAGCCAAGAGCCAAGAGCCACATAAACAGCTACGCCACTTCTTCCTTCACCGAGGTGGCGATCTTGTAGAGCACGGTGAGCACAAAAAACCCGGTTGCCCACACGCCGAGCGCGATCATGATCTCCGGTATGGATGGAGAGTATTCCCGCACCTGATCGAACGGGTTGGGAATAAAACCGGCCACAATGAGCCCCAGGCCTTTCTCGAGCCACATGGAGAAAAACACGGCGGCGCAGGCGATCTTGAGTTTCTTTTCATTCCGCTTGGTATTGGGGTTGAGCAGCATCGCCAGAGCAAACACGGCAAGACCCGCGAAGAGCCACATAAAGGGCACGAGGAAGCGATGGCCTTCAAGACCCTTGAAGAGGTAGACCAGCGAATGCATGTGCGACGGGATCTGGCTGTAGAAGGCGGTGAAAAACTCCAGGCCCACGAAGAACACGCTGATGATCATGGCATAGGTCATGATGATCGACAGCTTTTCAATGGCTTCCTGACCGGGGTCGAACTTGGTGTATTTCTTCACCGTGTAGGCAAGCAGAATCAGCAAGGCCGGACCGGAGCAGAACGCCGAGGAAAGAAAGCGGGCGGCCATGATGGCGGTCAACCAGTAGTGTCTTGCCGGAAGACCCGCGTACAGAAAAGCCGTAACCGTGTGGATACTGATCGCCCAGGGGATGGAAAGATAGATGAGCGGTTTGACCCAGTGGGGGTAGGGCACCCCTTTGCGTTCAGCGTCCAGGACATTCCACCCGATGAGGATGTTGAGGATCAGGTAGCCGTTGAGGACGATCATATCCCAGAAGAGGATCGAGTTGGGAGTGGGGTAGAGCAGCACGTTGAGCAGGCGCATCGGTTTCCCCAGGTCGACGATGATGAACAGCAGACACATGGTTACCGAGGCGATTGCCAGAAATTCACCCAGAATGGTGATCTTGCCGAAGACCTTGATGTCGTGCAGGTAGTAAGGCAGGACCACCATGACCGCTGATGCGGCGACACCGACGAGAAAGGTGAACTGAGCGATGTATATGCCCCAGGAGACATCCCGCCCCATGCCGGTGATCGTAAGACCTCGGTTGAGCTGAAAGAGGTATGCGGCAAAGCCCAGCCCCATGAACACCAGCAGCGCCATGAGCAGGCGGTAATACTTCGGACTTCCACTGAAGGCTCTATCAAGCATAACCCACCTCTTAAATGATGTAGAAAACGCTGGGATCAGTCCCCAGTTCGGGTTTACGGCGAATGGTGAATTGGGACGCAAGGACCTTCCTCACTTCGGAATTGGGATCCTCGAGATCGCCAAAAACCAGGCCTCCAATCTTACACGCTTCCACACAGGCGGGAAGCTTGCCCACGGCCAGGCGTTCGTCGCAGAAGTTGCACTTCTCGACGACACCGCGCTCTCTGGTGGGGAAGGTCATGTTCAGCTCGGTCTTGATGAAGTTTCGCGGGTCTTTCCAGTTGAAGCTCCGCGCCCCGTAAGGGCAGCCGGCCATGCAATAGCGGCAGCCGATGCAGCGATGGAAATCCATCATGGTAATGCCGTCCGGCCGTTTGAAGGTGGCCTGGGTGGGGCAGACCCTGACACAAGGCGCCTGGGCGCAGTGGTTGCAGAGGACCATGAAGGGTTTTTCGCTCATATTACCCGGCATGAAATGGCTTTCCTGGCCGGGAAAGGCGTTTTCGAACAGTTCGGTCCAGAGCCACTTCACTTCTTCCTTGACATTTCCGATATCGGGGACGTTGTGGGTCACATGGCAGGCGAGAATGCAGTCTTTGCAGCCCGGCTTGCCCTTTCTCCCAGCATTTTTTCATATCCACAACCATGGCCCAGCGCTTGCCGGCCAGGGCCTTGGGATCGGTCATCGACTTTCGGCAGGTCCGTCTTGCCCAGTGCATCGACGACCGGTAAGGCCCCAAGCCCCAATGCACAGAGTCCGCCGAGTTTCAAAAAGCTTCTTCTGCTCTCTTCCATTACTTGGCCTCCTTTGGGGCGATATGACAGGTCCAGCAGTAGGGGACACTTCCCAGCTGCAGCCCGGCATAAACATGGCACTGGTCGCAGAACTGGGTCTTGTTCGAGTGGCATTTCATGCACTCGTTCTGCAGACTCATGTTGTATTGCTTGCCGTCCGCGGCCACGTAGATCCGCTGGTTGTTCCGCACCACCTCGGTCCGCCAGTCGTTCAGGAGCTGCATGTGGCCGGTCCGCATATCGGCCTTGGGCAAGACACACTGTTTCACGGCCATTTGCTGAATGACCGGGGTGTCGATCTTGATTTCCGGCGGCACGCGCCGCCTTGCCCATGTTGAACCAAAAGGGAAAGGTGATCAACCCCAGGAAGATGATCAGCCCCGGGATGATTTTGTTGGCATTATAAATCTTCATCTTCGCTTTCCTCCATTCCTGCTAGGGGTTCACCGCGAAGGTCCGTGGTCCGCTCCGTTTCTCCTTCCATCACCAGGGCGTTGCCCACCAGTTCGTGCACCCCGGTGACCCCGACGTCAGGCACCCAGTAGTTCATCGAGGCGGTCAGGACGGCCCGGTCGATGGCGCAGATGCAGGCCATCATGTTGACGTCGTGCTTGTCGTGGACATACTGGACCGCGTTCGCCCTCGGGAGACCGCCGCGCATTCTGATTTCCATGTACTCATCGGTATTCAACCCGGACCCCGAGCCGCAGCAGAAGGTTTGCTCCCGGGTGGTGTCCGGTCGGCATCTCAAAGAAGTTGTTGCAGACGTTCTTGAGGACATAGCGGGGCTCTTCCAGAAGTCCCATGCCTCTCGCGGTGTTGCAGGAATCGTGGTAGGTCACCCGGTGGTGGTCGTTGCGGCTGGGATCGAGTTTCAGCTTGCCGTGCTTGATGAGGTCCGCGGTGAATTCAACGATGTGCGTCATCTTGGTCGATTTGGCATTGTCGAAGCGGGTTCCGGTAATCGGGGAAACCGGCACTTCCAGGAAGTCGGCGGGGCCGTTCATGGTGTCCATGTACTGGTTGATGACCCGCCACATGTGGCCGCACTCGCCGCCCAGGATCCATTTTACTCCCAGACGCTTGGCCTCGGCGTACATCTTGGCGTTGAGGCGCTTCATCACTTCATGGGAGGTGAAGAAGCCGAAGTTTCCGCCCTCCGAGGCGTAAGTGCTCCAGGTGTAATCCAGCCCGATCTCGTGGAAGAGCATCAGGTAGCCCATGAGGGTGTAGGTGCCCGGGTCGGCGAAGACGTCTCCCGAGGGGGTGATAAAGAGGACTTCCGCGCCCTTCCGATTGAACGTGGGTTCCACGCGAATCCCGTTTACCGCCTCGATCTCGTCGACGAAGAACTCGATCATGTCTTTAAACGCGTGGGGCTGGATGCCCAGGTGGTTGCCGTTGTTGAAGCAGTTGGCCGCGGGACCGGCGATCCAGTCGATGCTGCAGCCGACGAGGTTGAGAAGTTCCCGGGCGATGATGGTGATTTCGGCGGTGTCGATGCCGTACGGGCAGAAAAGCGAGCAGCGGCGGCATTCGGTGCATTGAAAGAAGTAGTAAAACCACTCCTTGAAGACGTCCATGGTGAGTTCCCTGCCGCCCGCGATCTTGCCGAGGAGCTTGCCGGCGGTGGTGAAGTCGTTGCGGTAAACCGAGCGCAGCAGTTCCGCCCGGAGCACCGGCATATTCTTGGGGTCCCCCGTGCCGATATAGAAGTGGCACTTGTCGGCGCAGGCGCCGCAACGGACGCAGATGTCCATGAAAATCTTGAAGGAGCGATACTTATCGAGCCGTTCCCTGATCCCTTCGAGGATGATCTCCTTCCAATTGTCGGGAAGCTTCCAATCCTCGTCGCCCGGAGACCATTCCCTGGGGTTCGGGAGGTCGAGCGCAATCAGATTTTTCGACTTTGCACCATAACACCACGTACCGGGCCTGAAGACGACAGGGGTATCCATCCAGTCCGTCTGCGGCGGCTTGTGGTCGATGACCAGTTCATGTGGTTTCGGGACTGTTGCCATAGCTGCTTTTACTCCTTTTCCACGGGTAGTCCGGCTTCAATCATCTTTTCCCGGAAATGGTCCTCATACTCTTCATAGGTATGCACCTTCACCGGGTAATTCCACGGATTGATGTGCCTGATCATGCGGCTGTCATTGGGCAGGTTCCTCGTCGGACTGAGGAAGACGCCGCCGAGGTGCATCAACTTGCTGAAGGGGAAGTAGGCGAACAGCGTGCAGACCAGAAAGAAGTGAATGAAGAACATGACCCCGATGCCCTCCGGGACCGCCGGATGAAAGCTGACCAGGTTCATGGCCAGTTCCTTCACCTTCAACAGATCCACCCTGATGAAGTAGCGCATCAGGATGCCGGTGATGGCCAGGGCCAGAATCAGGAAGAGCGGAAAGTAGTCGGCGGGAAGCGAGATGTATTTCATCTGGGGAATGATCACTCGCCGGATGAAAAGGTAGGTTACCGTGACCAGGATCAGTCCGTCCGTCAGGTAAATCCCGGGGAGGCCGACCTGTAGGATGCCGTCAAGGGTGTCGGCCAGGTGCACAAAACCCGGCACCGGTTCGGCGAAGAACCGGAGGTGCCTGATGAAGATGATCAAAAAGGACCAGTGGAACAGGAGGCCTGCCAGCCACAGCCATTTTTCCCATTGGTAGGTGAGCTTCGGGCCGTCCCGCAGTTCCACCTTGCTGTTGCGGAACAGCGAGCGGAAAGAGCAGCACCTCCAGCGCCATCCTGCCGATCACGCCGGCGGTGGTGGAAGGGTTGTCGAGCTTGTTTTGCTTGATCCAGGGAAACGAATACTGTTGCCCGGCAGTTGTCGGTATGGCGAACGGCACCGGTGACCGCGCCCAGTTCATGATGCGGTACACGAATCCGCCGATGAAGGTGACGATGGCCAGATAAGGTATGATCACCCCAAAAAAGTAATACAGACCGACCACCTTCACTCCCAGGAAGACAACCGCGATGAGCGCCGCGACTACGAGTAACGAAAACTTGATACCCATTGAGCAATCCCTCGCTTCTAAAGAGTCAGGTTTCTTGATGGTTAATGCCCTTCGGTTTCTGGTTCCCAATCCGGAATCTCAGCCAGCAAGTTGGCCCTCTGCAGCAGCCTGTAGGTCCGGGTCTTGAACTCAGTCAGACGGACTTCATAGAGTCGTTCGCGACACTGCGTATAGATGTTGAAGGCGAGCAGCGCGAGGTCATCCACTTTGGACTCGAAGGCTGTGATTTCAGACAAGGGAATTCGGTTCTCGTGGATATGCTTCTGCAACTCATCCCCGACGATCTTCTTCAAGCGAAAAACGAAAGAAATCGCCTGAGCCGGGGAAAAATCCTGGACCGCTCTGATGCGAATGATGCGGTCGAGGTGGGGAATGAGTTTTTCGTGGTCCGCACCGCGCAGGAATTCGTCATAGACGGCCTCAATCCCATGGAGGATGGTGTGGCCCACGGGATTGGCGAATTGGCTGGATTCCTTCTGCAGCAATCGGGAAGTTTCCGGAGCGTACGTTTCCACGACGCAGTTGAACCATTTCTTGATGATGGTGCTACGGTTTTGCTGTAAAAAACTATCGAGATTCATGTCCACGAGGATCCTTGACGATTTCTTCAATCGCAAAAACTGTTGGTTGACAACTGAGCTGAATTTAAGGCGTTCTATCCCCCCTCTCCATTGGGCTTAAAAGTCGTACCGCACTCGCAAGAGCTCTAATCCACAGGGAAAAACAAACAACAGGCGGAGCAACTGTCCGAGATTAATCCACTTAAGCAAGAATGTGACCAGTTAAACGAAATGTCGAAAAGCTGTCAAGGTCGAAACGCAGTTTGTGCACCATTTCTCATTCTTCGAGCCACCGTTTCCCCTTTTCTCGTGACGGTCTTTATGATTAGCTAATGTCCATCCGGAAACCCCTCCCTTGGCGGGAGGGGCAGGGGGAGGGGGTTGGTCAAGGGTTGGCAATCACATCCCTTTTCACCCCCACCCAGCCCCCCCCATCGAGGGGGAGGAGAAATTCGGGGCCTTTCCGGATGGCAACTAGCTGGTTTCCATCCGGAAAGGTCTCGTATTCGAGTTCATATGGGTGGCGAGGGAACAAATGGGTCAAGCTGTTGGGCTAAAATGCGAAATTCGAAATTCGAATCAATATCAAAATTCAAATGCTCATAATTTTAAGATACCGGGGCTGAAACCCGGCAGCCCATCTGTTTCGGTTTTGAACATTGGAGTTTTGCTCATGAGGAACACCAGGATGATACAAGTTCAGAGGCATCCACCACCTGGCCATGGCAACCAAGGATATGGATCGAACCATACGCTTTTGGCGGGACCTGCTGGGGATGAGGATGGTCGCCGGGCTCGGAAAGCCGGGTTACCGCCATTACTTTTTTTCCATCTCAGAGAACAACATGATTGCCTTTTTCGAATGGCCGGAGGTGGAACCGGTCCCTGAAAAAGACCACGGCTACCCGGTAAAGGGGCCCCTGATTTTTGATCACGTCTCGTTTGAAGTCGAAGCCGAGGAGGACCTCTGGACCTTGAAGGATCAATTGGACGTTGCCGGCTTTTGGGTTTCCGAGGTCATCGACCATGGCTTTATCCATTCCATTTATTCGTTCGACCCCAACGGCATCCCCATAGAATTCAGTTACAGTGTGAGGGGCGTAGACGTTCGGCAGGCATCCCCGCATGGTCGATTCGGCCCCATCCGAGGTCACCCTGGAGGGGCCGGAACCCCGGCCAAACCAATGGCCCAAGGTGCTTCAACCCACGCCGATGGAGGACCGCGCGATTTATCCGGGTGAGGGGATGGAGTTGGTCTCGGCCGACAGGAAGAACAAATGGAACGTCTCCGGCCTCGATCGATAGCTATCCCGTGATGAGTCCGGACAGTCTTCAGCATCCCCGGCGTGGTGATTGACAGGTTGGGACAAGCCATCTATCCTTCCTCGCGAAAAGACGGCGGCTGCTGAACGAGGGGATTCACTTCTCGATATTGCCTCCAGGGCCTTGGCGGGATGAGTACTGACCTGATGCGAACAACGGTAATATTGCCGATCTACAACGAAGCCGAAATCATCGGGAAAGTTTTTCGCGAAGTGCGCCGGTTTGCTCTGAAGAATCCGGACTTCAACTTTGTCTTTGTCGACGATGGCTCCAATGACGGCACGCCACAGATACTTGATGAGGCTGTTCGGCGGGCGGGAAACGAACAGTTCCGCCTGTTTTCCTACTTCCCGAACCGCGGCAAGGGTTTTGCCGTCAGGAAGGGAGTCGAGCAGAGCAACACGGACTTTATTTGTTTCATGGATGGCGATCTTGCCTACTCTCTTGATCATTTACCGCTGTTGGTCGAAGCCCTCGGGTCTCATGATGTGGTCATAGGGTCGAGAAACCTGGCAGGCGAAAAGCAGAGGAACATCCAGCTTACGCGCAGGATCATGGGATGGGGTTTCAATCTTCTTGGCCAGGACCCTGCTCAGATTGCCTTATCGTGACACGCAGGCGGGTTTAAAGGGTTTCAAGTTGGAGGCGGCCAAGCGCATCTTTGTTCGACAGCGGATATTCGGCTTTTGCTCCGATGCGGAACTGCTTTTTGTGGCTCGACGCCTGGGCTGCCGGATCGCAGAAGTGCCGGCCCGGGTTTCCGAGGCGCACGTTTATCGAGGGTCCCAGGTCGACCTGCGGCGCGATCCTCCGAGGATGCTTTTCTCGCTCTTCCAAATTTGCTGGCATAGTGCTCAGGGAAAATATGACTGACGGTCACGAACGGTACGGGTTCACCCCCATGGCTGGAAATCCTCTTAACCCTTTGGTAAAGGGGGGCAGGAGGGACTTCCGAGGCAAGGCCGGGTCGGTGCCTTTGACCGCTTGCCGTCGCGTGTTGGGCGCTACGTGTTGAAAGACGGCGTGAGCAGCCTTTGGCGGGCCGGCAGAGGTTGCCCTGGGGTTGGGTGTTGCGGGCTTATTTATCTGGCTGGCTTTTGGCCGCGTGGATTGGGCCGAGACCGCCATAGCATCCGGGCAGCCCGGCCGGCGTGGATCATCGCCGGAGTCGCCGTCATCGGGCTGGATTATTTTCTCCGTATTATCCGGTGGTGGCTGATCGTTCGGCGTCTCGCCCCCCTCATATCGATTCGGCAATGCGCGGGGCCGTTCCTGGCCAGTGTGGCCGTTGAGAACCTGGTCGGGTTCCGCAGCGGGGACCTCCTGCGAACCTTCGGGTTTCAGCGCCAACTCGGCATCTCCCCTTCGCAGGCCCTTTCCACCGTGGTCGTCGAACATCTTGTCGGGCTCATCACCTTGCTGGTGGTATTCGCGGCAGCGCTTTCCCGCCCGGGTGCCGAGACTCCTCTCGGACCTCTTGCCGAAAACATCCCCTACCTCGCTGCGCCGACCCTTCTGGCGCTGCTCCTCGTCGCCCTTAAGCCGTCCTGGTTCGAAGAGCGGATGGACTTCCTCTGTCGGCGCTCCGGTGGTTTTGCCCGGGGTGTGCCGTCTCGCTTCTTTGGGTGGGCGGCAAAGGTCTTTGCGTCCTTTGCGATGATCAACTCCCCGGCGACCCTGCTCGGCATTGTCCTCTTATCGCTCTTCCTGTGGGTTCTGGAGGGTGCCGCTTTTGAGATGATCGCCCGCTCTCTGGCTATCGAAAACGCCGGCGCGGGACCATGGCTTTCCCTGGCCGGCGGCACCCTGGCGATGCTCATTCCCGGGGGTCCCGGCGGAATCGGGACCTTCGATTATTTTGCCATCGCGGGAATGATGACGTACGGGGTGGCACGGGGGGAGGCGACGGCTTTCACGCTTCTCGCGCATGCCCTCATCTGGCTGCCGCCCACCCTCGCCGGACTGCTCTGCCTTGCGGTCTCCTGGAAGAAAGAGACACTACCCGCCACTCCAGCGAAAAGGACGTCCAAGGAAAGCCAGGTCTAACCATTATCTATCTTTGCTGATCGCACGGGTTTCAATCCTTCAACTCTTGACGGGCGGCCTTTCACAGGAATCTGAAACACGGGCTCTACCGGACCGTTCGGACTTCTCATCCTTGCTCAAGAACCGCGAGGCCAAGCTTCGCCTGGATGATGCGGGAATATGATTATTAGTGGCCGTCAAGAGCAGTCGCGTTTCTGAAGATGGTTTTGTAGGTCAGCCCTTCTTTGGGCAAGCGCTCCGGGTCCACAATCTGGACGCGCGCGCCAAGGCCCAGGACGCGCCGAACGTGGCTTCTCGTAAGTTCGAGGTATTGGGAGCGAGTGCCGCCCGGAAAGTCGTGGGCTGAAGATCTGGCCAAGTATATCTCAAGCTGTTCGCCCATGCCGTGGCTGGTGTACACGACCAGTCTGAAGTCGTCGAGCGCGGGGTCGATTCCCCGCAAGAGGGCCTCGACCTGCTCCGGGTAGAGCGGGATGCCGCGGATGGAAATCCGGTTGTCGGTGCGGCGGAGAATCGGCGCCAGTCGTGCCGAAGTGCGGCCGCAGACGCATGGCGCCTCTCTCAGCACGGTGATATCCCCCGTCCGATAACGGATGAGCGGATAGGCTTCGGTGGTGAGGGTGGTCAGTACGAGCTCTCCCTCATGGCCCGGAGCGACCGGTTCGCCGGTGGCCGGGTGGACGATCTCGGCCAGGAATTGGTCTTCGGCAAGGTGCAGCCCGTCTTGGGCGGGGCATTCTCCGGCGACCCCCGGTTCCACCATTTCATTCACCCCGTAAAGCCCGTAAACCGGGACCTTGAAGGCGGTTTCGAGACGCTGCCGGGTGCTTTCGGCCAAAGGGTCCGGTCCCAGAAGAATGAGGCGCAAAGAGAGCCCCGATGCGCTCGACACTCCGGCGCTCCATGGTCTCAGCCATGTGCAGGGCAAACGCGGCCGTCGTGGCCAGGACCGTGGAGCGAAAATCCTGCATGATCTGCAGTTGCAGGGTGGCGGAGATGGTCGCCGAGGGCGCCAGCGTCGCCCCCAGGATTTCGGCGGCGTGGTTGAAGGTAAATGCTCCCGGGAAAAGGCTGTAATTAAAGGCCACCTGCACGATGTCCCGTTCGGTAACCCCGAGCTGCTTGTAAAGCCGGACCATCAGCGATTGCCACATGGCGACGTCGTGGCGGGTGAAGCCGATGACGATCGGCCGCTGCTGATCCAGCCACGCCGGATTGCTGATTTTCAAGCGGACGATGCTCTTCAGCGGCTCGGCAAAAAGCCCGTAAGGGTAATGTTCCGCCAAGTCCTGCCGGGTGGTGAAGGGGAAGAGGCCCAGGTCGTCACGCGAAGCAACGTCCTCGGGCAAGCAGGTGAAGGGAGTCCATCCGCTTCCGGTAGAAGTCTACCTTGAAGTACGCTCGATTGAGCGTCATCTGCAGCTGTTCCATCTGCAGCCGGCGGGTCTCCTCCCGTGATCGGTAATCGCTCGGTCACTTGTACCATGGGATCCCCCCTCTATCGTTCCCACTTATGCTGGTAGTCTCTTCCCAGGTAAGCCCTCTGCACGTCGTCATGTTCCATCAGCTCACTCGCCTTGCCGGAAAGGACGATGCGGCCGGTCTCCAAAACATAGGCGCGTTCCGCGATCTCCAGTGCGCCCATGGCATTCTGTTCCACCAGCAGGATCGTGGTCCCTTCCTCATGAAGCCTCTGAAGCGTCTGATAGATCTCCTCCACCACGAGCGGAGCAAGCCCCAGGGAGGGTTCATCGAGAAGGAGCAGGCGCGGTTTTGCCATCAGGGCACGAGCAATGGAAAGCATCTGTTGTTCTCCGCCGCTGAGCGTCCCGGCCTTTTGGTGCCGGCGATCAAAAAGAATGGGAAAGAGCCGGAACATCTTTTCCTGATGCTCGGCAATGTGCTTTCGACCCAACAGGTAGCCTCCCAGCTCCAGGTTCTCCAGTACGGTCAGGTTCGGGAAAAGCTGTCTTGCTTCCGGGACCTGCACGAGCCCCAGGCGCACGATGCGCTCCGGAGCCATCTGATGGAGGGAAATCCCCATGAACTCGACCGCTCCCTCGGAGGGCCGGTGGAGTCCGCTGATAACGCGCAGCAAAGTGCTCTTTCCGGCGCCGTTGGATCCGATCAGGGCAACCACTTCTCCCTGTTCGATGTGGCATGTCACCCGGCGCAAAACCTGAATGGATCCGTATCGAGCCGACAGCCCGTTGACTCTTAGCAACTTTCTACAACCCTCCGCACGTTAATGCCGCATCCGTCGGTGGCGCGCAGCCTCTTTCTTGACCACGAAGGACACGAAGAGCGCGAAGCGGAAATTAAGCATTTCCGCCGGCAGTTCGTGATTGTTGACCTCTTCTGTTGCCCAGATAAGCGGCAATCACCCTCGGGTCTTTCTGGATCTCACGAGGTGCTCCCGAAGCGATGGTGCAGCCATTCTGCAGCACAATCACACGATCGGCAAGGCTCATCACCACATTCATGTCATGCTCGACGAGAATGATCCCCAGGCCGCGGCGGCGAAGCCCGGAGACATGGTCGACGAGAGCTTCGCTCTCCCTCGGGTTCAAGCCGCCAACCGGCTCGTCCATGAGCAAAACCTGCGGGGAGAGGGCAAGGGCGCGCGCAAACTCGAGCAGTTTGTGCTCGAAGAGACTGAGCTCCCGGGACGGCAAGAGCGCTTTGTCGGCGATTTTGAAATCCTCCAGAAGCGCCAATGCCTTTGCGCGGAGCTCCTTTTCCTCCCGGCGTTCTCCAGGGGTGTGAAAATAGGCGGCGAAGATTCCCGCCCTGCCGTGCACATGAAGCCCCAGGAGGACATTCTCGATGACGTTCAGACGCTGGTAGATCTGGGCCGCCTGAAAAGTGCGGGCAATGCCCGAGGAAGCGATCTGATAGGGGGCAAGGTGCACGAGCGCCGCCCCCTGCAAAACGACGCTTCCTTCCCGGGGCCTGAGCAGGCCGGAGATGACGTTGAGGAGTGTGGTTTTGCCGGCTCCGTTGGGACCGATGAGGGCGACAATTTCGCCCGGGTAAACGCTCAGGGTGATTTCATGAAGTGCTTCCAGGCCGCCAAAATTCAAGGAAACCCCCGCCACAGCCAAGAGAGGCGGGTCGGTCCGAGGATTGGGCACATTCGGCGAGGCGGTTGCGGGGTGTGCCGAAGGGGGCGCGCTGCGGTCCGCTCCCCTTGCAATCCCTGTCTTCACCGGTTCCGCCGTTCCCGTGATCTTCCGTCCCTTTAAGCGAACGAGCGAGCGACCCAAGCGAAGCACGGTGGGGATGAGTCCCTGCGGGCAGAAGACCAGCACTCCGGTGAGGACCAGGCCGTAGAGGAGGACGTGAAAGTCTTCAAAATGGTGCAGCACCTCAGGCAACGCGGTGAGCAGCGCGGCCCCGGCCAGCCCTCCCCAGATGCTGCCCATGCCTCCCACGACCACCATGGTGACGATCTGGACGGAATAGAAGATGTCAAAGGTTTTGGGGCTGATGAAGGTGACGTAATGAGCGTAGCAGAAACCGGCTGTCGCCGCGTAGACGGCGCTCAACACAAAAGTCATGACTTTGTAGCGGTGGGAAGGAATGCCCAATGCCTGAGAGGTCAACTCTCTTTCATGGATGGACTGCAGGGCCCTGCCGATGCGGGAGTCGTTGAGATTGAGAGTCAGGGCGAAAAGAATCAGGAAAAGGGTCCAGATGAAGTAATAGAAGCTGCGATCGGTACTGAGCGTGAACGCTCCGAAGTGGAGCCTGGGAATGCCGGGGAAGCCCGACGGGCCGCCGGTGATTTCATCCAGGTGGCCAAGAAGAATACTCACGATAATGTTGAACCCCAGGGTAGCCATGACCAGGTAGTGGCCCTCGAGCCTAAGGGTCGGCAAGGCCAGCAGAAAACTGGTGATTGCCACCACCAGGATAGCCACCGCAAACGCGGCGGCAAGGGGCCACTGCCAGGTCGTGCTGGCGATGGCCGAGAGGTAGGCTCCCATTCCATAAAATGCGGCGTGCCCGAGAGAAACTTGGCCGGTGGAGCCGATAAGCAGGTTAAGACCGAGCACCACCATGGCGTTCAGGGCCATAACATTGAAGAGCAGCAGGAGGTAGTCGTTGGGCAGAAAGGATGGTAGAAGCCATGCCCCCGAGGCCAGCAAGAGCAATGCCCGCCAGTCTCCGGGTATGAGCACCAGAGAGCGCCGTTCAGGGAATGATGATTTAATGCTCAGATTTTCCAAATCGACTCAACCGTCGCCATCTTGAGGGAGCTTTCTTCGGGTCCTCATCAAAGCCGGCGCACTCCGCCGTGTCCGAACAAGCCGGAAGGCCTGACGAACAGAATGAACAGCAGAATGAGAAAGGCTACGGCATCTTTGGATGCGGACGATATGTAACCGGCTCCCAGTGCCTCCAATACTCCGAGGCTCAGCCCGCCGACGACCGCACCGAGCACACTCCCGTAACCCCCCAGAATAGCGGCGGCAAAGCCCTTAAGTCCGAGCATCAGGCCGTCGTCATAGCTCATGCTGGTAATGGGGGCGATCAGGATTCCGGCCAAGGCACCGAGGGCACCGCTCAAAGCGAAAGCCAAAGCAACGATCCGGCGGACGGAAATGCCGATAAGGACGGCGCCGAAGGGGTTGTCCGCAGCAGCCCGCATGGCTTTGCCCAGGAGGGTGCGATGAAAGAACAGGTACAGAATCACCAAGACGACCAGGGAAAGGGCCAGAATCCAGAGCGATTGAGGAAGAATGGCTGCGTTTAGAAACAGGATTGGGGAGTCGCCTCCCAGGGGCGTGAGGGTGCGGGCATTCTTCCCCCAGACCAGCATCGCGGTCCCCCGAAAGGAGATGGAAGCGCCGATGGTGATCATGACCAGGGAAAGGATGTCATGATTTCGGGAATGCTTGATCGGGCCCTGTTGGAGGGCGACACCGATGACGGCAACGGTTCCCATGGCAAGAACAAAAGCCAGGGGCATGGGCAGATGAGCACCCTGGTAAAGGGTGATCATCAGCATGGCGCCGATCATGACAAAATCGCCCTGGGCGAAGTTCACCAACCCGGTGGCGTTTTGTATGAGACAGAACCCGAGGGCGATGAGCGCATAGATGCTGCCATTGGTTATGCCGGAAATAAAAAATTGCGGAAAAAGATGGAGCCACATAAAAAACCAGTGGTTAGTGATCAGTGATTAGCCGTTAGCGAACCGTGAGGGGTCGCCTTTGACGGGTGAGGCGCGTCCGACGAACGCGGCTGGTTTTATTGCCGGTCCTGTTCTTGAGCTGCCAGTCCCGCATGAAAGGCCTTGATGTTGATCTCTTGGCGCTTTCCTCCAAAGCGCACAAGTTGTCTTTCCAGGTCTTCAGGCCCGCAAAACAGCAACCCGGACGCTGCGGCAAACCCGAGCAGAACCAGATTGGCGGAAACCGGAGAGCCCAGATCCGCAGCAATGCGAGTGGCATCGATCTCATACCGTGAATCTTTCTCGGAAGTATTGCAGAAAGCCTTGCCGTCCGGTTTCAAATAGAATCCGTGCACCTGAAATGAGCCCGAATGAAGACCGAGAAAAACATCCGCTCTGCCGGGTCGAATCAGGGGGCTGGCGCTGATGAGGCTTCCGACCTTGAGATGACTGACAACATTGCCCCCGCGCTGGGCCATCCCATGGGTCTCGGAAATGAGCACCGAGCAGTCCAGCGCCAGAGCCGTCTCCGCCAGGAGCCTGGTCACAAAGAGCACTCCCTGCCCCCCGATCCCACTCACAATGATCTGCTGCATCCCCACCTCCCTTACAACCGGTCTTTCTCCCTTCCCCCTGCTCCTCTACTGCTTACTGCCTACTCTCTCCAGTCCCTTATGCGGGCAGACCATGATGCAGACGCCGCAGCCGGAACAGAGGCCCTGATCGATGCCGATGGGCTGTTTATCTCCCCGGGACAGCAATGCCGGGCATTCAAAGTGCTTGACGCAAAAACCGCATCCTTTGCATTTTTCGGTGGCCTTCACCGAATCCCGGCTTCCGGGGTTCGGCCTGGCCGCGATCCATCAAACAGGGGCGCCGGGCAATGACCACAGCCACGCCGCCCTTTTTGGCCTGAGAATGCTTTCTGGCCTTTTTCAACAGTTCGATCAGGGCATCGGTATGGTAGGGATCCTCTTCGGCAACGAACCCAACCCCGCAGGCGCGAGCCAGGTCGGGAATGGAAAGCTTTGGAACGTGCACCCCGTCGAGCGTCTTTCCGGAAGCCGGCGTAGGTTGATGTCCGGTCATGGCGGTGGTGCTGTTATCAAGAATAACCAGCACGAATCGGGCGCCCTGCACCACGGCATTGATGAGAGCGGGGATTCCGGCGTGGAAGAACGTAGAATCCCCGATCGTGGCGCAGATTCCCGGAGAGCCCTGTGCGCCTGCCTGGTAGGCATGGTAAAAGCCGGTGGCCAGGCTGATGGATGAACCCATGCAGAGCACGGTGTCCACGGCGCCCAGGTTGAGTCCGAGGGTATAGCAGCCGATATCGCCGGGATATATGCCCTTGGGGAAGGCCTTCTTAATGGCAAAGAAGGCGGCGCGATGCGGGCAACCGGCACAAAGGGTCGGCCTTCGTCCGGGCGAGGCGGGCGCGGGAATGGGTGATGCCGGAGGAAACCGACAAAAGTCCCGCAGAATGGTTTCGACCACTTCAGGGAGGAGTTCTCCCGAGGTGGGCACGGTACCTGTGGTGCGGCCAAATACGCGCTCTCGGTTCTGAAACTGCAGTTCGATGACCGGATAGGATTCCTCGAGAATCAGAATCCGCTGGTAGTGCGAGAGCGCCTCGTCGCGAAAGGCGGGCGACAGAGGGTAGGGCAGGGGGACCTTGTAGAGGGGGATTTTATCCCAGAGCCCCAGATCGAGGAGGACTTCCCGGGCATAAGCCAGCACCGCGCCGGAGGCCACGATGCAAGTGCGCGGCTCGACCGAAGGCGAAGATGAGGTTTCTTTCCCGTTCACCAGGTGAGGGCGAAATTCCGGATCGAGGGCGATCTTTTCTATTTTTTCGTTCAACTGGCGGTGCAGGAGCAGTCTAAACTTCGGTGTTGCCGCCCATCGTCCCGGGTTCTTTTCGAAAAGAGGCGCTTCAACCTTTTCGGAAAAGAGGCGCAGATCAAGGTCCTGTCGTGCGTGGCAGACCCTCGTGGTGGGTCTCAGCAGCACGGGGATTTCATATTTTTCGGAAAGGGTCATGGCGGACTTAACGAAATCCCTGGCTTCGGCCGGAGAGGATGGGTCGAGCACGGGGAGCTTTGCGGCCATGGCCATGAAGCGACTGTCCTGCTCGGTTTGCGAGCTGTGGGGGCCGGGATCGTCGGCCACGACCACGACGAAACCGCCCTTCACGCCGGTGTAGGCGGCGCTCATCAAGGGGTCGGCGGCCACATTGAGCCCAACCTGCTTCATGATTACAGCTGAACGTCGCCCCGTGAAACTGTTGGCAAGAGCCACTTCGAAGGCGACTTTTTCGTTGATGGACCATTCAAGATGAAGCTTAAAGCCATGCAGCTTTTTAAGTCTCACAAGGGCGCCAAGGACTTCCGAGGCCGGCGTTCCCGGATAAGAAGTTGCCATGGTACAAGCCGACTCGAGAAGCCCGTAGGCGATTGCTTCATTGCCAAGAAGAATTTGTCGTGTTGTCACGTCTTGCTCCGGGACCGGATTCCTTCGGTTGGGCCGTCATGCCGCCGTTGTCGGCAACGAGAAAGGCCGTGGATGACGAGAAGCATCCACGGCCCCTTCGAACGTCTATTCAGTTCTCTTTCGCAGTGGCTCGAACATGCCTCCCAAGATCACCATCCTTCAGGAAGTTATGCAAAGCGGAAAAACATCCCTGCAGGCTTCCCGCGCGTGGCATACCTTCTAGCAAAGCTGTCATTCCCGGTCAAGCGGGAGTTGCAGCGAAAACCCCGAGAAGTTCGGCATCGCGGCCCGCTAGGGTTTGCAGGGCCATTTTTCCATGAGGAACCGGAACTCGGTATCGACCGCTTCGTCGCCCATGAATTGCGGGTGTGTCTTCATCCATTCGACGAACATGGCTATGGCTTCGTTCCGTGACGGGGCGGGGTTGGGAGGACAGACCAAACGCTTGCCGTCGGGGCCTCCGGTGGAAGCCTTGTAGTAATCATAGGCTCCCGCCAGGTAACCGTGGCAGAAATGGATAGCTTCTTTGTGGAGCGGGTCGGAAACGGGGGCCGTGCACAAGTTGAAAAGGTTTTGCGTAGTGTCGACCTCGAAGTCGGCCTGAACGACGCCCCGAGCAAGGCCGGGCATCATCAGGGAGACGGAGATGATTAAAAGCGCCAGCGTTCGCTTCATGTTGATCCTACTCCTTCAGTATCTGGGGACGACCCGCACCGCACAGCCCCATGCCGTGCATCGGGCGGACGCCCGGTTGGCCTAAATTTCCCGGATTTGGTCGGTAAGCTTGCATTAAATTATACCGCTTGCGGGCACACTGCAAGGAGATATAGAGGATAACGGAAATTCTCGGGGAACCAAAAGGAGGTCAAGGGAAATTTGGCGTGAGAGGAAGGGAAGGGCACGGCGAACCGTGCCCTGGAGCCCTGCTATTCTCTTTCGGAGATTTCGACCAACACGCCAAAGGTGGACTTGGGGTGAAGGAAGGCGATCTTTGCGCCGCCGGCGCCCATGCGCGGCTTTTCGTCGATCAGAGCCACACCTTTGGCTTTCAGTTCGGCCAGAGCTTCTCAATGTTTTCCACCCTAAAGGCGATGTGCTGGACCCCGCCTCGACCGCCGTTCTTTTCGATGAATTTGGCGATGGGGCCGTCCGGAGCGGTCGATTCGAGCAGTTCCACTTCGGTGTCGCCCACCGGGAAGAAGGCGGTGGTTACTTTCTGCTCTGCCACCGTTTCACTTCCGGCATGGGGCAGCCCCAGGATATCGCTGTAGAGCTTCTTGGCGTCATCGATGCTGGTTACGGCAATGCCGATGTGGTCGACTTTCAGAACCTTCATGATGCCCTCCTGCTATTTCTGGGAAATTGAAAGCCATTTATTGACGATCTGGCGCATGATGGTGTACGGATCATTCCTGTGATCCAAAATATCCTCTACCAGATTATCAAGTTGCCCCGTGCTCTGGAGTTGCTCGCGCACCACTCGAAAGAGCTCATTGTGGATCATGCGAAGGGTTTCGCGATAGGTGCGCTCGCGGCGTTTTTCCAGGAGCTTGCCGCTTTTTTCCAAATGGTTGCGGTGCTGTCCGATTGCCTGCCACAATTGGTCCACGCCTTCATCATTGACCGCGACGGTACTGACAATGGGAGGAGTCCAATCGCTCGGCTTAATGGTGGCATCCTGCTCGACTCGATAAGTAACCTCAGCCGACAATTGATCAGCCCCGGCCCGATCCGCCTTGTTGATGACAAAGACGTCGGCGATTTCCATGATCCCGGCCTTCATGCTCTGAATCGCATCGCCCAGGCCTGGAACCAGGACCAGACAGGTGGTGTCGGCAATCCCGATAATGTCCACTTCATCCTGACCCACGCCGACGGTTTCGATAATGACCACCTCTTTGCCAAAAGCGTCGAGGGCCTTTACCACATCCCCGGTAGCTTTGGACATACCCCCGAGAAACCCGCGGGTCGCCATGCTCCTGATGTAGACGTCCGGATCCAGATTGTGTTCACTCATGCGGACGCGGTCTCCCAGGATCGCCCCGCCGGTGAAGGGACTGGAAGGATCCACGGCGATAATTCCGACCGTCAGTCCCGCTTTCCGAATGTGATGGGTCAAGCGGTCGGTGAGGGTGCTTTTCCCCGCTCCCGGCGAACCCGTAATACCAATGATGTAGGCTTTACCGGTGTGCCGATAAAGCTGCACCATACACTGGAATGCCCTCTCGTCTTCATCCTCCAGCCAGGTGATCAACCGCGCAACCGCCATCGGAGATCCTCCAAGGATCTCCGCGACGTAATCCCTCGGCACTGCACTCTGCACCGCTTTCCCCTTCAGTACCTAACCACGAGTTCGATTCTTATTACAGGCTCTTAAAGGATTCGGCCGAACGTACTCTTGCAGAATCCCTCAGGGCCCCGACTTGAGCCAACCGACTTCCCTTTACAGGAAGTACCTAGACGAACAGGGGTTTGCCAAAAGACCTGACTCTTTAACTTTCACTGGCTAAAGCAAAAGCACGATTCCCTTTGAGGATGATCGGGGAGGTTCAACCTCTTTCGAGATTTCTCTCCCCGATCAATCAACAGAATTCATGCTTCGACCGGTGCCAAAAGGTGTTCAGCCGTCTTACCCGCGACCCCGAACATTGTTCTGAATGAAGGCCACAATTTCCGTGGTTGGCGTTCCAGGTCCGAAAATGCCGCTCACTCCGGCTTTCTTGAGACCCTCATAGTCCTCCACGGGGATGATGCCGCCGCCCACCAGCAGAACGTCGTTGAGGCCCTTGTCACGGAGCAGTTCCGCAACCCTGGGGAAGAAATAGTTGTGCACTCCGGAAAGGCTGCTCAATCCGACGACGTCCGCATCTTCCTGGATGGCGGTCTGAACGATCATCTCAGGGGTCTGGCGGAGTCCCGTGTAGACGACCTCCATTCCGGCTTCCGCAAAGATCCTCGCCAACAGCTTGGCGCCGCGGTCGTGTCCATCCAGACCAGGTTTTGCTACTATCATTTTGATCTTCTTTGCCATGGAAAATTACCTCCGCTAATCGAACAGTTCATGATCGTGAAGTTCTGATCTTCTAGACGAATTCTTTGGGTCGATATTCACCGAAAACGTCTCGCCACACATTGCAGATCTCACCGACGGTGGCTTTTGCCTTAACGGCTTCGATTACTGCAGGCATGACATTTTCGTTCGTCTTAGAGACTTCCCGCAACTTATCCAGAGCTGCCTTCCACTTGGCCTGATCTCTTGCTGCGCGAAATTTCTTCAGCTCTGCGGCCTTAACGTCTCCCACCGACATATCCACCTTCAGAAGACCTGTTGGAGGCGGTTCTTCCATGGTGTACTTGTTGATACCGACGTAAACACGCTCGCCGGACTCGATCTCTTTCTGGAACCGGTAAGCGCTGTTCTGGATCTCTTTCTGGATGTAACCCTGCTCGATGGCGACCAGAGTGCCACCCATGGCATCGATCTTCTTGATGTAGGCATCGATTTCAGCTTCGATCTTGTCGGTCATGGCCTCTACGTAGTAGCAGCCCGCCAGAGGATCGATGGTATCCGTGGCGCCGCTTTCCTCGGCGACGAGCTGCTGGGTGCGCAGAGCCACCGTTACGGCCTGCTGAGTGGGCAGGCAAAGGGCCTCGTCGTAAGAGTTGGTGTGGAGTGACTGACCACCGCCCAACGCGGTTGCATAGGTCTGCAGGCCTACGCGAACAATGTTATTGAGCGGCTGTTGTGCGGTCAGGGTAACGCCACCGGTCTGGACATGGTAGCGCAGCATCATGGAACGCGGGTCCTTTGCCTTGAAGCGATCTTTCATCACCTTGGCCCAGTACCTGCGAGCGGCGCGGAACTTGGCAACCTCTTCCAGAACGTTGGTGAAAGCGTTGAAGAAGAAGCTCAAGCGCGGTCCAAAGGAATCAACATCCATCCCGCGATCGACACATGCCTGGGCGTAAGCAATCCCATCAGCGATGGTGAAAGCCATTTCCTGGGCTGCGGTGGAGCCGGATTCACGGATGTGGTAGCCACTGATACTGATCGTGTTCCACTTGGGAACATGCTTCTGGCAGAACTCAATCAGGTCGACCGTCAGCCGCATGGTGGGCTTGGGTGGATAAATGTACTGGCCGCGGCAGATGATTTCCTTCAAGACGTCGTTCTGTATGGTGCCGCTCACCTTGTCCCAAGATGCTCCCTGTTCTTCCGCAAGGGCCAGGTACATGCCCAGAAGGACCGTAGCAGCAGCGTTGATGGTCATTGAGGTTGAGACCTTGTCGAGCGGAATACCATCGAAAAGGACCTTCATATCATCGATCGAGTCAATGGCAACGCCCACTTTCCCTACTTCACCCATGGAAAGCGGGTCGTCGCTGTCGTAACCGGCCTGAGTCGGAAGGTGGAAAGCGACGCTCAATCCGGTCTGCCCCTGTTTCAACAGGTAGCGATAGCGCTCGTTGGTCTGTTTGGCGGTCCCGAATCCCGCGTATTGACGCATGGTCCAATAACGGCCGCGATACATGGTCGGCTGCACCCCGCGCGTGTAGGGGTACATTCCGGGATAGCTGAGGTCCCGGTCATAATCCTGACCCGGCAACATCCAGGGGGGTGTAAAGCCGCTCAACCGGCGTCCCCGAAATGGTGGTGAACACGGGTTTCTGCTCGGGTGATTTGGCGAGTGTTTTTGCAACAGGTCCCTGATCCCATTTCTCTTTTCCAGCTTTGATTTTCTCTAACACCTTTTCGTCAAACATGCTTACCCTCCTCAACACGAATTCCACACGATGCCGTCCGAGAGGCTTCCCCAACGGACTCTGTTAAAAAAAGCACGAACTTACCTGTTCGAGCACTAGTGGATCACCCTCATCATCCCCACCCGGAGAGGACCATGAAAAGTGAGCCGGAGCGTGATGAATAAAAGGAGACGGGTTAATTCTGCAATTCTTTCTGTGCGCTACCTCCACCAGCCAAAAGTGTCAACGGATCCAGGGCCTTCACAATATATTTCACTAACAGCTATAGCAGCAAGTGCCGGAAGATGCAACAGTAATTGATGGGCCAGATCAAAAATGGGGACACCAACGGAGACAAGATGAGCAAGCGGTGGAAAGAAAGGTTGGGCGTTTTGTGCAGAAAGGAGCTTGACAGCCTCTAAAGCTTCATTCAAAATGGCAGAAGTTTTAGCATATTTGGAATCTTGTGACAGTTGATGCGGATTTGTAAGGAGGATGCGAGCGATGGCTGCCAATTACGCTAGAACTGTGGAGAGTCCCTGTCGAACGTGTGAGAATGTGAATGGGAGCAAGGAGGAATGCAGCAGGACCTGTGACCGATTGCAGGCTTTTCAGGATGCCCTCTTACACCATGATGAGGCGAGTATCAACAATTTTGCCGTGAAGTGGAGTTTTTCCCGGACTTGAGCGGCATTCCACAAGCAAGGGTTCGAACCAGAAGGAACTCGCTTGCGCAAAAGGACTTGGAACAAAAAAAGGCGGCTTGAAGCCGCCTTTTTTCTTGCTGTAAGCGATGAACTTAGATCGGCAGAGCCTTGACCAGCTCTTTCACTGCTGCCACGGACTTGTCAAATGCCGCCTTCTCTTCAGGCGTCAGCTTGATTTCTATGATCTGCTCAACACCGTTCTTACCCAGCTTCGCCGGTACGCCGACAAAGTAGCCGCCTGCGCCGTATTCTTTGTCACAGTAGACACAGCAAGGCAGGATGCGCTTTTTGTCTTTCAGGATCGATTGCGCCATCTCAACGGCCGAGGCCGACGGGGCAAAGAAGGCGCTGCCGGTCTTCAGCAGGTTCACGATCTCGGCGCCGCCGTTGGCGGTGCGTTTGCACATGGCTTCGATCTTGTCCGCCGGAAGCAGGTCGGGCAGCGGAATGCCGGCAACCGTGCTGTAGCGGGGCAGGGGCACCATGGTATCGCCATGGCCGCCGAGGACAAAGGCGTTCACATCTTCCACGGAGACATCGAGTTCCATCGCGATGAAGGCGCGGAACCTGGCGGCATCCAGGACGCCGGCCATGCCGATGACACGATTGGTGGGAAACCCACTGACCTTGTGGGCGACATAGGTCATGGCATCCAGAGGATTGGATACGATGATCAAGATCGCATTGGGAGAATATTTTACAATATTTTCCGTGACCTCTTTGACGATCTTGGTGTTGATGGCAAGCAGATCGTCCCGGCTCATCCCGGGTTTGCGGGGCACACCGGCGGTGATGATGACGATGTCGGAATCGGCGGTGTCCTTGTAATCATTGGTGCCGATCACATTGGAATCAAAACCCTCAACCGGAGACGCCTGGAACAAATCAAGGGCTTTGCCCTGGGGCATGCCTTCGATGATATCGACGATGCAAACATCCCCGAGTTCTTTGGATGCTGCCCAGTGGGCTGCCGTGGCACCCACGAAACCCGCGCCAACTACAGTGATCTTATTCTTCTTCAACGCCATTTTCTTCTCCTTCGATTTCGTCCACTCGAGATTCAACAAATGCTCACTCGCTTCAGTTAACCAATAACCGCCAACACCGTACCCTTCTGTACACTCTCACCCGCCTGACAGCAGATTTGCTTGACCACGCCGTCAGCCGGGCTGGTGAGAGAGTTCTCCATCTTCATGGCTTCGAGAACCATGATGACATCGCCGGCCTTGACCGTATCGCCTTCTTTCACTTCATAGCGAATGACCATGCCCGGCATGGGGGATTCCATCTTGGTGCCGCCGGCCACGGGAGCGGCGGCCTTGGGGGCCGGAGCGGCTGCTGCGGCAGGCTTGGGAGCCGGAGCGGCAGCCGGTTTCGGAGCCGGAGCGGCGGGCTGGGCGACCGGGGCGATCGAGGTGATCACCGGGGCGGCGCCGCCAACCTGCTCAACGTCAACCTCAAAGTAGTCGCCATCCACAAATACGTTGAACGTGCGGATCCCCTCACCCTTTTCGGGAACCACTTTTTCGGGCTTCTCGACGAGCTTGCCGGCGAGCGCCTTCTTGATCAACTCGGCCTCACGCGCGCAATCTTCGAGGGTCTTGGCCTATGACTTCCTTGCGGAACCGGCTCAATGCCGTATTTCCATTTCAGGAAGCGCATACCGGTCATGGGGTACATGCCGTAGATGATGACATCGTCGATGTCCTTGGCCAGACCCTTGGTGTCCTCATGGTTCTTCGGCATTTCGGGTTCGATGGTCTCACCCGGGCGGCACGTGATCGGGAACTTCGCCTTTGGGGTAGCCCTTGAGCGCCTTCTTCTGAATTACGGGATCCAGGGGCACCGGGGTCTCCCCATAGAGGCCATAGAACAGGTCTTTGGACTGGGCCGAAATCATCTTGTAGCGCTCTTCCGGAGTGTCGAAGAGGACGTTGTTGACCGCCTGAATGCCGACGATCTGGCTGGTTGGGGTGACCAGGGGCACCTGACCCATTTCTCTTCGAACCTGCGGCAGGGCTTCGAACACGTCATTGAGGCGGTCGGAAGCGCCCATGTCACGCAGCTGATTGATCAGGTTGGAGAGCATGCCGCCCGGGGTCTGGTGCAGGAGCACGTTGATGTCGATGGTGGACATGCGGTCGTCGAGGAGATAACGATACTTGGGTGAGACCTTCTCAAACCAGGCGCCGCACTCGGCGAGCTTAAGGAGGTCAAAGCCGGTGTCGCGGTTGGTGTGTCTCAGCGTGACCACCAGAGGTTCAATCGCCGGATGGGAGCTTCGGTAGGCCCAAGGCGCCAGGCAGGTATCAACGATGTCGACACCGGCTTCGATCGCCTTCAGCAGGGCCAGGTCCGCCATGCCGGAGGTGAAATGGCTGTGCAGGTGAACCGGAATCTTGATATTGGCTTTGAGCGCTTTGACCAGATAGTAGGCATCGTACGGGGCAACCAGACCGGCCATGTCTTTGATACAGAGCGAGTCTGCGCCCATGTCTTCCAGCTGTTTGGCCTTCTTCACATAATAGTCCAGGTTGTAAACCGGGCCGCCCATGCGGCGCAGGGTCAGGGAGTAACAGATGGTCCCCTGGAAGTGCTTGCCGAGCTTTTTGATGGGCTTGATAACCGCTTCAAAGTTACGGAAATCGTTGAGGGCATCAAAGGTCCGGAAAACGTCGATACCATTGATGGCAGCCCGCTCCGTGAAAGCCTCGGCAAAATCGTCTGCGTAATTTCTATACCCTACGCAATTCTGCCCGCGCAGCAGCATCATCATGGGGGTCTTGGTCAGAACTTTCTTCAGTTCGCGGATTCGCACCCAGGGGTCTTCATTCAAGAAGCGATGCATGGTGTCGAAGGTTGCTCCACCCCAAACCTCCATCGCCCAGTAGCCCACCTCGTTCATTTTCTCGGCGATGGGCAAGAGGTCCTCGGTTCTGCCGCGGGTGGCGAAAAGCGATTGGTGCCCATCACGCATGGTCAGATCGCCGATCTTGATCGGATTGTCCACTGCAGGGGCTGGATCATCAACGAGCTTTGCAATCAGTGATGTGCCATGAAGGTATTCGTTGTTTCCCATCCGTAATTCTCCTCTTTTCCGTTTTTTCCGTTCGCGAGATTCCACTCAACTCACCCCAGCTCAGCACCAGATTCCGTTTCTTCCGGAAGGGCTATCTAATCCTGAAAGATGTATTTCTCTTCAGGTTATTGCAGCCAGGACTTGATACTACAACTCAGGGCCAATTACTCTTTGTTTCCATCGGTACCAAACACTCTCAGTGCAATGGGATTGCCTGGGTTCGACCCGGTCACGCGTCTAGCGAACCAAGCGCATCTGCCACATCCACCTGGCTTCCATGGCAGCTTGGCGCCCCGCCATGGCGTAGGGAAGATACGGCTGATAGGGTTTTTCCGCAAGCGCTTTCTGCTGAAGAGCCATCAGCGCCGCTGCTTCCTGTTCCATTTGAATATACGCACCTAACGCTGATGATATTGCCGCAACCACATTCTTCTTTAATTCCATTAAACCCTCCTGATAAAGTTCAGCCTTTTCCGCTCACCACTCTCCTTTCAGAGTCCCAAATCCTCGCTGATGGCAGCCATAGCCTTGATGCTCAGCTCGATGAAATCCATCAGCGGTATGTTAATTCGTTCGCAGAGGGCCACGTGATCCCGATTGACACTGCGAGCGAAATCCTTGCTTTTCATCCGCTTTCTGACGGAAGGCGGATTCAGACTCTCAATCTTCCTGTCCGGATGGACCAGTGCCGCCGCAACAATCAGTCCCGTAATCGTTTCGGCGCAGGTCAGGGCGTGGTCCAGAACGGTCTCACGCTCCAAGCCCAGGGCCTCGGCGTTGTGCCGCAATACCGCATCGAGCGCTTCTTGGGGAAGCTTGTAGGGCGCAAGGATCTCGATCGTTTTGCGCCCATGAATCTCGGGATGTTCCTTGGTGTCCTCAAAATCAAGGTCATGGAGCAACCCGATATGGCCCCACAATTCCTTGTCCTGATCCAGCTTCACGGCCAGTTCACGCATAATGGCTTCGGTGGCGAAGACAATGTTTCTTGAGATTGTCGGCCTTGACATGGGAGCCCAAAAGCTCCAGCGCGTCATCCCGAGTCATCGGGTTCTCCCCACAGAAGCCATCCCCATAAGCCCCACTCACGCAGCCCGCCGCGTTCTCTTCTTCAAATTGCTGATCCGCCTTCTGAAAGCATCGGCAAGCCCGCTATTGCCGGCTTCCTTGGCGAGAGATCTTTTTTCCTTCAGTTCTTTGATCTTTGCCTTGAGGGAGCGAACATCAACATCAGCCTTGGCGCCCGCCTTCTTTTCTTCGGCAATGCCCTTGGCCTCCTTGACCGCAGCGATCAGC
The DNA here is from genome assembly GCA_963844985.1 of uncultured delta proteobacterium. Taxonomy (GTDB): domain Bacteria; phylum Desulfobacterota; class Syntrophobacteria; order Syntrophobacterales; family Syntrophobacteraceae; genus JADGQM01. Next base: position 112,841 of record CAWJQV010000025.1, read on the forward strand.
TCATTCTTGTTCATGGCGTGGACGCCCACGATGCCCTCCAGAGTACAGAGCCAATTCGCGAAGTTCCTTGGCGGTCATTTTCTCCAGAGGCTTGTCCTTCTTTTCCTTTTCTTTCTTCTTACCCATTTATCTGCTCCTTCGGCGGCCCCTTTGTCAGGCCGCTCTGAAACATTTCTGCCATGGAAATGAATGGCTTAAAGAGATCTATGGGAATCGGGAAAATGGTGGTGGAATTGTTCTCCGAGGCAATTTCCCGCAACGTTTGCAGGTAGCGCAATTGGATGGCGATGGGCTGTTGCTGCATAATCTCCGCTGCCTCGGCCAGGCGCGAAGCAGCCTGAAATTCCCCTTCGGCCCCAATGATCTTGGCACGCCGTTCTCTTTCCGCTTCCGCCTGTTTGGCCATGGCCCGCTGCATTTCGATGGGCAGGTCGATTTGCTTGACTTCCACCACCGTCACCTTGATTCCCCATGGTTCGGTGTGGCTGTCAAGGATCTCCTGAATGTGAGCATTGATTTTGTCCCGCTCCGCCAGGAGGTCATCCAGTTCCCCCTGACCGCAAACGCTCCGCAGAGTGGTCTGGGCCAGTTGGCTGGTGGCGAAGAGGTAATTTTCAACGGAAACAATAGCCTTCACCGGATCAATGACCCGAAAATAGATCACTGCACTAACTTTCACAGAAACATTGTCGCGAGTGATAACATCCTGCGGTGGAACGTCCGTTGTTATCAGGCGGAGGCTCACCCGCTGCAACCGGTCAATGTAAGGAATGAGGATGATCAAACCCGGTCCCTTGGCGCGAATCACTCGCCCGAGCCGGAAGATCACGCCGCGCTCGTATTCATTGAGAATGCGTATGGCATTGGCCAGAAAGAGGACCACCAAGATGACAACCGCTATGATCCCGTAATATGGCATACCGTCCTCTCCTCTCATGCAGCCTTCTGTTCAAGAGGCTGCAAATGAAATAATTCACTACTCTCTAGCACTGATTTTCCGGACTTTCAACCTTAAATTCTCTTCCGAGACGACTTCGACCTTTTCCCCGGCAAATATGTCCTCATCGGCCACGGCATTCCACAGTTCACCGTTGACGAAAACCGTCCCTTCCGGAATGAGATCCTTTTTCACCTCTCCGATCATTCCGGAAAGGGCCTCCGTTCCAATTTGCGGCCTTCGGATCTGAGCTCGAAAGGCAAGGGTGGCCACCGTCACGAAAAAACCGGAGACGATGAGGACGGTCGGGATGAAGACCGACATGGCCAGCCGATTGGTGTGGCCGGGAACGCGAAACAGCATGAGCGATCCCAGAACCAGGGCGAGCACTCCGGCAAAGCTGAGCAGCCCGTGAGACATCACCTTGATCTCCACGATGAAGAAAAGCACCGCAAGGAGGATGAAGAGAATGCCCGCATAATTGACCGGCAGCGTCTGGAGGGCATAGAGGGCCAGAATCAGGGCGATGCCCCCAATCACCCCGGGGAGAATGGCTCCTGGTTGCGAGAGCTCGAAATAAAGTCCTGCCAGTCCGATCATGAGCAAAATATACGCAATGTTAGGATTGCTGATCGCCTCTAAGACCTGGTGTTGCCATCCCGGAACAATTCTTCGCTGCTCAATGCCTTCCGTGTGCAGCGTTCGCGTGTATCCCTTCCTCATGACTTCCCAGCCATCCAGCTTCTTGATCAGACCTGAAAGATCTTCCGCCACAAGGTCGATCACGTTCTTTGCGAAGGCTTCGTCGGCGGTGATGGAAACGCTTTTGCGGATGGCGTCCTCGAGCCATTCCGCATTTCTTCCCCGCTGACTGGCGATGCTTCGCGCAAAGGCGACCATGTCATTGACCACTTTTTCGTTCATGGTCGATTGGACGTCTCCGCCTCCAATCGAAACGGGATGGGCCGCTCCGATATTGGTGCCGGGGGCCATGGCGGCAATGTCCGCAGCAACGGTGACAAAGACTCCCGCCGAAGCTGCCTGGGCGCCGCTCGGGCTGACATAAACGACGATGGGAACGGTAGAGTTCAAGATCGCCTGGGAGATCCCCCGCATCGAAGCCATTAACCCTCCCGGGGTGTCCAGGAGGATAATCAGACACTCCGCCCCTTCTTCCCGGGAGCGGTCGATGGCATACTTGAGAAAGTCCTCGACTCCGGGATTGATCGAGTCCTGAACCTGGACAATATTGATGTGTGCCGTGTCCGCCAGAACCGTGCCGAAGCCGATCCATGCCGAACAGAGGAGGGCGCCGAAAACAGAGATCCTGCATATTCCTGCAATATTGATTTTCATTCAAGTGACCTCCCGGTGACCTGTCAGGATCTCATGAACAATGATCAGGTCCTGCCAGGTTGAAGCTTTCTGAGACGCATTTCTCAGGAGATAGGCGGGATGGAAAGTACAGACCAGAGGCATGCCCCGCCAGGAATGCCTCTTGCCGCGCAGGCTGGAAATGGACTTGGTGGTGGCGAGCAGAGTCTGTGCGGCGCAGGCTCCAAGGGCGCAGATCACCGCAGGGGCAATGGCCTCGATCTGTCGAAAGAGAACCGGCGAGCAGGCCTCGATCTCGTCCTGGAGGGGGGTTCTGTTATCGGGAGGGCGGCATTTCACGACATTGCATATGTAGACGTCTTCACGCCTGAACCCCAGGGCCATGAGCATCCTGTCGAGGAGCTTGCCCGCTCTTCCGACGAAGGGGCGGCCCTGCTGGTCCTCTTCAAAGCCGGGACCTTCACCGACGAAGACCAACCGGGCCCGAGGCGAGCCCTCGCCGAAAACGATCGTGGTCCGACCGGCACGCAGACGGCAGCGCCGGCAGTCGCCAAGGTCTTCTCTGATGCCGGAAAGAGCTTGCGCGGAGTTCCCGGCATCCAACCGTTTTTCACCTTCGACAGACCCGGCCCGGGTTGTTGCCCCGCAATTACCGGCCAGTCCTTGACTCCAGCCAGATGAAGCTCAGTCAAATGCCATCTCAAGCGTTTCACGACAGTGGCAATTTCGCTTCTTCTGGTGCCGTCGTTTTCCACTATGACTCCGTATCACTCAACAAGGCCTCGATTCGATCAAAAACCCGTTCCGCAACCTCTTCCTTGGTCAACGATGGCAGTTCGGTAACGATTCCTCCGCGATCGATAATCTTCACCTGATTGGTATCGCATCCGAATCCGGAGCCTCTTTGAGTGAGGTTGTTGGCAACAATGAAGTCAAGGTTCTTTTGAACGAGCTTTTCCGTCGCATTTTCTGATGAGGTTTTCGGTTTCTGCGGCAAAGCCGATGAGAATCGGCCGCCTTGACGAGCCCCGGGATTTCCCGAGCTGTCCCAGGATATCGGGGTTTCTGATCAAGGTAACGTTCAGTTCATCTTGAAGTTTCTTCATTTTTTGAGGGGCGACCTGGTGCGGTCGATAGTCGCCGACGGCGGCCGCCATAACGATCACATCCATTTGCGGGGCATGCTCCACGATCAATGTCTCGCATTTCATGTGCGGTCGTCACTTTCTGAAAATGGACCCCATGGGGCGCCGGGAGGGACCGGGACCCGAGACCAGGAAGACCTCCGCCGACCGCCGATAGGCCACCGAAGCGAGGGCGTAGCCCATCTTGCCGCTGGATGGATTGCTGATGAAGCGTACCGGGTCGAAGGGTTCCCAGGTGGGGCCGGCACTGATCAGGATGCGCTTACCCGCGAGGCTGGCGGGAGTCAACAGCCGCTTTGCCGTCTCCACGATGACGGAGGGTTCGGCCAGGCGCCCGGCGCCTTCCTCCTTGCAGGCAAGCTCGCCCACTTCCGGTTCCACTATGTGGTGGTTGAACTCCCGCAAGGTATTCAGGTTCCTTTGGGTCATCGGGTGTTCGTACATCTTTACGTTCATGGCCGGACAGACCAAAATCGGTGCGGTCGTGGCCAGCAGAATGGTGGTGAGGTAGTCGTCCGCTATGCCGGCGGCCATTTTGGCGATGAGATTGGCGGTAGCGGGGGCAAGGATTACCAGGTCGGCGGCTCGTGCCAGGTGGATATGACCGATCTGCGATTCGGATTCCAGGTTAAAAAGATCGGTCCCCACCGGATTGCCTGAAAGCGCCTGCAAGGTCAACGGAGCAATGAAGCGCTGAGCGTTGGCGGTCATCACCACATGGACGCCCGCCCCATCTTTGACCAGCCGCCGAACCAGCTCTGCGGCTTTGTAGGCGGCGATGCCGCCGCTTATCCCCAAAAGCACCGATTTTCCATGCAACATGCCGTCACCTTATCCACATCGAAATTGGCTAACTGCTCGCCGGCGTCACAAAAATCTCGACATAAGTGTAAAAAATATCCTCATAGAGGCGAATAACACAGATTTTGTCCGGTTTTTCAAAAATCAGGATCGAACGCTGATAGCGAAAATACCCTCTTGGTTTCCAGTGCTCACGGAGCATGGCCATCTGGAAGAAATTGATGAGGGAATTGAGGTCGACTCGTCCTCTCAGGGTGAGAATGCCGGTCTTAATCGATCCGGACTGGACCACATAGGATTCCTTGGATTGCAGGTCCAGTTCTTGTGGGACGGGGATGTCCGGGAAATCATAAAATAGAGGCCGCGGGGCCGGCGGCGATGAGGAAGGAGTGGTCCCGGGAGGCGCAGCCTTTGAGGTGGCGGGCGAGGGCGGTTGCTCAACAGGGTTTGGGGGAGGAGCGTTACTTTGCCCGCCCATCGAACTGCAAGCCGAGAGGGTGAAGAGCCAGATCAAACCCACGGCCGGCAACAAGACTCGATAAGGCTTCTGAATTCTCATTCTCGTGATCCCTCCTCATGAATGGGTTGTGCCCTTTGGGGCGGTTTCAGACCCCCGGAGGGGCACGCCACGGCTATTGAAAGAACGGATTGCTCTGCTTCTCGCGATCCACGGTTGTCTTTGGACCATGTCCCGGGAACACGACGGTTTTCCCGTCAAGCGGGAAAATCTTTTCCCGAACCGACCGAATTAACTGATTATAAGAACCTCCGGGGAAATCAGTGCGTCCGATGGAGCCGGCAAAAAGCGTATCCCCGACAAAAACCATTCCTGCGTCGGCGAGGTGAAAGGAAACATGTCCCGGCGTGTGTCCCGGCGTTTCAAGAACCCCCAGCCGGATCGGTCCAAAAACCAACGAGTCTCCCTCTTTCAGGTACTGATCGACTTTCTCGACTGTTGCCCGGCGTTTAAAGGAGAAGATCGATCCCGTCCCGGCCATGCTCTGCTGGCAAATACCCTCGTCTTTGGAATGCAGATAAATCTCTCCGCCCAGTCGCTTCTTCAGGGTCCAGGCATCCATTACGTGATCAAAATGGCCATGAGTATTCAGGATGGCTGCGAGGTTCAACCCCAGTTGCTCAATTCTCCGTGCGATGCGTTCACTCTCGCCGCCGGGGTCGATCACTACGGCCTGGTGGGTCCGGTTGTCGCCCACCAGGTAACAGTTGGTCTGCAGCATGCCAACCACAAAGGATTCCATAATCATTGTGCGAAACTCCCCACTTGAGCACCCTATTTTTCAAGAACTATAAGCTCTTCTATCGGTTTGCGGTGCGAGGTCTGATTGCGGTGGAGGGGGTGACCGACAGCGACTACAGCCATGAGTTCGAGGCGCTCCGGCAGTTCGAGAATAGTGAGGACCCTCTCCTTGTTCTTCAAGATCTCACCGATCCAGGTTGCTCCGAGCCCATAGGAATGCACGGCCAGCAAGAGGTTTTGCAGACATGCTCCGATGGCCTGACAGTCCTTGACGCGGTCGTAGGAACTCTCCTGGTCCAAAAAGACAGGGATGAGGACCGCGGCATTCTTGAGTACGGAAGCATAGCGGGTCAAACGCCCCAACTCTTCTTTCACGCCTTGGTCCCAAATAATGGCAAAGCGCCAGGGTTGGTTGTTCAGGCCTGAAGGAGCCCAGGACGCAGCCCGCAGAATCTCTCGTATCACTCGACGGTCTACCGGCGCTTCGGTGAAATTCCTCACACTGCGCCGCTCGTAAATCGTTTTCACCACTTCCGAATCAGTTTTGTCCGGACTCATCGGCACTCCTTCGCCTCACGTCGAAAATGAAACCCCCAATGCTTTTTCGCCTTATATCCCATCACCGACCTGACGGCAAAGAAGGCAGCGGCGGCCCACAACGGCCGGCGCGGGGTCGGGATAGATTGGACTATATAATCCTCTTAATTTATAACAGAATCTTGTTCGGCTTGAGCAAAAAATCATCTTGTCGCCGGGAATTTTGCGGCTATTATGATTAGCCTTTCGGTTTGGCGGCGAACAGGGGCCCTTCAGTGTCGTCCCTGAGAGCCTCCATTCCGGATGCCGGGTCGTATTCCCCGGTCGCTGCACAAGGCTTGCGATATCCCGGATTAAGGGAACTGATAATGGCCCAATCGCCACCTGTTAAGCATTCATTCCGAGATGGCCGGTTCTCAATTCAGTTGGAGGGCCGGGTGGACATGATGACGGTTCCGGAGATTCGCCGGACGCTCCTTGGCGCTGCGAAGAGACGAGAAGTTAAGGAAATACAAGTTGATTTTTCCCGGGTGACGATTCTCGACACCTCGGGTGTCGCCATGCTCGTGGAAATTTGGCGAGGCCTTGCCCAAAAGGATGGGTTGCTCCGCCTGAACGGTCTGAGCAAGAGCGCCAGAAGGCTGATTCAGATGGCTCGGTTTGATCAGGTCTTCGCAATCGGCGACGATCCGGAAGGAGACGTGTGAGCATGGGCCGCGGGGGCTTAATCGAGGTGTGCGGCCTGAACAGCTACTATCACAGGCGGCAGGTGCTTTTCGACATCCGCTTTGGGATCCTCGATACCGGGATCACGGTGATCATGGGGGTGAGTGGTTGTGGAAAGACCACACTTCTCAGGCATCTGATCGGGTTGAAAAGGACCGGGCCGGGAGAGATCATCGTCGATGGTCGGGATCTCGGGAAATTCAGCGAAAAGGAAATGCAGAGCTATCGCCGTCGCATAGGGGTGTTGTTTCAGAGCGGCGCTCTTTTCAATTCGATGACGGTATCCGAAAATATTGCCGTTCCTCTGAAAGTTCATACTCGCCTGGCCTCCGAGACCATTCATATCATGGCCCTGATCAAGCTCAATCTGCTGGGGTTGACGGAGTTCGGTGCTTACATGCCGTCTCAGTTGAGTGGAGGTATGCGCAAGCGAGCGGGGCTTGCGCGGGCGCTGGCGATGGACCCGGAGATTCTCTTTGTGGACGAGCCTTCTTCGGGGTTGGACCCGATCACGGCGGCCGGCTTGGATCGGTTGATTCTGGAGTTGCGCGACACACTCGGCATGACGGTCATTGTCGTTACCCATGAATTGGAGAGTGCCCTTCGCATTGCCGATCGCATGATTGTCATGGATCGCGGGCGGATTCTGGCGGAAGGGAGTCCCGAGGAGATCCGGGCAAGCCAAAACGATCGGGTGCGGCAGTTTCTGGAGAGAACGGCCGACCCCAGAGAAGTGAACACATCCAGCTATTTATCGCGTATTTTGGGCAGCGAAACCATGAGGAGCGATTCATGACCCGTTGGGTGCAATTGCTTGGCGCTCTCTTCCTTGATCAGCTTGCATTCCTCGGCAGGATGGGGCTCTTTCTGGCTTATATGATCAGGGGTATACTCAGGCCGCCCGGCAAGTTCCGGTCTGTGGTGAAACAGGTCCACTTCATCGGGACGAAATCGTTTTTTGTCATCGGGTTTACGGCCGCTTTCACCGGGATGGTGCTGGGTCTGCAGGGATACTACACCCTTTCGAAATTCGGGTCCGAGGGGCTTCTGGGGTCGGGGGTGGCCCTCAGTCTGATCCGCGAACTGGGGCCGGTGCTTACAGCCCTGATGGTTACCGGCCGAGCCGGGTCGGCCATGTGTGCGGAGATCGGCATTATGCGCATTGACGAACAGATTGACGCCCTTGAATGCATGGCCATCGATCCCTACGCATACCTGATCACCCCGAAATTCCTTGCGTCTCTGATCTGCCTCCCGCTCCTCACCGCCTACTGTGATGTGTTGGGAATCTTCGGTGGCTACCTGGTCGGCGTGGACCTCCTGGGGGTGAGTCCGGGCGCGTACCTCTCCGGGGTCGAAAAGAGTGTCGTCTGGAAAGACGTTTACATGGGTATCGTAAAATCTCTCTGTTTTGCGGTTCTTATGATCTGGATCTGCACTTACAAAGGATTTTACACGGGTATTGACGAGGGGAACTTTGGTCCCGAACAAGTGAGTCGGGCCACCACGGATGCCGTGGTCCTCTCCTCGGTATCCATTCTCGCCATGGATTATGTGGTCACCTCCATTTTGCTCTAGCGGGCTGTTGCAGAGGCGGCAGAAAGACCTAATTCGTCTGGCGTTTTGCTCTTGGTGTGGCTTGACAGATATGGACCCTCCGGCGACTGATGTCCGGCGATGTCCGGCCATCAACGTCATTAGCTTAACGGGTAGGGGATGATCGGATGGAAAGAAAGGGATTGGAATTGGGAGTGGGGTTGTTCTTGCTGGTCGGTCTCTCTTGCCTGGCATATTTGTCATTCAAACTGGGTGACATCAATGTTTGGGGCAAGTTCCGACTATGAGGTCCTCGCCAGGTTTTCCAATACAGGGGGACTGAAGGACAAGGCCGAAGTGACCATGGCGGGAGTGACGATCGGGCAGGTAAGAGACATTCAATTAAAAGACGGACAGGCCCTGCTGACGCTCAGCATCAACAAGAACGTTCATCTTGAGGAAGATGTCATTGCCAGCATCAAAACCATGGGTATCATCGGGGACAAGTATGTTTCCATCAGCCCCGGAGCGTCCGATGAGTACATCAAGCCGGGAGGCATGATCAAGGATACCCAGCCGCCCTTGGACCTTGAAAATCTGGTGAGCAAGTTTGTCTTTGGAAGTGCCGATAAATCGAAGCCGTAGCTTCAAACCAAGGCAGCTCGGGTCATGCCGGGATCGCTTTCCGAGGCCTTGGGGGGTATCCCACAAGAACCATCGCCCCTTCTCTCGCGGGTGGGCAGTCAAACGGCATGCCAGCCAAGAAATCGTGATTCTTTGATGGGTTCTTAGGCATTGGTTCATGCTTTGGGGGGCGGCCGGCGGGTGCCCGAGGCAAAACAGCGGTTGCCGGCGGCGCAGTTTAGAGAGGCAGGGTGCTATCGCTTGGATACGAAGAAAAGAAAAGCCGCCAAGCGCGTGCTTGGCGGCTTTTCGATGCAACCACAAAAGTAATGCTGAGCGAAGTTACTTCTTCATTTTCTTCATGAAAATGTCTTCGCATTTTTGAGCGGCCGCCTCAGCCCTGCGGGCTGCTGCTTCGGCTTTCATCGCTGCTGCTTCAGCCTGCTTGGCATAGTTTGCGCAGGACTGCTCTACCTGCTGAGCCTTATCCAGAGCTGCCTGGCAAAGCTCGGTGCACTTTTTGGCATCTTGTGTGCAAGCACAACCAACCATCGTGAAAGCAAAAGCGACCAGCAACAAAACGGACAGTGTTCTCTTCATGATTCTTTCCTCCTTGTTTAAGTTTAACTTCATGCTTGTGTTGCTAAAACCTCATCATTTCTTGATAAACCAGTCGGATGTATCTGTTTACCACCTCCTCCCGTTTTTAATAAACCCACTGCAAAAGCCCTTGGGAATTGCCTTCGCTATCCCGCACGATTAGCAAAACGACCACAACCTACTCTACAACTTTGCCAAAATCAAGAGGTTTTTTTAGGTTCCGCAAGCCCAAATCATATCCTCGGCCCGGGATTGACGGTGACTGTTACTGCATGGTTTCAACCAATTTCAGGGAGACATCCTCCGTTGTTAACCGGGAAACATTGGTAGGCACCCCGTTTTGGAGCTTGACGGTCATCAGGAATTTCTTTTGATCGACGTATTTCCCCATGGGATGCTGTCCCAGCTTGTTAAGGGCATATTGGACATAATCCGGGATCCTCCGATAAACATCAGGATGAGCTTCAACGTAGACCTGCCCATCCTTTTGCCCGAACTTGACGGGCTCGTAGATGATCTCCAATTTGGCCCCCATCGGTACCTGTGGGTAAAGGAGCTTAATGTGCTCCGGATAGCATCGGATGCACCCATGGCTGACCAGTCGTCCGACCCCCCAGGGCATGGCGGTGCCGTGAACACCGTAGGCACCGGCAGAGAATTTCATGACAAAATCACCGAGCGGGTTTTCCGGTCCGGGAGGCATCTGAGTCATCCCATATTTCTCTTGAAGTGAGGCGGGAATGTACCAGACAGGGTTGGCTCTTTTGTCATTGATAAAAAAAGTGCCGAGCGGACTCTCCCAGCCCTCGTCGCCGATCCCAATGGGGTAGGTTTGAACCGTGGACGAGGCTTTGTCAAAAAAATAGAGCCTGAGCTCCGGCAGATTGATAACGAGCTGCTGGTGCTGGGTGGGAGGCAAGACCCAGAAGGTGGGGATGGAGATTTTCTTGCCCGTGGGGGGGATCCAGGCATCCATGCGCGGAAACAGAAGGTCGACCTCATTATACCCCAAACCATGCTTGCGGGAAATATCGAGCATCGTTTCCTTGGGTCCGATTTTATACCAGGTCGGGTTTCCAATGACCGTCAGTTCGGGGATCTTGTACGGATAGCGCTGAACCGTGGTGTTGAAGTCCTCGTCGTCACTGACGGCATGAGACGCGGCAAACGAACTGCATATCAAAAATACGAACGCAATGGTCAGCACTCTTGCTTTCATAAATGGATCTTCCTGAATAAGGTATTATAAATACGAACAAATAACATGACGCTAAGCCGGGTTAAACATAAAGGTTCTATCGAGGCAGATCAAGCCTTTTTTCATATGAGAATGGTTTTTCAAAGTCCGATAACCTTGCATCAATTTTGCGGGAACAGGGAGTTGGCCCATGGGTCCGGGGGTGCAATGGGGCATGGAAGCTCTCCCGGGCATGCCGAAAACTCGGTCGGAGGATTGGAAGACAAGGGCGGAATCTGGTTGCCTGGAGATCTGAGCGATGCCCCATCCCATTTTTTGAGGCATCAGGCAAAATTGAGTTGGAATTATCGCCCTTTTTAGCGTAATGAACTCCCCGTGGCGGTCCTGAAAAAGACCGTGTTTCGCCGATTTCGGTCAACGGGTCTGAAGATTGGCCGCAGAGGCATATTTCAGTAACTTTTGGAGGTGACCAAGATGACCAAACCAAGAATAGACGCTCGTCCCGCAAATGTAAAAAAGCGATTCCCCAACAGTGTCGTTCCCTTACTCAATGGTAGAGCACTGTTGGAAGCCGCCAAAAAGCAGAAAGCTATGATCATGGCCTGTAACATCCGGTGCCGGTTGCCGGTGGCGGGCATTGTGCTGGCTTCGATGGCCGCCAAGGCTCCGGTCATGTATGAAATTGCCAAATCGGAATTGGGCTACACGGAATTCAATCCGGCGACGTTCGTGGAATTCATCATTCAGGAAAACGAACGCCTGGGCAACACGGACGTGCCCTTCGGAATTCACGGGGACCACATCACCGTGAAGAAACTGGAAGAGGTTGAGGGTGTCGGGGCCCTTATCGGTCGCCAGATGGAAGCAGGCTTTACGTCATTTGCCATCGATGCGTCGCACATGGAGAACGACAAGAATCTTGCGGCGACTTCCCAGTTGGCACTGCCCATCATCCAGGAAGGCCTGGCTTTGGAAGTGGAGTTGGGTGAAATTGGAGCGAAAAGCGGCAGTTCCGAGGGTTTCACACAACCCGAGGAAGCAGAGTGGTTTGTTGGCGAACTGGACAAGAAGCGGATTCGCCCCAATCTGCTCGCGATCAATAACGGGTCGATCCACGGGACCTACTTCGGTGCGGCCCATGAGGGCATTCAACTGGATCTGACGGCAAAAATCTGGGAATCCATCCAGCCTTGGAAGGTGGATATTGCTCAACATGGGATTACGGGGACCTCGCTGGAAAAGATTTCGTCTTTTATTGAATACGGGATCCGCAAAGGGAATGTGGGAACCCTGTGGCAGAATATTGCCTTTGGCATGGCGATGAACCAGAACGGCAATGCCCTCACCACTGAAAATCGTGAATACATCAAGCGCCCGTACCGCGGCATTCCGGATGAATTGTGGCAGGAAATGTGGTCCTGGGCGGTAGAAACCAAAAACACCGGCGGCAATATCAAGAACGCCAACCAGACTTTTGCGGCAAAAATGAATGCCATCGGGCTGCCTTACAAGAAGCGGATCACCGATCATGCTTACGAGGAAGCTCTAAGGCTGTTCGAGGCGACCCAGTCGATGGGCCTTGCCGAGAGCGTGTGGGATTTTGTTTAAACACGCCGCCGGCTGAAGATCTTGCTTGTGGTTGCAGCAGCACGTCATCGAACGGGAATGGCAGCAAGGATGTCGCCATTCCCGTTCGGGCCATGCCGGGAAAATATTATCCGCCGATTCCGTTCAGCTTCACTGCGGATACTTCCCCCATTCGCTCCCATCGAGTTCCAGTCGTGGTGTCAAACACCCGCAGCCCCCGCTCCAATAATTCTTGCCTGAGGCGGTCGGATTCCACCCACATTTTGGCGCTTCTTGCTTCCTCTCGCCGATCGATGAGAGCCCGTTCTTCGGCGCTCAGGGGCTGCAGTTCCATATCAAAAACGCCGACGAGGGCGTTCAATTTCTTTAAGACATCCAGAATCTGCTTGCGCTGAGCCTCATTGAAATCTCCCTGATCGAGGATCGGATTGGCCTGGCGCACAAACCTGAAGAGCGCTGCCAGGGCCGGAGGCATATTCAAATCGTCGGCCAGGGCATCGACGAAACTCTGTTCAAGGGCATAGGTCATTTCAGGGAGAAGCCTGTTTTCCCGATCTTTGCTTTGCGCATATTGGACGCGACTGATGAATTCCCTTAAGCGGTCATGGCCCCGTCTGGCATTGAGGATGTTCTCCAGAGGAGATGTGGATGGGTTTGCGGTAGTGAGTATTCAGGAGCCAGTAGCGAATCTCCATGGCACTGTATCCGGCCGCGATGAACTCCCGGATGGAAAGGTTTTCATCGAGATTGCTTTCCTGTTTTTCCTGCTGCGAGGACCAGATCCGCTCACAGAGCATCCAGATGTTGGCAAAGGGTTTGCCGGTCAGGGCCTCACCGATTTCGCGCAGATTTTCGAGATGAGGGAAAAGAAAATCCACACTGCTCACATGGATGTCGATGGGAGTTCCGAGGTCGTGAATCGCCACCGAGGCGGCGGCTATATGCCAGGTTGGAAGAACATTTCCCCAATCTGTTTTCATATAGACCCCGCGCTTCAGTTCCGCCAGAGTCGAACGCTTGAGCAAAGTAAAATCCCGCGGATTGAGTTTTTCATAAGCGTCGAGGTCCACCGTCTTTCCTAAATGGATCTTCTTGGGATCAACCCGTGAAAGGACCCCGTAATTGCTGCTCTTGGAAAGGTCAAAATAGACGGAGCGCAGCTTTTCGTAGGCCATCCCCTTGTTGATGAGAGACTTGGCGAACTCGATGACGGTATCCACATGCTCGGTTGTCCTGGGGCAGTAATAGGACCTCTGAATCCCGATCTGATCCAGATCGCTCAGGAAGTGTTCCAGTTGCTGCTGGGTATAGGCGCCATGCTCCATGTTCGCCGCTATCGAGCCCTGAATGGCACGGCTGTCCAGATCGGGGACCAACACCACCTGGTTCACCGAGAAGGATTTGGAACGCAGAAAGCGGGTCAGGAGATCGGCCAGCAGAAAGCGACGCAATTCCTGCAAGGAAAGGAGCTTATCCAGCGGGGGGCCGGTCACGAAAATGCGCACCTTACCCTCTTGGACCGGTTTAAACTCGACTTTCTCCCGCTGCAGCAGATTGTAAAAGCGGAAGTCGGGCTCGAGCAGGGTGGTGAAGAGATTGGTGCTGAGGTAGCGGTCTCCGCCGTCGGGGAGGATCGTTACCACAATGCCCTCCTCGCGTTCCGTTGCGATGCGAACCGCCGCGGCCATTGCCGCCCCCGAGCTCATCCCGGCAAAAATCCCCTCTTCCTTAGCCAGGCGCCGGGCCATCTCGAAAGCTTCCTCATCCTTGACGTTCACCACCGCGTCCAGGGCATGGCGGTCGAAAAGCCCGGGGACGTAGGATTCCTTCATGTTCTTCAGACCCTGGACCTTGTGTCCGGGATAGGGCTCGACGCCCACAACCTGGATGCCCGGGTCCCGCTCCTTCATGGCCTGAAGGATGCCCATGGCGGTTCCCGTGGTACCCAGGGTGACCACGACCACGCTCACCTTCCCTTCGGTCTGTTCATAGATTTCCGGGCCTGTATGATCATGATGCGCAGCAGGATTGGCGGGATTGTTGAATTGATCGGGCATGAAATAAAGGTCCGGGTTTTCCCGCACCAGGTTGTAAACTTCTTCTATGGCGCCATCGGTGCCCTTGCTTCCCGGTGTCAGCAGCAACTCGGCGCCGAAGGCCTTGAGGATCTTCTGACGTTCCAGACTGGCGGTCTCGGGCATCGCCAGCACGATGCGGTATCCTTTCACCGCGGCTACCATAGCCAGGCCAATACCCGTATTGCCGCTGGTGGCCTCGAGGATGATTTTGTCAGGAGTGAGCAGGCCGTCTCGTTCGGCAGCTTCGATCAAGGACAGGGCCGGTCGGTCTTTTACGGAACCACCTGGGTTCTTCGCTTCCCATTTGACGAAAAGGGTAACTTTCGGATTGGGGTTCAAGCGATTGATACGAATCAGCGGAGTATTGCCGATGGCTTCCAAAACGTTGGAGAAGACGTTTTTCATGATCTGCCCATTTCCTGCTTCAGAGCATTCAATGTCTTAAAAGAACCTCAGCCGGTATCACCCTTATAGGCAGTCCGCCTGCTCGCTGTCAAAGGCTTTCCTCACACCTGCAATTATGGTGTAAGATAAGTCCTCGCGGAAGAGAACTCTTTCATATCGGCGGGAAGGCGATGGATTACCGTTATTGTCCATATTGCGGGAACCTCCTGAGGTTGCCGGCGGGCCAAGGCAGAACCCGTTTCCAATGCCAGGGTGCAACGAAAAGCTTTACCGGAACCCGACCGTTGGCGTTGCGGTCCTGCTTGTGGAAGGGGAGCGTTTGCTTCTGGTGCGTCGATTGGGCTCTTATGAAGGGATGTGGTGCATTCCCTGCGGCCACCTTGAGTGGGATGAAGAAATCCGCGCTGCGGCGCGCCGCGAATTCAATGAGGAAACGGGTCTGGACGTGGCGGTCGGACCGGTTTTTGCGGTCTATTCGAATTTTCACGATCGACATCGACAGACGGTTGGCGTCTGGTTCTGGGGAAAGCGCACCGGTGGCGAGTTGCGTGCGGGTTCCGACGCAAGCGAGGTCGCCTTCTTCGCCATTGACTCGCTGCCCGAGGCAATGGCGTTTCCGACGGACCTGATGGTCTGCGAAAAACTGAAACAGCTGATGAGGAGCGGGAATTTACCCATCTGGTTGGCTTTTTGCGCAAGTGACGAACGGACCTCCTGACCATGACTTTTCGGATTGACCCACGGGGAAATCTTTGCTAAAGGTTTCACGAATTTGAAGGGTTGCCGGTAACCGTCTATTTCAACGAGGAGTTGCGATATGTCTCCATTCGGTGAGTTTCTATGTGTCGAGCTCAAGCGCAGCGTCGCCAGCATGCTGCCTCAGGACATTCCCTGGTACGATCCGAGCCATGCCGTGTTCTTTTTGGCGCTTTACGGTGCTTTGGGCATGATTGGAATCGGTCTTGTGGCGGCGGCTTTGATTTCGTTCAAGCGACTCAAGGAAGGGGACGGTGGGGGACACCACTAGCTCTGCCGTCACGCTCGGATCATCTCCCTTCGAATACGAGACTTTAGCTCCATCTCACATGTTGGACATCCGGTGCTGCACGTTCGGGGTGGATGGGTACTCTGTGGCTTACAGGGCCTGGAGCGCCAAGCACCGGGATGCGCCTGCCATCTGTTAGATTATGACATGAACCAAACCTGCTTTTAGCTTCTCGTTCCCGATGAGCGCTGCTATTCGCCTGAAGGAGGCGTCCAGTGGACCCGAACGTATTTCGTGAATATGACATCCGCGGGATCGTTGACGCCGAAATCCGGGATGAGGATGTGGTGTTCCTGGGCAAGGCCTTCGGCACTTACATGGTCCGCCAGCAGAAGAAGTATGTGGTTGTGGGCAGGGACTGCCGACTCAGTTCGGGCCGTTATCGGGACCTCCTCCTCGAGGGAATGCTGGCCACCGGGCTTGATGTTGTCGATATCGGTCTATGCCCGACACCCGTCTTCTATTTTGCCCTCCGTCACCTGAACCGCGAGGGCGGCATGATGATTACCGCAAGCCACAATCCTCCCGAATATAACGGTTTCAAGATCTGCAACGGTTTTGATACGATCTCCGGCACGGAGATTCAGAAATTTCGAACCCTCATGGATGATGGCCATTTTGAGAGCGGATCCGGAAACGTTGAAGAGCATGAAGTGGTTACCCCCTATATCGACTTTATTGTCGGCAACATCAACCTGCGACGCCCTTTGCGCGTAGGTGTTGATGGCGGCAATGCAACCGCCGGACCGGTGATCCTGCCGATTCTTCAAAAACTGGGTTGCGAGGTGTTCCCGCTCTACTGTGAGGTTGACGGCACTTTTCCCAATCACGAACCGGACCCGACGGTGCTCGAAAACCTCCAAGACTTGAGCGCGCTGGTCAAGAGCGAGAAGCTGGATCTGGGGGTAGCCTACGATGGAGACAGCGATCGCCTGGGTGTTGTGGATCATCGCGGCGAGCCTGTTTTTGGCGATAAACTGATGATTATTTTTGCCCGCGAGATCCTTGCGCGACGCCCCGGCGTGACTTTTATCTCGGAAGTGAAGTGTTCGCAGACCCTCTACGATGACATAAGAAAACATGGCGGGAAGGCGATCATGTGGCGCACCGGACATTCTTTGATGAAAGCCAAGATGAAGGAAGAGGGCGCGGCACTTGCCGGAGAGATGAGCGGGCACATGTTCTTCAAAGACCGGTATTTCGGCTTTGACGACGGCCTTTACGCTTCCTGCCGGCTGCTTGAAATCCTGAGCGGAACGGGAAAGACCATTCCTGAACTCCTGGAGGGGGTGCCCACCACCTACACCACGCCTGAGATCAGGGTCCCTTGCCCGGACCCGATCAAATTCGACGTGGTGGAGAAGTCCAAACTCATGTTCCGCGCGCGAAATCTTGAGATCGTCGATGTCGATGGCGCTCGCGTCGTCTTTGATGACGGCTGGGGGTTGGTGCGCGCTTCCAACACGCAGCCCGTCCTGGTGGTGCGTTATGAAGCCAACACTCCCGAACGGCTCGAAGAAATCCGGGAACTGGTGGAAAGCACAATCGACAAGGCGAAACGAGAGGTCGCCGGAAGCTAGCTCATCAAAAGCTGCATGGCTCTCCCGAAGGGTGGGGCCGGCATAAGAACGATCAGGAACGCTGGTGAATAATCCCTCTCATCATAAAATCGGCTCCGTCGTCACCGGTGCCGCCGGTTTCGTCGGAAGCCACCTTGCGGAACGGCTTCTTTCCGAAAACCATGACGTGGTTGGTGTGGACAACTTCTTTTCCGGCCGAAGAGAAAATCTGACCACCTTGTTGGAGCATCCGAACTTTACTTTTTATGAACGCTCAATCACTGAGGCCGGTCTCTTGCGATACTTTGAAAGGGCAACACTCCAACCTGGAGTGCTGTTTCCATCTGGCAGCCATCGTCAGCGTGCCTTATTCCATGGATCATCCCGAGGATGCCATGGAGGTGAACTATCATGCCACCGTGCGCCTGCTGCGTGAGGCGGAGCAGGAGAATTTCAGGGGCTTTGTCTTCGCCGGCTCTTCC
Organism: uncultured delta proteobacterium; assembly: GCA_963844985.1. Lineage (GTDB taxonomy): Bacteria > Desulfobacterota > Syntrophobacteria > Syntrophobacterales > Syntrophobacteraceae > JADGQM01. Next base: position 130,694 of record CAWJQV010000025.1, read on the forward strand.
GCGGAGTACGGAGAAGAGCAACGACTGCCGCTCAGGGAAGAATATGCCACCGAAAACACCAAACACCTCAGCGCCTATGGCCGGTCGAAGTATCTTGCTTCGCGGGCAGTGGGCGTGAGCCGCTGTGGTGTTGCCCTTCGCTGTTTTAACATTTACGGGCCGCGGCAGGACCCGACAAGTCCCTATAGTGGGGTGATTTCGCGTTTCGTGAGCATGGCCCTCTCGGGAAGACCCCTCACCATTTTTGGGGATGGCCGACAGACCCGTGATTTCATCTATGTATCGGATGTCGTCGAAGCCTATATGGGCGCGGCAAGCCTGGCCGGGAAATCTTCAAGGGCAGGAGAGAGAATCTACAACATCGGGACAGGCAAGAGCACTTCCATCAAGCTTTTGGCTGAAACGGTCAGCAATTTGGTGACCAGTTATGACCCACCGGTCTTCCGTTCCGAGCGTCCGGGAGATATTCGTTTCTCGGTGGCTTCGGTGGAGGCATTTCGCAAGGTTGCCGGTTGGGAGCCCCGGGTATCGCTCCGCGAGGGACTGGGGAAGACGATCGCGTGGGCAAGAACCGCCGGCGAATAAGAGGGGAGGGCACTCTGCAGGCGTCGCCCGGGCGGGGGTCGACATGGTTGTTGCCCGGGGGATGACCCGGAAGCAAGCCACCGGTGCTCTTTCACCACGTTCTTCGCACCTTGACGCCCCGTTCCGCGAGGTATTCCTTGATTCCCCTGATCGTGTAGGTCCCGTAATGAACCATGGATGCTATCAGGGCGGCATCGGCGCGACCTTGAGAAAGCACCTCGAAGAGGTGTTGCGGTTCCCCGGCTCCCCCGGAAGCGATGACCGGAATGCGCACGTTTGTTGAAATGAGGTGGGTGAGGTTCAGTTCATAGCCGTGCTGCATACCGTCTGCGTCGATGGAGTTGAGGCAGATTTCGCCGGCCCCGAGCCGCTCCGCTTCCTGGGCCCACCAGAGGGCATCGATCCCCATCGGAGTCCGGCCGCCATTGATGACGATCTCGTAGCCGGAAGGGATTTTGAGCGATTGCGGGACCTGCTTCACATCCATGCCGAGGACAATACACTGACTGCCGAAGGCTTCCGATCCCTGTCCGATGATTCCGGGATTGAGCACTGCGGCCGAATTCACGCTGACTTTCTCCGCCCCGGCGAGCAGGACGCCGCGCATGTCCTCGAGGGTGCGAATGCCTCCCCCGACGGAAAACGGGATGAAAATGGTTTCGGCAACCCTGCTCACAACATCCAGCATAATGGGCCGCTGGTCGCTCGATGCGGTGATGTCATAGAAGACGATTTCATCGGCACCTTCTTCGTAGTAGTAGAGGCCCATCTCAACCGGATCACCGATGTCGATATTATTGCGAAACTTGATGCCCTTGGTGGTTCGCCCGTCGCGAACGTCCAAACAGGGTATGATCCGTTTACTCAGCATCCGACCTCCTTTGTTTCCGACGCAAGGGAAATGCCTCTCCCAGCAGCCTGCCGGTCATCATTCGGGTCGTGGCGTTTCTCGGGAAACAAGCCCGTTCCACTGACAGAAATCGCGCAGGATCTGCAGTCCCGGCGGCCCGCTTTTTTCGGGGTGAAACTGAACCGCCACCAGGTTGCCACGGGCTACGGCCGAACAGAAAGTTATTCCATAACGGCTCTGGCCCGCAACACACGCCGGATCATCGGGATCGGGATAGTAGCTGTGGACGAAATAGAATTCGCTGCCCGGCGCCACATTCCGAAATACAGGGTGTTCGCGGGTGAAGGTCACCTCGTTCCAGCCCATGTGTGGAATTTTGAGGAGATGGCCCTTTTCATCGCGAAGTCCTTCAGGAAACAGCCGCACGCTTCCCGGAAGAATGCCGAGGCATTGCGTGTTATTTTCTTCACTGTAGTCGAGAAGCACCTGCAGTCCTACGCAGATGCCCAGAACCGGGACCCCGGCCTCCAGTCGTTCATGAAGAAGCTCAGCCAGCCCAAGCTCTCGCAAGTCATGCATGGACTTCCCGGCCGCTCCGACACCGGGGAAAATGATCCGTTCCGCGCCCCGGATGCGGTCGGCGGAAGCGGTAACTTCACAAGAATACCCGAGAAAGCGCAAAGCCCTTTCAACACTCGTCAGATTGCCGGCTCGATAATCCAAAATTGCGATCACGTAAAACTCCTCTGGCAGCGGTGTGCATCATCACCTGTTCGACATTCGGAAAATATCCAATACTGTTCCTCCGGGTCAAGGAAATAAGGGGTAATCGGCTGGTGCTCGTGAGTCCCGCTACAAATATTTTGACAGGGCTTCATCGGGTGTGCAAGATGCTCCCCAGACGAAGAGCACAGCCTTAATCTGCGATCGGGAAAGGAATGAAGACCTTCGGGCCGGTCCCCGGAACTTTCCCGATGGAAGCAGGCTGCAGTATACGGCGAATCACTGATGTTGCCTGAACGATTGTGAGGAAAGAGTGATGCAAAACATTTCCGAATCCCTCAGAAAACAGCGCGAACAGGTCTTGAGCGATAGCAGCGAAGAAATGCTGAGTCGCCACACCGGCCTTCTCGAAATCGCGATCATCTCGCTCTACAACCGCATGATAAACCGCCTCAGCGTGGATGCCGAACAGTTCCGCCTGAGCGGTGCCGTCATGGCAGTGGGTGGTTTCGGGCGAGGCTTGCTCGGTCCCCGCCAGGCTGTCCCCGTGCTTTTCCTGAGGACGGAGTCCTCCCCTTGGAAAGAGGACTGGATTGAAGAGATCACCACCCCTTTGGTCGAAGCGGGTTGGGTCGTTGATGTTCAACAAGGCACTATCGACTTGCTGTTGGATCAAGTGCTCAAGGAACCCGGTTTCTTCCTGGATCTGCTGGAGACCCGCTACATTTCCGGAAACCGTATCCTGGTCGAACAACTGGAAAAGGCCCTTGAATCCCTCATCGAAGGGCGCCGAAAAGAACTCCTGAGTGCTCTTTTCGAGTCGGTGCGTACTCGTCGGGCGCTCCTTGAAAACCCAAAAATCTGGCTTGAGCCGGACCTTGACCTGAGTCCCGGGGGGCTTTCGGATATCACCGCCATTCGCGCTGCCTGCCGGGTCGCTTCGAATATCCGCAACCTGGAAGACGCGATTTTCGGGGGATACCTGACACGACAGGAAGTCGACCTGCTCCAACAAGCCGAAAAGACCTATGCCCGCCTTCTGAATCTGGTTCGAAACTTGGACGGTGGTTCAACGAGCATCCTTGGCTTCCAAGAGCAGGAAATCCTGGCGGAGAAGTTGGGCTATCAGGCCCGTTCCGGGTTTTTGCCGGTGGAGACCTTCCTGCAGCATGTCGAGCAACTGCTGCATGGTGTCCAGAGTGTTTCGCAGGAATTTTGGGAGCGTCTCGGCGAGAGCCGTGCCGATGACGGGGAAGGCGGTGGAGCCTTGTCGAAGGTGCTGGAGGCCGGAGTGGTGGTGCGCGGGAGGAGAATTCACGTTCAGACCGATCGCTATCCGGCCAAGGCTGGCCAGATCATTCACCTTTTTGCTCTGGCGGCAAGGACTGAAGTGGGTTTGGCCAATGTCACCAGGCAGTGGGTCCGTCATCATCGCAATGCCCTCGACGCGGCCGCCGGTGATCAAACGGTCCGGGAAGAACTGTTGGCAATGATTCGGGCGGATGCACCGGAGCTGCCGGTTGTCCGTCAGTTCTACAGTCAGGGGCTGATGGCTTCACTCATCCCTGAGCTTTCTGCAGTTCATGGTCTGGTTCAGCACGACGCTTTCCACCTCTATCCGGTCCACGAACATCATTTTCGCACCCTCACCGAAATGAAGAAGATCCTCAAAGGAGCTTACGACCACGTCGAACCCGAACTGGCGCAGATTGCCCGGGGAGTTGACGACCCCGCCCTGCTGTTTCTTGCCGGGCTCCTCCACGATATCGGCAAGAGCTCAGGCCGAGGCCATGCCGCTCACGGAGGGGAAATGATCCCTGCGATCGCCCGGCGTCTCGGGCTGAGTGCCGAGGAATCCGAACTGCTCCGGTTCCTGGTTGCCCAGCACCTTCTCCTCATGGATAGCGCTTCCATGAGGGACTTGGGCGACGACGAAATGGTGGCCAACTGTGCCTCCCTGATCGGGGCGCCCGAACGGCTCGACTTTCTTGCCCTGCTGAGTCTTGCGGACATGATGGCCACCGGTCCAAAAGGGTATCAAAAGTGGCAGGATACTCCGGTAATGGCGCTTCACGGGCGAATACGCCATCTTTTGGAGAAAGGGGAACCCAGCCAACAGGCAATCATCGAGCGGATTGCCCAGATGAGAAGTCAGGTTGCCCGGGAAGTCTCGGATTTGATGGGACCCACAGAGTTGGAGGACTGTTTCAACAATCTTTCTCCTCGGTACCTGCTTTCCATGTTTCCCGCGACCGTCGCCAGACACTTGCGGATGGAGTGGCAGTTGCGCCATTCCGAGGAGCCGCTGGTATTGGAGGTGACCTGCGGGGACGTTTCAGCCGAAATCACCCTGGTGAGCAGGGAGATGACCGGGCTGGTATCGCGCTCTGCCGGCATCTTGACCCTGCACGATATGGATATTCGGGGAGCCCAGGTTTTTGCAATGAATGACGGCGTGGTTATCCTGATTTTCCAGTGCCGCTTTGAAGAGACCGCGGGTGCGGAGCCGAACTGGGAGGCCGTGAGGGTTGACCTGAAGCGCTTGCTGGAGGGGAAGATAGCCCTCAGTTACCGCATTGCCGCTCACGCTGCCCGCCGCAGGCACACGGAGCCTCCGTTGCGGAAGACCCCGAGTCAAGTCCTGATTGACAACGAGTCAAACGCGAGATGCACGATCCTTGAAGTCTACACTCTGGATCGCGCGGGGTTGCTCTATACGATTACGCGGACTCTGTTCGAACTGCAGATTCGAATCTTTGTAGCCAAGATTACGACCAAAGTGGACCAGGTGGCCGACGTATTTTATATCCTTACCAGCCAGGGAAGAAAGGTCACCGATCCGGAGCGCATCAAGGAAATCAGGGATGCCCTGCTGTTCTGGCTGGACGGGCCGGAAACGGAACAGGAGAGAGGAGAGAAGTGACATGGACTCCGTTTTGCTGGAAAAGGACGGGCCGCTCGGGTGGCTGATGCTGAACCGTCCGGAAAAGCGCAATGCGCTCTCCCTCGAAATGATGTTGGAAGTCCTGCAGAAGCTCGATACGGTGGCCGGAGACGAAACCATCCGGGTCCTGGTTATTCTCGGGAAGGGCCCCATCTTCAGTGCCGGCCACGACCTCCATGAGATGGCCCACCGGCGGGACGATCTGCACTACATTCGCGGCATTTTTGAGGTCTGCACTCGCATGATGCTCCGGTTGCACGAACTGCCGCAGCCGGTTATCGCCCAGGTGCACGGGATCGCCACCGCTGCCGGTTGCCAGCTGGTGGCGGCTTGCGACTTGGCCATTGCCGAGTCCGGTGCTCGCTTTGCCACGCCGGGGGTGCATATCGGCTTGTTTTGCACGACCCCGATGATTCCACTGGTCCGGGTGGTCGGCCGGCGGCGGGCCATGGAGATGCTCTTGAGCGGCCGTTTCATCTCGGCCGACGAGGCGCTGAGCTTCGGCCTCGTCAATCGCGTGGTCGCGCCGGATCAATTGCCTGAGGAGACCCGCAATTGGGCCCTGGAGCTTGCCCGGTTCAGCCGGTTCACCCTGGCTCTCGGGAAGCGGGCTTTCTATGAGCAGATCGATTTGGATGAGAAGTCGGCGTATGCCTATGCGAAAGAAGTGATCGCCATGAACTGCCGGGCTGAAGACGCAGCCGAAGGCATGAGCGCCTTTCTGGAAAAGCGCAAGCCCCGGTGGCGAGATCGCTAGGATGGGCAAAGAATCACGGGAATCCTGAGCTTCTGGCCAAGAGTCACGGAGTTTCCTTTAATGTTGTTCGTTTCGCGGAGTTCCTGCACGCTGACCCTATACTGTTGAGCGATGCTGAACAGGGTTTCTCCCTTCTTCACGGTGTGGTAGTTGGCAGCGGGAGCAGCGGGTTTCGCTTGCGGTTTGACTGATGGTGCTGCCGCAGGGGTTGCTGGCGGGGTTTCAGCAGTTTTGTCGACTATCTCCTGGCTGGCGGGTGGGGAAGGCGCCGGCGCGACTCGGGAAGTTCTGAAGTTCTGTTCGAAGGTTTTTCCGGTTCCGACAGGAAGTTTCAGTTCGTGTGTGCCGGAGGGCACATCGTCGGCCCGGAACTCGGGGTTGAGGCGCTTGAATTCACGATAAGTGATTCCCGCGGCACCGGCGATGGTCTGAATGGAAACCGGAGCAGAAAGGTTCACCCTCACCCGATCCAGTTTGAGTTCAGCGTACCCGGCCCCCTTCGGCAAAAAGTATCCGTATTGCGTCGGGTTCCCCAAAACTGCCTTAACGGCCAGGATTCTAATGACATAGCGTTCCGTCTCCTGGGGCAGCCGGAGATGATAATAGTCGGTGACGCGCTGGGATCGCATTTCGTCGTAGATGCGCCGGTCGCCGCAATTATAGGCAGCCAATGCCAGCGCCCAGTTCTTGTGTCGGGCGTAGAGGTCGCGCAGCAGGCGAAAGGCACTCTCCGTGGAGCGTTCGAAATCGTACCGGCGATCACAGGAACCCTGTTGATCGAGTCCATATGCAGCACCGGTGCTCGGCATAAACTGCCAGGGGCCGGCTGCTCCTTTCGGCGAGCAGGCATTGGGCTGGAGGTCGCTTTCCACAATCGCCACATATTTAAGGTCTTCGGGAAGGTTGTAATGACGCAACCGTTCTTCGATCCATGGAAAATACCGTTCCATCCGTTTCAGCCAGAGATACACCTGGGCGTGATTATAGACGATCAGCGTAAATTCCCGGTCAAACCGTTCCTGGACATCCTGCCCGTCAAGCGGTACCGGTTCTCCGCAGAGGTCCATTTTGTCCGGAGGAGGATAATAGGGGGCCATGCAACAGGGGACGGAAGCAGGGAAGGCCGCTGCGGGTCCCGTTTGAGCGGCGGCGGGAGACGCGGAGGAAGCAGCCGTTGGTGAAGAGGTGGGGGTCGTGGCACAGCCGAAAAGCGCCCCGCCAAGCAACAGGGCAAGCAAAGAAAAACAAAAAAGTATTGAAAGAGCGGTGTTGCTTCATGTTCGAAACTCTCTCATTGATCTCTGTGAATCTCCAAGCTGCTGAATAAAAAGGCGATTTCTCTTTCTGCAGAGGCCATGCAGTCCGAGCCGTGGACGATGTTCTTCGTCACGTCTCGCGCAAAGTCATGGCGTATGCTGCCCGGAGCCGCCTCGCGATAGTCGGTTGCACCCATCAGGGCCCGATTCCTTTGAATCACGTTCTCGCCCTCGATCACCATGGCGACAATCGGTCCCGACGACATGAATTCCGTAAGCCTTTCAAAGAAAGGCTTCCCTCGGTGCTCGGCATAGAATGACTGGGCGAGTTCCCGGGTCAGACGAATCATCTTCAGGGCGGTGATGCGCATGCCGGCACTCTCAAAGCGCTTGATGACCTCCCCGACAAGGCCGCGTTGGACGCCATCCGGTTTGATCAGGGACAAGGTTCGTGCCATCGGAAATTCTCCTTGCAGAGGGTGGACTATCCTTGCGTTGGACCCCTCCGGCACTCGGTAAATAGTGAGTGGCGGCAAGCGACCTCGCCGGGCGCGGCCGGGAAAATGCAGGAAGCCGAAGGTCTGAGGCCGTTACCATCGTGCTCCGGGGCGGGCCCGGATGTGATAATTACCTCAGTAATCGGCGCTTGTCCATTCAAAAGCTACGCTGGGCCACCGCCACCCTTTCGGAGAGCTCTGAGACGGCAGAATGCCATTCCCTCACGGGGGCTTTGTTGCAGGTGCGATGTGCTTGATTATCGGTTTTCTTTGGATGTTCCTGTTGACAAAGTTTTTTTTGATTGGTACATATAAAGCCGAAGCGTTGTTGCTAACCTCACAATCGCAATCTATAACTCCAATTGCCACACCCATCGAAGAGCAGGGTTAACTCAAACCGGCAGCTGCTAGCAGGGTTCCTTTTTTCCCCAACCACTGTTCTGTTTCTCCTCAATCTTCTGGTCGACCGCCCAACGGGGGCGGTAGAAGCGTTGTTATTCCAATAATCTTTGAAGGAGGAAGCTATGTCAGATCAATTGTTTCCCGTCCCGGAATCCTGGGCTAAGTCGGCTTGGATAGACAACGACAAATACCTGCGGATGTATGAGCAGTCGGTCAAGGACCCGGAAGGCTTCTGGGGAGAACAGGCCAAGCGCCTGGACTGGTTCAAGCCCTGGACGAAGGTGAAGGACGGCAACTTCGAGGGCGATGTTCGCATCAAGTGGTTCGTCGACGGCAAACTGAACGTCAGCTACAATTGTCTCGATCGACATCTCGCCAAGCGCGGAGATCAGGTTGCCCTGATCTGGGAAGCGGACAACCCTGCGGTGAGCAAGTCCATCACTTATCGGGAACTGCACCGAGAGGTGAGCAAGTTCGCCAACGTCCTGAAATCATTGGGGTTGAAGAAAGGCGACCGAGTCACCATTTATCTGCCCATGATCCCGGAGTTGGCTAGTTGCCATGCTGGCATGCACCCGCATCGGTGTTGTCCATTCCATCGTCTTCGGCGGGTTTTCTCCGGACTCGCTGGCGGGGCGCATTCAAGACTGCCAGGGTCGAGTGGTGATCACCGCCGACGAAGGGCTGCGCGGGGGCAAGCCGATCCCCTTGAAAGCCAATACCGACGAAGCCGTGGAAAAGTGCCCGTTTGTCGAAAAGGTGGTCGTGGTGAAGCATACGGGCGGTAAGGTCCCCTGGACTTCCGGACGGGATGTCGAGTGGAGCAAGCTCATGCAGGATGCCTCTGCGGATTGTCCTCCCGAAGAGATGGATGCCGAGGACCCGCTGTTTATCCTCTATACCTCCGGATCGACGGGAAAGCCCAAGGGCGTTCTTCACACCACCGGGGGTTATCTGGTTTACACCTCGATGACTCACCAGCACGTGTTCGACTATCACGATGGGGACATCTACTGGTGCACGGCCGACATCGGTTGGGTGACCGGACACAGCTATATCATCTATGGGCCCCTGGCCAACGGGGCCACGTCGATCATGTTTGAGGGCGTGCCCAATTATCCCGACTGGTCCCGCTTCTGGAACGTCGTCGACAAACACAAAGTCAACATTATCTACACCGCTCCGACAGCCATCAGAGCGATCATGCGCCAGGGCGACGAGCCGGTCAAGAAGACCTCCCGCAAGTCGTTGCGACTCCTCGGCACCGTGGGGGAGCCCATCAACCCCGAAGCATGGCTCTGGTACTACAATGTCGTCGGCGAAAAGCGTTGTCCCATTGTCGATACCTGGTGGCAGACGGAAACCGGCGGTATCCTCATTACCCCTCTTCCCGGTGCCACAGCCCTCAAACCGGGTTCCGCCACCCGGCCTTATTTCGGCCTTAAGCCCGCCATCATCGACGGTGAAGGCAACTTCCTCGAGGGGGCGGGAAAGGGGAATCTGGTTATTACCGATTCCTGGCCGGGAATGCTGCGGACGGTTTATGGCGATCATCCGCGTTTCAAACAGACCTATTTCGCCGCGTTTAAGGGGCTCTATTTTACCGGTGATGGAGCCCGCCGGGATGAGGACGGCTACTACTGGATCACGGGTCGCGTCGACGACGTCATCAACGTGTCCGGGCATCGCCTCGGGACCGCAGAAGTGGAAAGTGCTCTGGTCGCCCATAAGACCGTGGCTGAGGCAGCCGTGGTCGGGTTCCCCCATGACATCAAAGGCCAGGGTATCTATGCTTATGTGACCTTAAATGCCGATCAACAACCTTCGGAGGAATTGCGAAAAGAGCTCATTCAGTGGGTGCGGAAGGAAATCGGGGCAATAGCCGCCCCCGACTTTATCCAGTGGGCGCCCAGCTTGCCCAAGACGCGGTCGGGCAAAATCATGCGCCGGATTCTCCGCAAAATCGCTGCCAATGAGATCTCTGATCTCGGCGACACCAGTACTCTCGCGGAACCCGCCGTGGTTGAGGACCTGATCAACAATCGGCTGGCTGCAGTTGTCCAAAAATAAACTTTACTCATGGCCGAGGGGGGACGCCCCCCTCGGTTTCAGTCTGCTGATACCCGGGAAGTTCATGCATCGTGGGTGGGTGGGTGCTTTATTTGAATCTGGAGGACCCCTCATCGCCTCCATCCAAGAAACATCAGCAAGGGCCGCACAATATTCTCTCTTCTAAGCCATACCAAGCATCGGCGGTTTTCTTCTTATCGACTAAAAAATTACGGAAACTTGAATAGACAAATACTTGACTATTGGCTGCTGACAAGGCAGACATGATAACAGCTTTCTTATGACACTACTCATGCCGGGGAGCGTTTGCAGAAGAGTTTTGAATGGGGAAACAGCCAATGAAAAGAACAGGTCTTTTGTATGACGAGCGGTTTTTACTCCACAGCACAAACCAGGGGCATCCCGAGTGCCCTGATCGGCTTGAAGTTGCCTACGGTGCTCTGGAGGAAGCCGGCCTATTGTCTCATCTCACTCTGATTGAAGCGACCGCCGCGCGTTTGAAATGGGTTGAGCGGGTCCATTCTCCGCGCCATATATTTCGTTTCGAAGAGGCTTGCATGCTTGATCTCGGCGAGCTGGACAATCCGGATAATCAGATCTCCAAAGACAGTTATGATATCGCACTCCTGGCTGTCGGAGGCATCCTCAAGACCATCGACTTCCTCATGGAAGGGAAGCTCGACAATGCGTTCTGTGCGGTGAGACCCCCCGGACATCACGCTGAAATAAACCGGGCTTTGGGATTCTGTTATTTTAACAACGTGGCGATCGCGGCGAAATATCTGCAGGAACAGTGGGGAATCGAACGCGTCGGTATCGTTGACTTTGATGCCCATCACGGCAATGGCACGCAGCAGATATTTTTCAATGACCCCACGGTATTCTACTATTCCATCCATGAGCACCCTTCCTTCTCCTTCCCCGGCACGGGTCGCGAGTTCGAACGAGGCATCGAGGATGGCGAGGGTTTCACCCTCAATTCCCCCGTGCTTCCGGGACAGGGGGATGAGGCCTACCAGGAGTTGCTGCGAAGGGACCTGTTTCCGGCATTTGCTTCCTTTAAACCTGAAGTAGTGCTGCTTTCGGCTGGTTTTGATGCGCACATGGACGACGATATGTCAAACATCAACCTCTCTTCCGAGGGTTACTCATGGATCATGCAAAGGATGGTCGACCTCGCCGAGGAGCATGCAAAGGGTCGCTTGATCTCAATCCTCGAAGGTGGCTATTCGTTGAAACGCCTGCCTGAGTTGATCAAGAACCATTTAGAAATCTTGCTGGGTAAGTGAAATCCTCACACCGTTGGACCAAAGGAGCGCAAGATGTTCATTGACAAATCCATGACGAGAGATGTTCTCACCGTCGACCCTGAGACCAGCATTGCCGGGGCGAATGAGTTAATGAGCCGGAACCGGATCCGCCATCTGCCGGTCATAGACCAAGATAGCAGGCTGGTCGGGATCGTCACGGACCGGGATATTCGCAGCGCCATGCCTTCAAATCTTTTGAGTGAAGAGGCGGTGGCCAGGGAGATAAAACAGATTGCCCTGCTCAAGGTGAAGGACATCATGACCAAGAATGTCGTGACCGTTTCCCCCATGAATACCCTGGAGGACGCCCTTCTACTGATGCAGCGAACGAAAGTGGGAGCTTTCCCGGTACTCGACCTGCAGGGCAAACTGATCGGTATCATCTCAGTTCGGGATCTCATGCGGGCGTTCATCAATGTGTTGGGAATCGAGGAACCAGGGACCCTGCTGTGCATCTTGGCCGAAGACAAACTCGGGCAAATGAAACGGATCGTCGACGCCATCACCGAGGAGCGCATACCCTTTGGCTCGATCCTGGTTGCCCGTTATTGGGAGGAAGGGAAGCGGGCGGTTTTCCCTTACCTGCTCACCAGTAATGTGGCCCGTGTTAAGGCTAAGCTTGAAGGCCTCGGATACACCTTGCTCAATCCCATGCAGTGGAGCCTTGATCAGTTGCCGAAAAAAACGGAGAAGAGCGCTGGGTGAGTAACTCCAAACCCGATCTGCCGAAGAGCGGAAGCGCGGGATCATGAGCGACCCCAGTCACTTGATGATCGCCGGGGATGGGATCCGCAGATTTGCATGGATGTATCACGGATCGAAAGAAAGCGCGATTGCTCTCATCTGTGTACCGCCGAGGAGGTCAATGGTCGGATGGCAGTCCTTAGCTCCCGGGAGCAGTCGTGGCGCCTGGAGCGTCCGGCTCATCGAAACGGCAGGTCATCGTCAGGATGCCGTCCTCGAAGATGGTGTGAATTTTGTAGGGCAAAGTATTAAAAAGCTTTGCCATGGCTCGGTTCTGCATGGAAGTGTAGGCGGCGAAACCGGAAATTCCATGGTCGTGGGCTGCTTCGGTCAATTTCCTCAAAATGATTTTGGACAAGCCCTTGCCCTGCCATTCCCTGGAGACCGAAAAGGCCACCTCTGCGATATTGGTGGCTGGATCGAGAGCATACCCTCCCAAAGCGATTATCTTGCCGAACCCGAATTCCCCGACCACCGCCACGATGGTCATCTCATGCACATAATCGATCTGATACATGGACATGACATCGTTACGAATGAAGCTCGTCTTACGGTGAAAAAACCTTGAGACGATGTCGTCGGCATCGAGGTTGTAGAAATGTTCCTGGATGCGGCGCTCATCCACCGACTTTGCCGGTCGGATCGTAACCTGCTCCGTGCCGATTTTGATGATTTCCTCGTATTTAAGCGGATAGACCGCGTGTATGGATTGCTTGAGGCTGCTCTCGGCGCCGATCAGGCCGAGCTTTTTCGCATTAAAGAACAGTTCGTCACGAAAATCGGGGTGGGCGAGACTGATCATGGCTACCGCCCGTTCCTGAAGGCTCTTACCGAAGAGATTCACTACCCCGAATTCGCTTACGACATAATAAACGTCACTTCGAGGAACCACCACGGCCGTGTTCTCCAGCGTCGGCATGATTCTGCTGATCTTGCCGTCCCTCGATGTGGACGGGAGCAGAATAATGGATTTTCCTTGAGGGGATTGGGTTGCTCCCCTGACAAAATCAAGCATTCCCGTTACCCCTGAAAAATGGTTCTGCGGACGCGCATCGGCCGCAACCTGGCCGGTCAAATCCATGATCGTGGCAACGTGAATGGAAATCATTTTATTGTGGCCGGCAATAACGGACGGGTTGTTCACGTAATCGGAAGGATGAAATTCAATGCTGGGATTGTCGTGTAAGAACTCGTAAAGATTCGTTGTGCCTATGGCGCTGCTTGCAACACACTTTCCCTCGTTCAAGCCTTTCTTGCGATTGGTGATGACTCCTTTGGCCACAAGCTGCATCATGCCGTCGGTCAAAAACCGGGTATGCACCCCGAGGTCGTTTTTGTCGGAGAGCGCCTGCAGTATGGCGTTGGCCGTCGCTCCCAAACCGAGATTGAGCGTGGAACCGTCCTCGATGAGTTTCGTAATGTGTCTGGCAATCAGTCGCGCGGCCTCGAATATCGCATGAGCTTCAATGGCCAGCAATTCCTCTTCATGTTCAACAACGATGTCGACATCGTCGACATGGATGAAACTGCGGCCCAAAACTCGAGGCATCTTCGGATTCACCTGAGCGATGACGAGATCCGCCGAGAATGCTGCCGCCATGGTAATATCTACCGAGACCCCGAGACTCATCCACCCGAAATCGTCCGGGGGAGAAACCTGGATGAGTGCCACGTGAATGGGAATCTGTCGGCTCTGAAAGAGATGTGGCACGGCGGCGAGGTTGATCGGTGTGAAAAAGCGGCGGTGCTTGGCAAGAGGCTCGGATATGGTGGATCCGGCATAGAAGGACCTGATCGTAAAGCTGTTTTGGGAGGTCTCTCCGGCCATGAGGGTGAGAGGCGCCGTTTCGAGGCTCAGAAGCCGGACCACCTCGATGTCGGTAAAGTTGGCGGCCTGCGAAGCCAGTTCTTTTATCAAATGCTGCGGCTCACCACAGCCGGTTCCGATGAAAACTCTCTGGCCGGGCTTGATGGCTTCTATCGCCTGCTTGGCGGAGCGTCGCTTCTTTACGTAATCGTCCGCCCAGTAACTGGTGATCATGGGTAGCTCCTCCTTCTGCAAGGGTTCACGATGGGAGGGTAAGCCGGTGCCAAAAAGACGCAAGTGATCTGCGTTGCCTTTGGGGTGCACCATGGGATACAAGAGAGCGGTGTGAGAACGTGAATGTCCGCGGATTATTCCAATGGGTCGAAATAATGAGTATCTCTCTGCGAAAAAGAAACGGCATCGCTGCCGTGCCCCTTTTCCATTATAGTTGCTCGACGGAGATTTTCAAAAGCATTTCTGGAGGTGGCGTGCCGATATGCTCCGGGCGGTGCTTGGATAGGCGGAAAAGGGCGTCAGGGAAATACTTGACAGTCAAGACAGGGAAGGGGAAGGAATGAATGCCAGCGACAGAGGTGTCATTATTGTTATCGCATTACTCTTCTCATTCGGGGCGGGGTGTTTCGCCGAAGCTATCTGGAGTCAGAATGCCGCTCCGGGTCTTTCAGTCCCCTATGTGGTGCCCTACTTTGCTCCGCCGGATCAGCTGGCACTGTGCGGGGAAGCGGTGCCCCTGGATGTCCCTGAGGTGAAGGAGCGTCTGGATCGAGAATTCACTATCGTGGTCTACAGCCATGCCCAGGTTTACTTGTGGTTGAAGCGCATGCAGCGCTATTTCCCATGGTTGGAGAGGGAATTAGCGCGCAATGGGTTGCCGAATGATCTAAAGTACGTCGCCGTTGCCGAGAGTGATCTCCAGATTTCGGCGTCTTCTCCGGCAGGCGCCGTCGGCCCCTGGCAGTTTATCCGAAGCACCGGGGCCAATTACGGTCTGGCACAGTCGGAAGGGATCGATGAACGGCGGGACTTCGAGAAGTCGACCCAGAGCGCCTTCAAGTATTTGCGGGATTTGCGCGAGCTTTTTCAGAATTGGACCCTGGCCCTGGCAAGTTACAACTGCGGAGAAAGGCGCGTTCAGGACGAAATGAAAAAACAGAAGGTGAGCAGCTATTATCGCTCAAATTGCCGCTCGAAACGGAGCGCTACATATTTAGAATTCTGGCAATCAAGGAGGTTCTCAGCCATCCTGAGAAATATGGCTATTTTCTTCCGGAGGGAGCCGGTTACCCTGGAACTGTTGCCGAGCGGGTTAATGTCGTGGCGCCTTGTGCCCTCCCCGTCCAAGCGGTGGCCGAGCTTGCCGGAATTTCCTATCGGGATTTCAGGAACCTCAATCCGGCGTTAGTCTCGGATACCCTGCCGGAGGGGTCCCATGAACTCAAGGTGCCAGGGGAAAAAGGCAAGGAATTCAGCAGCCGCTTCGAGACTTTCAAGGCCGGTTATCAACCCGCGACGGTCCTCCATAAGGTCCGGAAAGGGGAGACGCTTAGCGGCATTGCCGCGCAGTATGGCGTGAGTTCTGCTCGCCTGCAGGAATTGAACGGGCTCCAGGGTGACAAAGTTCGCCTCGGCCAGGTTCTCAAAATCATCAGATGACGCCCGGGTCGGCAGTCGGCAGTCGGCAGTCGGAAAGCGGGAAAACAGTCATTGGGGAACGGAAATGGATGGAAGGAGGGTCGGGGAAAAAATGAAGTGCTTGACAAGCATGGCTCGTGGATTTACCATACCCCCGCCATAACGCATTAGAAATTCACTATTTTTTGGTGAGAGATGAATGACTACCAACGGATGGCCGAACGAATCTCGAGAAGCAGGTATGCGGTTGCTTTGACAGGGGCGGGGATATCGGTTGAGAGTGGTATCCCGGACTTTCGGAGCGCCGGGGGGCTGTGGTCAAAGTATGACCCGATGGAATTTGCCTATATCGAATCTTTTCGGGCCAATCCTGCAAAGGTGTGGAAGATGCTGGTGGAACTCGACGAGATCCTTTTGAAGGCCGAGCCCAATCCTGCCCATCGGGCAATGGCGGAACTTGAAGTTCGGGGAATCCTCAAAGCCCTCATTACCCAGAATGTGGACAGCCTGCATCAGCGCGCAGGGAGCACCAAGGTGGTTGAATTTCACGGGAACAACCGCACCCTGCGATGTGATTCGTGCGGGCAGCGATTCCCTCGTGAAGCCATAACCTTGCAGAGTCTGCCTCCACGTTGTCCATGCCGCGGCGCTCTGAGGCCCGATCTGGTGTTTTTTGGTGAGGCGATCCCGAGTGATGCTTATCGCCAGGCCATGGCGGCGGCCGAGAAGTGTGACTTCCTGCTGGTTGTCGGGACCTCGGCTTCCGTTGCGCCCGCTTCGCTCATTCCCCGGGTAGCGAAAAGAAATGGCGCTTTTATTCTGGAAATCAACCCCGTTGCCTCGGAACTATCTTACCACCTGACGGACTACCACATTGCCGAAGTTGCCGGCATTGCTCTGCCCGGCATTGTGGCCGCGCTTGACAAGAAGGATCATTCTTAGGGACTCCATACGATGACATTTGATATTGCGTTTCTATCGGCACTTGCCTATGCAGCTACGGAACCTGTAAGCGCCCCCTATCAGCGGGGTGGAAACGGCATATGGGAGATGGTCAGCCACGCCGGTCCCATGGTGAAGTTTGTGCTCGCGGCGTTGCTCGTCCTCTCTATTGCCTGCTGGTGTGTGATTCTTCTAAAGGCGCGGCTGGTGAGAAGAGCGAAGCAGGAATCGGTTCAATTTATCGATCTTTTTCGTCAACGCAAGAACTACACGCTGTTGTACAAGGACAGCCAGATCCTGGAAGACAGCCACCTGGCACAGCTCTTCCGGGTTGGCTATATGGAACTGAATCGCCTCAGCAAGTCGCTCGAGACCAAGAATATCCAGGAACTGAGGGTGAACCCCGAATTGTTGCTTGAGAATGTGGACCGGGCCATAAGGGGCGGGATGATGGCGGAGCGCCAGCGGTTTGAACGTTTTTTACCGCTTCTTGCCACCACGGGCAGCACGGCTCCCTTTATCGGCCTCTTCGGCACGGTCTGGGGGATCATGACCAGCTTCCAGGATATTGGTCTCAAGGGAGCAGCGAATCTGGCGGTGGTCGCCCCCGGCATTTCCGAGGCCCTGGTTGCGACGGCGATGGGCCTTGCGGCGGCAATTCCGGCGGTTGTTGCCTACAACCATTTTGCCAACCATATCCGTATGATCGAAAATGAAATGAGCCACTTTTCGGCTGATTTTCTGAATATGCTCAAACGAGATCTGATGCGCCGGGGCCGGCAGGACGAGTTTCCGGTGGAACAGCAACGAGTGGCGATGCAGGAATAGAAGGTCCGGCCTTCATATTTTGAAGCAGATAAAGCAAGGTCATGGGTGCTCAGTGAAAGCACACTCACCCGGAGCAGATGGTCATCGTTCAAGGGCGCGGTTCCCGAATGACAAGTCCCATGAAGAACCACCAGTCATGCCGACAAGATCCCGCAGTCACCCTGATTTTCCGGATTCTGGCGCGCGCCGTACCGGATGGTTCCGCACCGGGCATGTTCCGTGGGGGTCATGCTTCGTTGTCTCTCACCGGGTCATGAGTGCTGGAGGTTTAAGGGCCGGGGAGATATTGACCGATCGCCATCGGCCATCTTGAAATGGAAACCGGAAGAGCCGATAATCGAAAACCGTGAGGGAGATCGACGATGGGAATGCAAACGAGCGGCAATAACCAAAATGGAAACATGGTTTCGGAGATCAATGTCACGCCGTTTGTTGATGTCATGCTGGTGCTGTTGATTATTTTCATGGTTACTGCTCCGATGATGACCCAGGGGATCGATGTCAACCTTCCTCAGGCTTCCGCGCCGGCAATCCCTACGGAGGACGAGCGCCTGATGGTGACTGTCAACCAGGATCGCAAAATCTTCATCAACGAATATCCCGTGGAACTGGATGCGCTGGGAGCCAAGCTGCTGACGATCTACCAGAATCAAAATCGCCGTCAGGGGGTGTTTTTGAGGGCCGACGAAAAGATCCCCTACGGTTTTGTCGTGCAAGTGATGGGGGTTATCCGCGAGGCCGGAATCGACCAGATTGGAATGGTCACGGAACCCTTGAAGGCCCCGTCGAAAAGTTCCGTGCAGTGAAGCGCCCAAGGTCGTTTTGGAGGAATGGAAGCAGGGGATTAGTTTGTTGGAATCCTTAAATTTATCGCCACGAAGATTGTCCCGCGAGGACGTTTTGACGGGACTTGGAGGGTCATTTCTGGTTCATGCCCTGATTATTGCCGCTGCCATCATCGGCCCTTTTGCCTCCTCCAAGACGGTCATCGCCAATCCCTTCTGGACGGTTAACCTGGTCACCATGCAGGACACCGGCATGGGAAAAGGTGTTCCGTCCAAGGAAACCTCGGTCAAGGGCGCTGCCGGACGCAAAAGTCAGGATGATCAGAAGACATCCTCGTCTGATCGCGCCAAGTCCGGACCGCTGGTGCCGGTGAAGAGGCTGCAGCTGGATGAACCAACAACGAGGACCGAGCCTGAAATAAAGAAGATGGATGCTCCCGAAGCGCCTAAATTTGCCTCCAGCGCGCAGAGCACGGCAGCCGTTGAGAAGAGTCTGGAAAAGCTCATTCCCAAACCAAAAACGCCGGAGCGGGCGCAACCCGTTCAAGGTTTCAAAGAGGGTGGCGATAAGGGGGCCGCCGCGGGTTCTGCGACGGACAGGAAAGAAGGGCAGGGCCCATCGGGGGCGGACCAGACCGGAGACAAGGGCACGACCGGCAATCGTGACGGCGCCGCCAAGGGGGCCGGAGAAAAGGGAGCCCAGCAGGCAGGT
The DNA here is from genome assembly GCA_963844985.1 of uncultured delta proteobacterium. GTDB lineage: Bacteria > Desulfobacterota > Syntrophobacteria > Syntrophobacterales > Syntrophobacteraceae > JADGQM01. Next base: position 149,559 of record CAWJQV010000025.1, read on the forward strand.
CCGCCGGGCGGTGCGGACGGAGCACAGGTCGGACTGGCTCGCAGGCTTTACTACACGGAAATCTGGAATGCCATTCGCAGACAGTGGGCGCTTCCCGAGTTTCTCAAAGCTCAGAAACTGGAGACGGTGCTGGTTATCGTGGTCAGACGCGATGGGAAGGTATTGGACTTGCGGGTGGAGAAAAGTTCCGGCAATGAGATCTACGATGAATCTGCCCGGCGCGCGGTGCGGAAAGCGGAGCCGCTCCCGGCGTTTCCGGCCATCTACAGCCCTGCGCAGGAAGAGATCGGACTCCGTTTTCGTCCTGAGGATCTGACATGAACATCATTTTGTTTAAGAGGATTTCCAAGAACATGTTGCAGAGGAAGCGGTTTGATTGTCTGGTGGGGTTGTCTCCTGATCCTCGGTGCCGGACCCTTGATAGGGAGTGAAGCCTCCTGGGCGCAACGGGTCACCATTGATATCACCCAACCGAGCTTCGAGAGGATACCCATCGCCATCCCCGAGTTTAAGCGCCAGAGTGCGGAACAGACACAATTGGCCCGGGAGATGGGGGAGACCCTGGCGAACGATCTCGATTACTCCGGGGTCTTTCGTCCGCTTGATCCGAAAGGCTTTTTGGAAGACCCCCAGACCATGGGATTGACCGCGGGGGAGATCAAGTTTCCCGATTGGCGTAGACTGGGCGCGGACTTCCTGGTGCGCGGAGCCTATCAAGTCCAGGGGTCCAGTGTGAGGATGGAGGGGCGCCTTTTCGATGTCGTCGGTTCGCGCATGGTTTTTGGCAAGGTCTATGAAGGAGAGACTCGCAACTGGAGGTTAATGGTTCACCGCTTTGCGGACGAAATTCTATATGCCCTGACCGGGGAACGCGGGGTATTTGACACCAAGATTGCTTATGTGCAGGCTCAAGGCAAAAATAAAGAGATTTATGTCGTCGATTTCGATGGCGGCAATCCGGTTCAGGTCACCCGGGACAACAGCCTCAATTTGTCACCGGCCTGGAATTCCAGTGGAACTCAGTTGGCCTATGTCAGTTTCAAGGAAGGCGCCACCAAGATTTATTCCGTCAACCTCATGGACGGGGCTCAGCGGCTCATATCCGGATTCCCGGGTCTGAACATATCCCCGGCCTGGAGACCCGGGAGCAATGAACTGGCGGTAACCCTGTCCAAAGACGGTAATCCCAACATTTACCTGATATCCTCGGCGGGAGAGGTGATCCAGAAACTGGTTCAGGGTTTTTCAATTAATGTCTCACCCGGATGGTCGCCTGACGGCAAGCGACTGGCCTATGTTTCAGATGAATCCGGAAACCCCCAGATTTATGTTTTCGACGTTTCCGGTGGTCAGAAACGACGCATCACTTTCAGCGGGAACTACAATACCGCGCCCGCCTGGAGTCCCAAGGGCGATTGGATTGCCTACACCACCCTGGTAGGGGGTCGTCACAACATCGCCATCATCCGTCCGGACGGGGGTGAAATGCGCCAGCTCACCCATGGCGAGGGAAGCAATGAGGACCCGACGTGGTCGCCGGACGGGCGCATGCTGGCTTTCAGTTCAACCCGGGGAGGCGGTTCCGCCATCTGGATTCTGCAGACCAATGGGACCGGAGCAAGACGCCTCATGCAGAGTGGCAGTGGCCAGGAACTCCCCGATTGGTCACCGCGAATAGGAGGGCGTTGAGCAATTCGGCGTTTTCAGATTAACCCACGTGACATTGAGGAGGATGGAAATGAGGTTGAATTCCCTTGTTCGAGGCTTTTTGATTCTCGCTCTTATGATGGGAGGGTTTGCGTGCTCCAAGCAGAACGTACCGTCGCAACCCGGCTTTGGACCGGATGCGGGAGGATTGTCGGATGCGGGCAGGACCGGGGGCCCGGGAGGAGCCGGGGGTGCCGGGCTGGACGATGCCCGATGGCGGGAACTTGGGCTGAGCTCAGCACAAGAGAAACAGGAGTTCCTTGCCAGAGCCCAGAAGTTTGAAAATGAAGACATCTATTTCGACTACGATGCTTATACCTTGAGTGAACCGGCGAAGCGCATTCTGGATGAAAAGGCTGCTTTTCTCAAGCGCTACCCCAAGGCCAAAGCGACCATCGAGGGGCATTGCGACGAACGGGGAACCACCGAGTACAATCTGGCTCTCGGAGAGCGGAGGGCTAACAGCGCTCTGCAATACCTCGTCAATTCGGGAGTCAGTCGCACCAATCTTACGACAATCAGTTACGGCAGGGAGCGTCCTGCCGCTACGGGCCATGATGAAGCTTCGTGGGCAAAGAATCGAAGAGACCATTTTGTTTTGAATAACTGAGGGCACTCAGTCGACGCGATGACACCGAAGGACAGGCGGAAGTTCTGGTTCTTGCGTTGCCCTTGTCTCCCGGATTGTAATCCCACGTTGTCGATTACAAGTCCGAGGGCCACGATTCGGGATTGGGAAGGAAGAGTTTATGAGATCAGGGAATGGATCAATGAAGCTCAGAGCCGGACTCATATCAGCCGCAATGATCATGGGCGCCTTGCTTGCAGGATGCGCCTCGAATTCAGTTCGTGAAATGAACGCCATTCAGCAGAACATTTCCATGCTCTACGAGAGGGTGCAAGCGCTGGAGCGGCGCGTGGACGGTATGGATGGTCAGTCGCAGAAAAGGGCCGATTTGTATTCCCGCCTGGAGGAACTGCAGCTTAAGGTTGGGGCACTCAATGGTCGCATCGAGGAAGAAGACCACAAGATCGAGCAGCTGAGTCGTGCCCTGGCCTCATCGCCCCCGACTACCCCCTGCAGGGTCCTCTTCGTCGGCGACCCCGACCATAACGACGGCCCCTCCCGCGGCGATTCCCGTCCCGCCGGCGGCCCCGGCAGTGACGCCTCCCCCGGCGGCGAAGGCGACTTCCGCCCCGCAGCCGAATATCGCTATCCCGGATAAGGAAGACCCGGAGAAAACGCTTTTCGACAAGGCATCACAGTCCTTCCAGCAGGGGCAATTCGAGGCGGCGCGGAAAGATTATCAGAGCTTCATCTCCAAGTATCCCAAGTCGCAATTCGCCGATAATGCCCTCTACGGGGTCGGTGAGTGCTATTTCTCGGAGAAGCGTTATCAGGATGCGGTTGAGTCATACCAGCAGGTGATTGAGCGTTACCCGAAGGGCGACAAAGTTCCTCAGGCCCTGTTCAAGCAGGGCACAGCCTTCCAGCAGATGGGGGATGCCACGGCCGCCCGGATTCTCTATGAGCGCTTGGTGGAAAAGTATCCGGATAGTCCTCAGGCCCAGGCCGCCCAAAAGAAATTGAAACAGCTTCAGTAGGAGACTCTAGGACGAAGTGTGCGCCAAGGCACCGGTGATGAAAGAGGGACGCCCCGGGCTCTGCCTGTTACGGAGACTTGGGCTTGCCCTTTTTTTCCTGGTTCTGCAAGCCGTGTCGGTTCGAGCTGCTTTGGAGGAGCCTTCCCCGTCCCCCTGCCCTGGAAGTGCGCTTCATTAAGTTCAAGGGAGTGGAGAGCATCTCCACGGGCGATCTCAAAAAAGTCCTTGCCACCAAAGAAAAATTCCTTGCTTTGTTTACCAAGGTCCCGCTCGACGACAAGAACCTTGCGGACGATCTGGAGCGAATCGAGACGTATTATCGCAGTCAGGGCTTTTATCACGCCCGGGTTGAGTCTCACGAACTCACGCGTCTTTTCGGGAATGAAATTCTGATTGAAATTCAAGTTGCCGAAGGACCTCCGATGAACGTTTCCGCCATGACTCTGGTGGTCGATGGGGTGCAGGATGGTCCCTGGCACGGCGAACTGCTTCGGATCATGCCCTTGCGCGTTGGCAGCCGCTTTACCACTCCCGCCTATCAGGACATGGAAAAGGCCATAGTGCGATACCTCTCTAACTGGGGTCACCCCAAGCCTAAGGTGGATATGAGGGCGCGCCTCGACAAGAGCACCGACCAGGCCGAGATCTTCGTCGAAGTGAGCACGGGTCCGGTCTGTTACTTTGGCCCCGTTAGCCTGGAAGGGAATGATAATGTTGCCGATCAGGTTATCTATCGGGAAGTAGCCTTCTCCGCCGGGGACCGTTTCAATGGTTCGAAAATCCAAGACACCCAGCAACGTCTTTTTGGCCTGGATTTGTTTCAGTTCGTCGATTTAACGGTCGATAACATGGACGATAACGGGACCACTCTGCCGGTCCGCATTCTCGTCAAGGAGGCAAAGAAACAGACCGTGCGCGTGGGCGGAGGCTTCGGCACGGAGGATAAGTTGCGCGGGCAACTGCAGTGGGAAATACGAGACTTCCTGGGTGACGGCAGGCGCATGCAAATTAATGCCAAGGCGAGTTCCATCATACAGTCGCTGCAGGGAAGGTTTCTGCAGCCCTATTTCTTGACCCCTCACAGTTATCTTACCGTGGATGGCGGGATAGAAAAACAACTCCAGGTCTCCTTTACGAATCAGAAGGAGTATCTGGATCCCGTTTTCAACTATCGATGGAGCGATAGGCTATCGTCCTTCATCGGCTATGACCTCGAAGCCAACCGGCTCCTGAATGTCATAATTCAGCCTGTCGTCCAAGGCCCGCAAGATCAGGAAGGCGAGAATTATTTCGTGTCGTCGCTTCTTCAGGGAAACGCATGGGAGCGCGTGGACATACCGGCTAATCCCCGCGAGGGAGTGCGGTTTTTTCAAACAGTTGAGTGGGCCACGGGGGCCCTGGGGTCTCAAGTCGATTATGTGAAGCTGATTCTGGAGGGCAGGGGCTACCTGCCGCTCAGCCAATATGGTGTCCTCGCCGCAAAGTTGCGCTGGGGAGGGATTCAATCTCTTGAAAACACAGAACTAATTCCGATATTCAAGCGTTTCTTTGCGGGAGGGGGGGACAGTGTCCGGGGGTATCCGTATCAGAAACTTGGTCCTCTCAACCAGTACGGCAACCCGATAGGCGGCATGACTCTGGTGGAAGGCAGCCTGGAATGGCGTTTTCCCCTCCCCAAGTCCTTTGAAGGGGTCCTCTTTACTGACTTTGGCAACGTGTTTGAACGAAGTTTTGAAGTTCTCTGGAACCGTCTTCGATACACCGCGGGTTGCGGCATCCGCTACCTCACCCTGGTCGGTCCCTTGCGATTGGATTTTGGTTATCAACTCAATCCCCCGGAAGGGGATTTCTTCAATCCCTATCAGTTTTATTTCAGTGTCGGTCAGGCTTTCTAGCAGCAGGAGGCCTCCGAGAATAACGGACTTCTTAACAGGGCGAAGAAAAACATGACATAAAGCCCTAAAACGATGATGCCAGGAATGAGGAGAATTGATTCCTTGCGCGCGCGCATTCCGATTGCCGGTCGGCATCTCCAGGGTGTGAAGAGGAGAGGAATGGACGGGACGATGATGGGTTCAGGTGCACTCGACAAGTTGCTTGGGGGTTTCGAAGTCACTTTGGAATTGAAGGAGATGGCAGCGAACCCGATGGTTGCCGGGAGCATCCGCAAGAAAGGGTTGGAACACTACCGATGCAGGCTTTTGCGGCCGGGGAAAGAGCTGGATGTCTATCTTTCGGTAAGTGCCGAAGATGATCCGCCCACTCTGTCCGATGTGCTCTTCATGCTGGTTCTGGATGCATCCGGGTGCGACATGATGGCGGGTTTCGAAAAGTATAGAGACAAATGGAACAGTATTTTCGGCGATTCCGGCAAGAAGGCCGGGGAAATGGAGCTCTTCTGGGAAGAACTCGAGAGCCGTTGCCGGCAGACTGAAAAGCTGAGAGATTTCCTCGGGCCCTCCGCTTATGAGGAACTGCTCGCCGTGTTCGGGCTTCGACGAGGATCAGGACCGGAACTTCTTGAAGGGAACCACGATGGTTCCCTCCGCCTCCTCATGACCCGTGTCGCTATCGCCTTCGTCCGAAGATGTTCAGAAGCATCAGGAAGAGGTTGACAAAGTCCAGGTAGAGTCGGAGTGCTCCGATCACAGCGCCTTTTCGCTCCGTTTCTTCGTCACCGAAACCTTGAAGGGCCATAGCTTTGAGCTGCTGGGTATCGTATGCGGTCAGCCCGACAAAGACGATAACGCCGGCATAAGTGATCACCCAATAAATGGCTTCACTCTTCAGGAACAGATTGACCAGCGATGCCAGGATGACGCCGATAAGTCCCATGAAAAGGAAACTGCCCCAGGAGGTCAAGTCCCGTTTGGTCGTATATCCATAGACGCTCATCACTCCGAAGGTGCCCGCGGTGACAAAGAAGGTACTGGCAATGGAGGCACTCGTGTAGGCAAGGAAGATGGCGGAAAGGGTAAGCCCGTTCAAGGCCGAATAGACAAAGAACATGAGAGTCGCAGTGGTCGCTTGCATGCGGCCGATGGCCGCGCTCAGGGCCATGACCAGGCCGAGTTGGGCGATAATGAGACCAAAAAATACGAACTGGTTCCCAAAAATGAGATTGAGCAGGGAGGGGCTCGAAGCAGTCATAAGAGACACCACGGCCGTGGTGGCCAACCCGAGACCCATCCAGTTGTAGACGCGGCTGAGGAAACCGGTCTGAATAGTTGCGGTTCTTTCTCTCTGCGAAGAAATGCCGTTATTCATCGATGTGGTCCTTTCATCTGTGAAATCAAGGGAAACCCATTACCTAACCGGTACCCAACAGCATAAGTTTTCTATCGTCAAGGGTCAATGCCTAAAGTGTCGAGTGCTTCCGCTCCAGATTCTTGAAACACCTTGACCAAAGTGCTTCTACCACCCATTAACCGACATGGTGTCGGAGGCGCCTATTTCTTCCGTTTTCCCTCGCTGCATCGGCGAGGGGGAAGCAAGAGGCGAGTTGCCGTCGACACGCTTATTTCAGCTTCAGGTTAACACCGTTTCCCTTGACCCCGGTTTGCGCTGTCTGATTCGCGAGAGTAGGCTGTAAAACAAAAAGCCTCCTGGGTTCGATTTTGCCCGATTCCAGTAAGTATTCCTTGACGGCCAGCGCCCAATCGTAGGCAAGGGACTGCAAATCGTCATCATTCACCTGAATCTTTGCCAGAAGCTGAGATTTCATCTCATCGGGAGACGGTTTTTTGCTGAAATCCAGTTTCAGAAAACCCCCTTTGGGGAACTCCTCCTCATAGGCCATCTTGAGATATTTGGGAACCTCATCCGGGCTGAGCGTCACCTGGTCCACCGAAACCACTACGGCGCCTTTCTTTATCATCTCCTTCATTTTCTGGCTTTTGAGCTTCGTCTCGTACAGTTTCTGCTTCAGAATTTCACTTCCTGTCTGACTCTCAACATTACTCTGGACGTCGAGTTCCAGATTAGGACGGTCATGAAGAATCTTGGCCACGGCGTCAAGTTTCTTCAGGCTTGCCTCCGTAATCTTCCCGGTGGCCGAATCGATCTCGACCCGGTCGATGTCCTGGATGCCCTGAGGCAGGAGCGATCCCAGGAGAGCGAAAGGAGCCGTTACCGCCTTCATGATAATGTTCTTGACGGCGCTCAGGATGATCTTTCCGAGGCTGAAATTGGGATCGTCGATATTGCCGTTGACCGGAATCCCCAGGGCGATTTCCCCTTTGCTGTCCTGCAGGAGGGATACGGCGAATTTCACCGGAAGCGTGGTCGCATCGGGACTATCCGTTTTCTCGCCCAAAGTCAGACGGTCAAAGACGATGTTGTTTTGTGAATCCAGCGTCTTCTTGACGATGACATATTTCAGCTCCAGATGCAGATTGCCCTTGTCAAGGGCGTAACCGACATATTTTTGAGCGTAAGGGTTCCAACGGGTCAAGTCGATATTCTTGAACTTTACACTGAGGTCCACATGAAGGTTGTCGGGGAACGGACTGATCTTCCCGGTAATCTCCAGTGGTGAGCTACGGTAGAGCTTGCCGCGAAGATTTATGTCGGCCAGCATATCCTTCCCGGTTGAAAGCCCGGTGATTGTGCCTCCAACATCGAACAGTTCGGCGCGGAAGTTGGGTTTGATGTGGTTGTCTGTGAAAGCAATTTCACCACCCTGGAGGGCCACCTGGTCGATCTTGATCACCGTGGTTGACTCGACTTTCTTGTCGAGGTCCCCGACCTGCTTCGCGGGCGGTCGTGTGATTTTGTCTGCAGTTTTCTTCTCGGTTTTTGCGTCCTTTTTTTGATTAGCCCCGGGAATTGCTTTCGGTTCGGTTTCCGATCCCAGGACCTGCAGAACATTGACTTTCCCTTCGGGACTGATCGTCACCCGCGAGAAGAAATCCTTCACGGCGATCTTCTTAATCTCGGCGCGGATGGGACTGATGCCGGCCTCGATGCCATTAAGAGCGAAGCTTTTGCAAAAGAAGAAATCCTCTCCTCTGATCTTGTCCACGGAAGAGAAATCGGAAAGCGAAACATCTCCCGAGTAGGAGGCGCTGAGGTCCTTGTCCTTTGCTTTTCCGAGAAGCAGACTGCCGTCTACGGAAAGTTTCCCCGCCGTCGGTTTCACTTTGAGGTCTTCCGGAAGGTAATGCTGAATCGGCAGTATGGGTATTTCCTTGAGAGCGAGCTTCAGATCGGCAAAAATGGGTGTGATGATCAAATCACCGGCGACGGAAACTTGGCCGCTTTCATTGATGCGGCAGGAGAGGGAGATCTTGCTTTTGCTCTCCGGTTCCGCCGAAAAATCCCGGCCTTCAAGATTGATGCGATCGACCAGGAAGGTAACCGGTTCGGGAGGCAGTCTGTCCTCGAACCGCACCAGGTAGTCCTTCAAAGCGACTTTTCGCAGCAGAAACTTCCATGAGTACTGCTCAGCCACGGCAATGCCTTTGGCAAGATACTTGCCGGTCCCCAGATCGGGAGCGGCTGGGACAAGGGTCTGAAGGCTGAGTTCACCGCTCTTTTCGCGGGCGGCGGCGAGCATCCCCTTTTCCGAAGAGACTTCACCTATGATTGCTTCCTTGCCGGCAAGATTCAGTGTGCTCTCTTTTACCTGGAGAGAGGGAATCTCGAGAAAATTAACCGTTTCCCCTCTCTTTCTTCAGCTTCAGGGAACTGACGGTCGTGGTCAGATCCGTGAGCTTCAACTCCGGCATCTTTTCGCCTGCTTCGAAGACCATCCGAGCCTTGAGCTCCAACCGCCCATCCATCACATCGAAAAGAATCTGGTTTCGGTAGTAAGGAGCATATTTAGCAAAGGTGATGGCAGAGATCCCGGCAGAGCCTTCGTAGCGAAACGGGGCAAGTGAAAAGTGGCCTTCCACGCCAAGAGATTCCCCGATTTCCGTTCTGCCGCTCATCTTGATGAGAGCCTTGGCATCGGGCGTGCTGGAGAATTGGTTCACTTTCAAATCAATGCTCTCAAGCGTGGTGCGAAATTCCGGCTCCGTCGCATGATCCGTGAATCCAATCATGCCGTCGGTAATTTCAATTTCATCCACCTCCACCCGAAAACCGGGTTCCTTTCCATCCCCGGCAACCTCAGCCTTGCCGGTGTCGCCGGCTGCGACGAGCGTCTGTACATTCAGATTGCCATCCTTGGTTCGCCACAAGTGGAGTTCCGGAGACCGGGCCTGAACCTTGGAGAGGTGCAGTCTGCCCGCAAGAGGTTCGAGCGAAGCAACGGAAACCTCCAGCCTCGGCAGGGCGACCAGTTTCAGGTCGTTCAGGTCGACCACTTCAAGCCTGTTTAGAACCGCTTCTCCAGTAATTCCCAGGGTCGGGCCTCCCTCGGACAGGGCATAGGTGGCCCTTGCTTTGGCATCCAGAAGACCAGAGTTGAGCTTGAATCGGAGTTGAGGTGGCAGATAGGCCTGGTATTCGGAAAGGTCGAAATCCTTCAGATCGATATCGACAACAGATTCCGCGGGATCGGGGAAGGGTTTGGCCCTGGCGACTACCGAGAGCGGGCTCTGGTTGACTTTGGCCGTTACCGTAAGCTCCGTCCACCCGCCCTCTGTCTCATCCATCCTGGAAATCAACGGCAGCTCCAGGTGGATATTCCGGATGCTCTTTTGTGAGTCTCTGGGTTCATCCGAATAGTCTATTCCGCCGTTCACGATCTGAACATTATGGATCGAGAACCTGAAGGGAGAGGACTTTGTCTCCTTGCCGCTCGATGGCGGGGATGGAGGTTTGGCTGCCGTCTGCGCATGTGGTTCCGTCGCAGCCCCTTCTGCAGTGGGTGGGGTTCCTTGCGTGACCGGCGCTTCCTCGGTGAGGAGATCGGAGAAGTTGAACCGATGATCGTTCGTCACCGTGATCTTCACATAAGGGCCTGTCAACCGTACTTCTCTCATGATCAACGCGCGAGCAACGATGGAACCGCCTTGCACAACTCCGGAAAGTTCATCGAAAGCAAGGAACTTCTCCGCAGAATTCAGTTCCTTGACGACAAACCCTTTGACGGAAAAAGACAACTCGAAAGGATTTATCCTTATAGTCTCAATGGAGACTTCCCGGTGAAGCTTCTCGGAGAGGTTTTTTTCCAGTTGCGATTTCACGAGCGGCGGCAGGGCCCAAAAACCAACAACCGTATAGAGAATCACGATGAGCGTGATTCCGAGGAGGGAAAAGAGATAGAGCTTGGCTGGTTTCTGTTCCTTATCGGTTTTCATTCCTCAGTGTCCTCCTTGCGTTGGCTCGAGCTTCACTCCGCCGAGTCGGCCGCCTCCTGCGGGCGGCTGGAATCATCATCACCGCTGCTGGTCCCTGAGATGCAGCCATCTGCAGCAGGGTTCACGGTCGGTGCGGGAGAGACCTGTCGGCGTCTCTTACAGGTTCGAAGTTGTGTGCCGATTCCCGGGATTCAGTTGCAACCAGCTCGGATTCGTTATTCTTCTAACCGCTTGTAAAATGGTACATTTGGAGTTATATGGGTTACTCCCGCCATCGTGCCATGGCATTATTGACCGGCGGGAACGGCTCGTGGATCTCTGCGCCATGACAAAAAGGGGTCCTTGCCCATGAGAACGCCTTGATCGTCTGCTTATGAGGGATGCAATGTCGAAAAGACCGTTTATCTGCTTCGTTATACTGTTTTTAGTGGTGGGTCTTTCTCTCTCCTTTCCAACAAGTGGGATCGGAGTCGAACCGGGCGCCGGCAAGAAAAAAGTAACGGCAAAGCCTGATCGGGGAAAGGCTAAGCCCGAAAGGCCGGCCTCCGAAAAGGGTGCGCCGGCCGACAAGAGCCAGGGGAAAGGGGCGGCATCCGAGTCTTCGCCGGGAGAGGTCAACGCCAAGGCGGCCATCCTGATGGAGGTTTCCACAGGAACAATTCTGTATGAGCAGAATGCCGATGAATTGATTGAGCCTGCCTCATTCACCAAGGTCTTGTCCCTTTATCTGATATTCGAGGCCCTTCAGCGCGGAAACATCCAAATGAAGGATGAAGTCTATATCAGCGATTTGGCCTGGCGCACCAAAGGCTCCAAGATGTTTGTGGGAGTCGGCACCCGAGTCCCATTGGAAGAGCTTCTCAAAGGCATAGCGGTGGTTTCCGGAAACGATGGCTGTGTCGCCGCCGCGGAGCATCTCTCCGGCAGCGTCGAAGCCTTCGTCGACAACATGAATCGGAAAGCAAAGCAACTGGGCATGGACCGCAGCCGTTTCCTGAATCCCCATGGTCTGCCCGCAGAAGGCCAGATCACCACGGCCAGAGACATGGCCACCCTTGGAGCAGCCTATATTCGCCAATTCCCGCAAGCCCTTGGCTACCATTCCATGAAAGAGTACACGTACAACAATATCACGCAACACAATCGGAACCATTTGCTCAACAAAGATCCCACCGTCGATGGTCTTAAGACCGGTTTCGTGGCTGCCGCCGGGTACCATCTCGCAGGGACGGCCCAGCGCGAAGGCATGCGTCTGCTCGCCGTGGTGATGGGGGCGGAAACCCCGCGCATCAGAGAACGAGAAGCCATGAAACTGCTGAATTTCGGCTTTCGATACTACACCATGGTCCATCCCTTCCCGGAAGGCCAACCGGTGACCACCATTCAAATCTGGAAGGGCGAAAAGGATGAAATCGGTCTCTATCCCACGGAGATGGCTGCTTTCATTATACCCAGAGCACAGAAAAACCAACTCCGCTGGGAAGTGCGGACCACCAAAGACGTGGTTGCCCCGATTAAGATCAATGAGGCCCTGGGGGAAGTGGTATTCTATGTCTCTGATCAGCCGAAGCGGACTGTTGCGCTTGTCAGCCAGGAAGACGTGAACCAGGCGGGCTGGTTCAAACGAACATGGCAAACGCTCCTGCAGATTCACAAGCTGGATTGGCGCTGGTTTGCCGGCATCACCGGCGGTATTGCTCTGGTGTTGATAGTCGCCTTCCTTCTTGCCAACCGTCGCCAGGGATTCAGGAGGTCGAGGTAACCCCCGACCCTGAAATTGCCCTCGTCAAATTCTCACATGAACCCAGAATCGCCTATTGGCCGGATTGATCGGGCTTATTGAGCTGTTTCTTCTTTGAAGGATCTCCGATCCCACACGAAGCGGACATTCAGGTTGGAACCCCCAGCCTGGGAAGAATCCAGCGGTTCAAAATGACCCAAACCGCCAATGCGCCCGCAATCAGAATCAAATCCCAAGACATTTGGCTACCTCGCTTTTAATGGATTTGTTTCGGTTCTGTAAGGTTTCCCGAAACGGAGCCGGAAAGGCTGCGGCAACCTGCCGCGTTCGATCAGGCTCAGCGGAATCCGGTCGGCCGCGGCTGGCAATTCGACCCGGAACCGTCGGTTCTGCTCGATCCCATCGAACACAGCGACAGGACACGCTCCAGGTCTGAACTGCTGCAATGGGGACATTCCGGGCACTCGTCCGCTTCGGACGATATGATGAGTTTTTCAAATTCTCTGTCGCAGGAATTGCACCTGAATTCATAAATCGGCATTTCGAGTTCTCACTTTCCTCATTTAACCTTCTTTGTCTCGCCGGTTGGTCCACGTGTTGAGCCAGCCTCAGCGGACCGACCCGCTGCCGGTCGACCTTGAGAAGCTATTCTAATCACAGCCGACCGAAAAGGCAATTTGGGATGCAAGGACACTCACCGAGTTGACTTTATGACCTAATAATTCTTAAGGTAGCGACACTCGAAAAGAACGCAAATATTTGGGAAAAGGAGTACCTCATGAAATCGTGCGATCCCAAATCGTGTGCAACCTGCACCGACAAGACTAAGGAATCCCGAGAGCAGCTGGTTCACTGCAACTTGCTCAGAATAAAGCATAAGCTGTTGGTCATGAGTGGCAAGGGTGGAGTGGGAAAGAGCAGTGTCGCCATCTATCTGGCGCTGACTTTGGCAAGACAGGGCTATAAGGTGGGGCTGCTCGACGTGGACCTCCATGGTCCGAGTATCCCCAAGATGCTTGGGCTTCGCGGGATTCTCAATACGGGTCCTGACAACCGGATTATACCTCAAGAGTACAGCTCCAACCTCAAAGTGGTGTCTATTGAGTCCCTGCTCGAGGATACCGATTCCGCCGTGATCTGGCGTGGGCCCCTCAAACATGGAGTCATCCAGCAATTCCTGGCGGAGTGCAAATGGGATGACCTCGATTTTCTCATTATCGACAGCCCACCGGGAACCGGCGATGAACCTTTGAGTGTTGCGCGGCTCATCCCGGATGCCAAAGCCATCATCGTGACCACTCCCCAGGAAGTGGCGCTCGCCGATGTCCGGAAGTCGATCAACTTCTGCCGTAAGGTGAAGCTTGAGATTGCGGGCCTTGTGGAGAATATGTCGGGCCTTTACTGCCCGCACTGTCAGGGTTTCATCTCCATCTTTCGCACCGGTGGCGGCCGGAAAACGGCAGAACGCATGAAACTGCCCTTCCTGGGGGCACTGCCGTTTGACCCGGCGGTAGTGGAAGGAGGCGACAGCGGGCGCCCGGTCCTGGAAGAAGAGACCGATTCCGCATTCAAACAGGCACTTTCAGAAATCGCCCGGTCGCTTTTGACAAACCTGAAGGTGTCCGAGAAGATCGTGTCGCCGGAGGCAAAAACGATTCACTGATCGGGGATTTTGGACCCCGGAATGCGTTTTTCGCTAGTCCGGATAAAGCTTCAGCAAGAATGCCCTGAGGTGTTCGGCGAGGGAAATTACCGACCGGGCCATAAACGTGTCATCCCAGGGGTCGTCGAAGGGTCTTTCCGGGTTGTTGCTCGATCTCGCGAAGGGCGATGATCTTCCTGCAAAGGGGACGATCAAAGCTCCCAGGTAACGAGTCAGGACTGGACCGGAGAAACAGTTTGCGCCGCTTGGCCAAGGCTGCCGAGAAAACAGGCGAAGAAGTGATGCCTGCCAGAAGAAGCATCGATCAATCATTCTTTCCTCGGGAATTTGGTTGAGCCCCAATCGCATCAGAATCATCCTGAGACCCTTAAGTCCCTCTTCCTGTCTCTTATTTCTTGCCCTGAATTGCCGCAGGAGCGGCAGATAGCCGTCCGCAGGGCCAATTCGAGCCAACCAGTAGGCCTCCAGTTCGCTTTCCAACCCGTGATGGCATTGCCTTCTCGAATACCCGAATGCTCGGCAGAAAGAAGCGGCCGGGTCACTCATTTGTCGAATGATCGGATGCCAGATGCCGTCCGCAAGAAAGTGCGTTGCCACACCCAGAATCCAGGCCGCCGTCTCCGGCTTCAGATCCGTCATGGCTGATCCCGCCAGATTGATTCAAGGAAGCGCAAACACGCCTTGCCTTCCAGGCGATGAAGAATTCCCCCCGCTGCGACAGGCGAAAGGTGGGAAGGTCGTAAAAGAGAGCGTCTGGAGAGATGGCACCCAGAGAATAGAAAAACTCCTGAGCCCTACTCAGAGGAGGTGAACCGAGCAAGGAGGTTAGAACCTGCAGGCTTTGACCTGCCAGCAGCAGGTGCATTCGCTCCTTGGGCATAGTGTTTCTTACACCGTCAATTTCGATAGTCGGTACAATTCCCGACCACCTCACCACTGACCACCAGCTCAGCCACTGACCACCAGCTACCGACCGGCCGGCTAAGCCCCTTCTTCTTCCTCACTGAATGCCAGGATGGCATCGGGGATCAGTTTTCTGACGAAGGCGGAACGATCACCTTCAAAGGCTTTCTGCATACTCAGGATATCGAGGGTGGGAGCGCAGCAGTTCAGGAGACCTGATTCTTCATCCCGGAATAAACAGTAGAAAATTGCTGCACCAGATCAAGAAGGGGGACAGAACGGACGGGCGAGCTCTCAATCCAGCCCAGACGTTTCATGACTTCAAAACGCAACTGATCGAGGAGGAAGAGTGCAGTATCCATCATTTCAAGTTTGGGCCGACTTCCCAGTTCATAGAAGGTGGTTCCCTTGCCAAGTCCCATGAACCCCATGATTAAACCATAAAGGAGCGGAGAGGGGTCTTCTTCGCTTTGAATCAGAGTGCGGAGGACTCTCATCTTTGAGGTCTTTCAGACAGGTCTTTTCATCGAATGACTCGGAGAAACGCCTGTTCCAGGATTCGAAGCCTCGTTTTGCCGCCAGCCGCCGTCTCTGCTGCGTGCAGTTCCAAAACCACCCCCATAAGATCTCCTCAAGATTTTCCACCACCTGTGCGACAGCCACCCACCGATCGCAGATCAATCGGCGCCTTTTCGGAGCTAAAAGATATCGGCTGAAAACACATATATCTCGGTGCTTTTTTCCTTCCAGGCAGCCGGAGGCAGTGAAGCCTTCCGGCACGTCGCTTCCAGGAACTGGTAGCGGTCCCAGCCCTGTTCGGTGGCCACTTGAGGAAGGAGCAGGCCGGAATAGGATTTTTTGCGAATCAACAGTCCATGTCTGCCGATTTCAATTTGTCCCGGGTCCTTGATCCGCTCCAGAGGAGTGAGCACCGAAATCTCAAGGTCGAGATCATCCAGCTCTTCAGAGGCGAGGGGAGCAAAATCGAGGGTCGGAAAAAGCGGCCTGGACGGCCATTTCTCTAACTGTCTGGTAAAGTGGGGCCGAAGCCCTCGATCATGCCGATGCATCCCCTGAGTTCTTTTCCCTTGTGGAGGCAGACGAATGCTCCCCGGGGTTCCTTCAGCTTCGGGGAAGGGGTGGGCAATGCCGGTGCCGGTTGCTCGAAGCATTTGCTGCGGATAGCCTGAAGAGCAATGTCGCGCAGGGTTTGCTTTTCTTCGAGGGACAGGCCCAGGTCAATGGAAGCCCGGCGCTCGTGCTTGGGGGTCATTCTCTTTGGCTTTTCCGGGATTGTCATAGAAAGCGGCAGCCATGTATCCCACCACCCCCTGAGTGTCTCCGGTCACGTCTCCGGAATTGCCGTAACGAAGAGTCTTGGCTTTGTTTGCTCCCAGCTTTTGGGCTGCGAGCATGAGCGGTTATCATCGGTCCACCGCCGCACGCCTCGCAATTTCCGCTTGCTGAGATCCGCCGCGAGACCGGCGGGATCGAATGCCGACACGCGGTCGAGCACGACCTGATCCAACCGCTTGGCCTCCTGATAAGGATGGTAGTGGGAAAGATCCGAACTGGCTATCAGCAAGACCCCTTGTCCCTCGCACTCATGGACAATGGCATCGGCCAGTTTCTGGCAGGTTTCAAAGGACTGGTCTCCCATCAGGACGGGGGTGAGTCGAAACTCGCCGAGAACCACCTGCAAAAACGGCAGCTGTATCTCCAGCGAATGCTCATGAGATTCGGCTTTGGGAACATAATGGAATAGTGAAGACCGGCGGCAGAGGGCATCCGGAATTTCGTCATCAAGGGGAACGATCCCGAGCGGTGTTCGGTATCCGCCGAGCCGATAGACACTGGCTCCCTGAAAATGGGCCCGATGACTGGGTGCCAGGATCAGTACCCGGCGAAAAGGTTGTTGGATCAGGGTCTTGTATGCATAAGCCGCGATCCCGCCCGAATAGAGGTAACCGGCATGGGGCACAATAAGACCAACCAGAGTGCCTCCGAGAAGGGCAGGGTGGGCCTCATTAAGATACCCTTCAATTTGTTTCTTGAGGGTTTCGGGGTGGCCCGGATACCAACTTCCCGCGATTACCGATTCACGGATCTTTTCTTGAGTCATGAGCGACCCTCCAGTAATCCCCATGGTGCTCCATAATGCGAAAGGTGGCCATTGGTTCTTCATTACATTGTGAAATTAAATCACCGCGAGGGGGTCATGTCAATCTACATCAGACCAGGCTGCCAAAGCCTTGCCTGGCCGCAGTCGACCTTCTCTACGCCGGCTTGATTTGAGCACGGCAACCTCTATAATGCAGACGCTGAAGCATCATCGCAGATAGAATGCACTCTTTATTCACAGTAACCCCGAAGAGCAGAGTCTATGAAAGTAAATATGAATCATATCGCAATTGTACTGCACCGGCCGCACTACCCCGAAAATATTGGAGCCGCCGCCCGCTCGGCCAAGAACATGGGAATCAGACGTTTGATCGTTGTCGAGCCTCGCGACTGTGACCTGACCAAGATTCTGAAAATGGCGACCCATCACGCGGAAGATATCGTTACCGAGATGGACGTCTTCTCCGATTTGAGGAGCGCCCTGAAATCATTTCAATATGTTGTGGGGACCACGGCACGAACCGGTTCCCACAGGCAAGGGGTGCGGACTCCCAGGCGCCTGGCTGAAGACATGGTCAAGATCAGTCAGAACAATGACGTAGCGATCCTCTTCGGGCCGGAAGACCGGGGTCTTGCCAACAAAGAACTGCAGTACTGCGACGGGCTGGTGACGATTCCGACGGCAGGTTTTGGTTCCATAAATCTTGCTCAGACTGTGATGATTCTGGCATACGAGCTTTTTCTGGCAAGTACGGATGAACCGAAGACTCCCATTCCCCGGCTTGCCAACAGGGATGAACTGGAAGGCATGTACGATCATCTCAAGGAAACCTTGACCAGAATCAATTTCATCAATCCCCAGAATCCGGAATACTGGTTGTCGGGTTTTCGGCGTTTCTTCAGTCGCATCGGCCTTCGTGCCCGCGAAGTCAAACTCATCCGGGGTCTGTGCCGGCAGCTCGATTGGTATGTCGACGAACACCTTCAATCCCCGTGAGGGGACGTCACTCATACAAGGAAAGGCCAAACAGTCGGAGCGGGCTTTGGGCCCGCCCGCGAGGGGCAATGATTCCGGTCTTTCTTCATGAGGAAATCGCTCACTTGTGCGATGAGCGTTGAAAAGAAATAGAATTGTGCGAAAATAGCGATGGATCTCAATTCGAGAGGTGACAAACAGCGATGTTTCCCGCGGAATACTCGCAGCCGCGCACCGTCAACGGCATTACCCTGCTGGGGCCTGATTTCTTTACCAGCGATCGGGATGGTAAACCCCTGAGTCCCCTGGGGGTTATTTTTCCCAACTCGCTTATTCTGGTAACGGGGCGTGGTATTCATGCCGAATTGATTGCGGCGGGAGAAGAATTTCTGCGTGCGCAGGATCCGCGAAACCGAGGAGCGGGATTTGACGGAGGAAGAAGAGCAGGGGATTTATGACAGCGTCATTTCCCTGCTGTCAAGGGGTGCGACCGTCCTCATTCGTTCCTACCCCGAGGACATGGAGAGGGTCTTTGCTGCAGATGAGCTTCTGCAGAAGATTGTATCGAAGGAATCGATACAGTTTACGGGTGTCCACATCCCGGAAGTTCGTGAGCAATTGCGAAGACGGGGTGAGAGCTGGAGAATGTCCCCGCCGCCGCGCTCAGCCATTGAAATCAGTCAACATATCAGCGCCAGCCGGGTTCATGTGAAAACCGGAGCCACATATTATCTGAATGCCCAAAGCGGGGAGAGGTTTCTCACCTTCGAGGAATTCATGCGCATCCGGCCCTTGATCCCTGAAGATCCCAGGGAGGCCCTCGCCAGACTGAAGGAGATCATCCAGCTCAGCAGTCTGCTTAATGACCAGGGAGTGCCGGAGCTCAGCTTCTTTCTTCCGAACCCGAAAAGCCTATCCACCAGCCTTTTGGCTGATATTGCCGTCATGCTGGAGAAGGCCGCCTCGCAGCAGGACCTCGAACATGCCGAAGATCTCTTTGACGACTTTGCCGCATCCTACGCCGCTGCGGCCGGGGACGATCTCACCGTGGATGGCGGGAAACACACCGCTTGGCAGACAACCATGTTTTGTCGCTTGTACGACCTTGACGAGGAGCTTGTCGAAGAACGGACGCTGGGGCTCAGTCCGGAGTTTCATCTTAATGTGAGATGGCTTCCCGGGGCGCACCTTAAAGGAGGTGCGGTGGCCTTTGAAGCACACTCAGAGCCAAGAGTGCGCAATTTGATTGAATACTTCGTGCGGAAGCGTCCCGGGATCGGCTCGATAAACGTCGGTCGGGTTGAATCCTCCCTCACCGAGAGAGACCGAACCGGCGAGGAGCGGGAAGTGTACCTGGTCGTATTGGGGCTGCCCGGAGAGAGAGAGGAAATCCGGCTGGTGCGGTTGATGAAATGGGATGTCATCCATCGCCTTAAGCAGGGGTTTCCGCTGAGCCAGGCTATCAGCGACACGATCAGATACCGAGATTACATCGTCGATCGCCTGAGAGCTGCCAGCGCGCTCGGTATACCCATCCTCAACTACGATCCCATCCATTTCATTGAGGAAGTCCAGGGAGTCGGCAGAATTCCCGTCTTCTTCTTTGACCGGCGTTACATAACCGGTATGGTGAGCGATAAGATTCCCCTTCTTTACTACGCCAAGAAAGGATTTGTAATCCGTCTGGGCCGTCTGCTCGGAATCGCTGCGGCGGCCAGCATGGTTTTGGGAAGGGCCAGCTATCGGCGGGGCAACCTCTTCTTTGATGACGGTGACGAGGTGATTCAGATGGATGGGGAGAAACTCCCCGAACGACTGATCATCTCGGAAACTACCGGTTCCTTCACGGATTCGACGACTCCCCTGGCGGAGCTTCTGCACCAGTGCTTGACCCACCTTGCCGTTCATCTGAAAAAAGCCCGAGAGAGGGGGATTTCAGGGGAGGACCGGAGAGCCGCTGTCGAAGCGTTCGCGAAAGCCTTGAGAGCCGATATTGAGCGCATGCAGTCACTGCTGAAGCACGGCATCGGATGCCCTGCACTCACTCTTCGGTGACCAGACCTCCGAACCGGGCTCCGTCAGGGCGCGCTGGAAGGGCATGCTGGAGCGGTTGGCAGCCACTGATGCCGGAGAACTCGAGGATGCTGTCCTCCGCAGCCCGTATCTGGCTGAATTCACACACCCCTGATCCCGCGGAATCCCCTGCTTGCCTGAGCCGCCCGTTTCTTCCGGCGGAGTTCCCGGGCGTGCTACTCCTCCAGAAGAATCTTATGGTTTACCAGGGACATGCTTTTGATCCTGCCCCGGATGATTTTTTGTTCGCCGAAGATATTGGCGATTCGCACCTGATCGCCTTCGTTTTCGAGAATATCCACGGCCTCAAGCAGCAGTTCTTCCCTGCCGTCTTTGAAAAGGTACGCATTCGCTTCACACATTATGGTTGCTCCTTCAGTTATTTCTGAATGGCTTTTCAGCGCACAATGCTTTGGGGTTCATGGTAGCCGGACGGCACGGAGGTCACGGGAAAGACCAGGCAGCCTTTTCCCAATACCGTTCCCGGGTTGGTGACCGCATTGCAGCCGATTTCAACATGGTCCCCCAGCACGGCCCCGAACTTGCGCAGGCCTGTGTCCAGGGAGTCTGAGCCAAACTTCACGCGGACGGTGCCCGCTTTGATCTTGAGGTTGGCGAGCTTGGTTCCGGCGCCGAGGTTGGTGGCATTGCCGAGGATGCTGTCGCCGATATAGGCAAAATGGCCGGCTTTGGCATCGTCGAGCATGATGCTTGCCTTGATTTCCGTGGTATGCCCCACCACGCAGCGGTCGCCGATGATGCAACTGCCGCGGACATAAGCGCCCTGGCGAACTTCGGTGTGGGCGCCGATGATGGTTGGTCCCTGAATCAGGGCCCCCGGTTCGACCACGGAACCGGGGCCGAGAAAGATCTCTTCGTCCCAGAGAACGCTTCCGGCGTAGAGGACGACAGCGTCGCCGATTTCCTCGCCCTGGATCAGCAGACGAAAGGTCCCTTTGGTGACATCGCCGGTCGAGGAATTCAAAGCCGTCCCGCCAGATGCGTCCCTGCCAGAGCACGACGGATTGGGGAAGAGGTTGCCGAAAGCAGCCAAGCGCCGCCACATTCCCCTGAAGATGCTCGCGGAGATAGCCTTTTATGCCGCGCAGGCCGTCCCAAACGTACCGGCAGTGGTCGAACAGTGCGGAATGCTCGAACGAGCCGAGATCAAAAAAAGAGGCAGCCTCCAACTTGGAGAAATCCATGACAGATTATCCATCCAACCATCATGACCCGGAGGGTCACAACAAAGCACGAAATCCCCCCTGCTCCATAGGCATCAAGCTGACTTCTCCCCCCTTTGACAAAGGGGGGGTGGGGGGATTTTTCATAAGGCGGTGACCGGTTGGGACCTTTCGTACAAAAAACGGGAATCCACCCTCGTGGGCCTCCCGTTATTGAGAAGCCACGATTTCGGCGTCACCATTTAATCCCGCCAACCGTGCGGTTGGGTGCTCAGCCGGAGAGGCGGGCGTGTTCGATCTTGGTGCACCGGTTCATGACCACCGAAAGGCCGGCCTTGCGTGCCTTTTCAGCGGCCTCATCGTGAATCAGCCCGAGTTGCATCCACACCGAACCGGCGCCTACGGCAATGGCTTCGTCCACGATGCCCGGAATGGCATCCGTGCTCCTGAAGATATCGACGAGATCGATATGCTCCGGGATCGACTTGAGGTCGGGGTAGCAGGGTTCGCCGAGCACTTCCTTCAGTTTGGGATTGACGGGGATGATCTTGTAGCCGTGGTCCTTAAGATATTTGGCCACCTTGTGGCTGTCGCGATCCGGCTTCTCGGAAATGCCGACGACAGCCACCGTATTCGAGCGTTTCAGAATTTCGGCCACGGGGCCTTCTTCGGAAGATGGTCCTTTCGGGCTCAGAATCTCAGTCATCCTGGCTTTCCTTTCTGATCGAAAAAGCGAAGCTTCTGCAAGGGTTGCCTGAACTCGTTGTTCATCATGTCCAGAGGAGCGGGAATCCTCGCCCTAAGCATCATGACCCAGCGGGTCACAACAAAGCATGAAATTTCCCCTGCCCCATGTGCATCAAGCCAACCTCTCCCCCCTTTCGAAGGGGGTTGGGGGGGCATGTAAGCCGCGTTAAGAATCCCTGCTCCCGCGGGAAGGGCCAAATGCCGCCGTTATGGCGGGATCTCCTTGCATGCTCAGAATAATACGAACCCTCCGGCGGGTCAAGCCGGACAAATGATGGCCTGTGTGATAATGAGATGAAATACGCAGGGCGCGAGTCGCTGCAAAATGATTGCAGATCCGGCGCTGACAGCGATCATCCGATGTCCGGCAGGCTGTTGAATCGGTGCCGGAAAGACCCAATTCGTCCTTCCGGTGAAGACTGTAATCCAGGCCCTGCAAGGCTTTCTGGTCCCAGGCTCCCCGCTTAAAGCCTGCGGAGCCAAGCTTCGCCGGGGTAAGATTGTGAGATGGGTTTTCAAATGCCTGCCATCGAGGAGGAATCATGGAAGAAATCATTCTCTACTTCAGGTCATACGGGATGGCCCTTGGGGCAATGGTGCTGGGGATCGCGGGAGCATGGCTTATCCTGCGGCTGAAGTATGGGCAGGCGCTCCAGCAGGTAAAAGCCGAGCTGGAATTAGGGCAGGCAACGATGATCGAGCGGCTTGGCGGCCGGGAGCAACAACTCCGGGAATTGAAAGACGCTTTGGACCATGCGGCAACCGACAGTTCTCAACTGCGGTTGGAGCTGAGAGCTGAAGCCGAGAGGCGTGCGGCCGCCGAAGAGAAAAACTGCCGACTTCCCGAACTGGAGGCGGAATTGAAATCGCGGGATGAGCAAGCGTGCGCCCTGCAGTCGGAAAACACCGAATTGCGTGCCAGGCTCGCCGAAGTGGAAACCAAATTGTTTGAGGAATCCAAGGCGGCTCAGGAAAAGCTCACCATGCTTAGAGAAGCACGGGAGCAGATGACGGATGCCTTCAAGGCGCTTTCGTCGGATGCCCTCAAAGGCAACAACCAGTCGTTCCTGGAACTGGCGAGAGCGACCCTGGAGAAGTTTCATGAGGGCGCCAAGAGCGATCTGGTCATGCGGCAAACGGCAATCGATGAACTGGTCAAGCCTTTGAAGGACTCGTTGGAAAAAGTTGACGGCAAGATTGGCGAGATTGAAAGGAGTCGAAGCACGGCTTATGTGAGCCTCCACGAACAGATCAAGACGCTCGCAACCACCCAGGAACGGTTGCAGCGTGAGACCTCAAACCTCGTGCAGGCCCTGCGCACTCCGACGGTGCGCGGTCGCTGGGGGGAAATCCAACTCAAACGGGTCGTCGAGATTGCCGGGATGCTCGAATACTGTGACTTCAATCAGCAGGAATCGGTTGCGGTCGAGCAGGGGCGCCTGCGGCCGGACATGATCATCCGCTTGCCCAATGAAAAGATCGTGGTGGTTGACTCGAAAGCTCCGCTTCAAGCCTACCTGGAAGCCTTGGAAGCGCTGGATGAGGCGGTGCGCCTGACAAAGTTGAGGGAACACGCGCGGCATATTCGAACCCATCTTTCCCAGTTGAGCAACAAGGCCTATTGGGACCAGTTTCAGAGCGCCCCGGAATTTGCAGTGCTCTTTTTGCCGGGGGAAACCTTCTTCAGCGCCGCCCTGGAACAGGATCCCGGATTGATCGAATTCGGGGTGGAGCGCAACGTCATTCTGGCGACGCCGACCACGCTCATCGCCCTGCTGCGGGCGGTGGCCTACGGCTGGAAGCAGGAACGCATCGCCGCCAACGCCCTGGCCATAAGCGAACTCGGAAGAGTGCTCTACGATCGCCTGCGCGCCTTCGTCGCCCATTTTTCGGAAATCGGCAGGGGTCTGGACCGGGCCGTTGGCTCCTACAATAAGGCAGTGGGGTCGGTTGAGGGCCGTGTCCTGGTGGCCGCCAGAAAATTCAAGGAACTCGGGGCCTCGTCGGGAGGCGATCTTGCGTCCCCGGAACTGGTGGACAAAACGGCTCGAAACCTGCGAGCGGATGCTGTGGTAGGATCCCTTAGAAACGAAGATGATAGCTTCAATGGCGATGCCTGAGAGGCTGTTCGAAAAGTCAAATTCTGCGCAAAAGTCCAAGGGTAGTTC
The DNA here is from genome assembly GCA_963844985.1 of uncultured delta proteobacterium. GTDB lineage: Bacteria > Desulfobacterota > Syntrophobacteria > Syntrophobacterales > Syntrophobacteraceae > JADGQM01. The sequence continues at coordinate 173,697 of CAWJQV010000025.1, forward strand.
CCCTGCCCGACCTTTGGAGAAGTGGGAAACCAGCCCAAGGCACGTTTCGTTCACTCCCAAGCTCCATCTGGCTCGTTCGCTCGTTCCCAAGCTCTAGCTTGGGAACGCAATCAGGAAGCTCCCGCTTCCAGTGTCTCTTGAGTATCCAGGCATTAGCCACAGGTCCGAAGAAGCTGGAGCTTATAAGCAGGCGGGTCGCCAGGCCAGAGCTTGGGACCCGGCATTGATCCAGCTTTGAGAGGGATCTTCAGACAGGTTCTGAAAAAGATGGAGCCGTGGTGGAAAAATACTGTGAAAATGATTGACAATCACATTTGGCACAAGTAATCTCCCCTTGAAGTGAACAATAAAACTGCTCATAACTAGTTCAAGAGTGTCCTCATGCTTCAAGACATCATCACTTCAAAGACGCGCATCAAGCTGCTCATGAGGTTTTTCCTCAATTCCTCGTCGACCGCTTATCTCCGGGAATTGGCGACGGAGTTCGGGGTTTCGACCAACGGCATCCGCGAAGAACTGAAGCAGATGGTGGATTCGAAACTCATGAAATGCCAGAAGACCGGGCGCCATATCCTCTACCAGGCCAATGAGGACCACCCGCTTTTCCCGGAACTGCGGATCATGGTGCAGAAATCTCTCGGCATGAGTGAAATAGTGGAAAGCGTGCTCACTCGCCTGGGTGACCTGGAGGAGGCCTATCTCATCGACGACTATGCCGTGGGCCGCGACACCGGCATCATCGATCTCTTGCTGGTGGGGAGAATCAACGAGCATCACCTCAATGATTTGAGCAGAAAAACTGAACGCTATATCGGCCGCAAAATCCGGTCACTCGTGCTCACCCGCGAGGAATTCGGGCGGCTGGGCCCCAAGATCAGGCAGCGGCCCCACCTGTTGCTGTGGAGTCGCGAAAACGGTTCTCGACCCCCGCTTTTGAAGGGAACATGGGATGGCGCTGCCCAATGAACAGGAGCGATTCTATTTTCAAGACCTCCTCACATGGCCGGCGACCTAACGGATGCTGCGGGTCGCAAAGAAATGAAAGAATTTATGCAGTTTCTTGACATTGCCCAAGGATTGCGAGCAATGAGGATTTCTAGCGGGCGATGGCAGCGCCAAAACGGAGAGGCTATGACAAACGATGACTTGTCTTCCAAGATTGAAGATCTTACCAGGCAGCTTATTGCCAAGTACTCTCCTGAAAAGATCATCCTTTTTGGCTCGGCGGCAGGTGGTGGTGGAGAAGAAGTCAATGATGTCGATCTGTTCATCATAAAAGATGATGTGCCGCAATTGGGGGCTGAAAGGATGCGTCATCTCTACCGCATCATGGATACAAGCCTGCCGGTTGATTATTTTGTGTATAGATCGGAGGAAGTAGCCAACCGCCTCGCTTTGGGTGACCCTTTTATCACAGAGATCATTTCCCGGGGGAAAGTCTTGTATGGTTGATAAAACCATTGTTCAGGAATGGCTGCTAAAAGCTCTTGAGGATTATTGTTTTGCCCGGGACAATCTCCGGGATGGAAGCGAGTTCTTTGCGCAAATCTGCTTTCATTTTCACCAGTCCGCTGAGAAATGCCTGAAAGCCTACATCATAGGAAAGGGCCTGCCTTTGCACAAGGTTCATGACCTTATGCATCTTCTCCGGGCCGCTGCTTCAGTTGATGATTCTTTCAATCGTCTGAGGGAGGATTGTGTTGTTTTGAACTCTGCATATATAGAATCTCGTTATCCTGTTCATTGGCCGACCAACTATACCCGTGAAGCAGCAGAACAGGCGGAATTGGCGGCTGAAAATATTTCGCGGTTTGTTCGCGATAAACTCAAGTGCCCAGAATAGATACAGTCAAACATCATCCCGGAGAAAAGCTGACTGCCCGGGAAGCGGGTAACTTTTACTAATGACTTATTTATCTTCGACCCACACACAAGAACCGGTGCTCATCATCGAACCCGGCCGCACGGAGAAAAACTACTGGGCCGACCTCTGGCGCTACCGGGAGCTTTTTCTAATTCTGGCCTGGCGTGATATCTCCGTGCGCTACAAGCAAACCATCATCGGGATTCTCTGGGCAATTCTCAGGCCCTTTCTCACCATGGTCGTCTTTACCGTCATTTTTAGCCGAATCGCCAAACTCCCCAGCGATGGAAGCGCGCCTTACGCACTGATGGTCTTTGCGGCCATGCTCCCCTGGTCCCTTTTCTCAAACGCACTGAGTGAATCGTCCAACAGTCTGATCAATAACGCCAATCTGATCGGCAAGGTTTACTTCCCCAGACTGATCATTCCCGCGGCGACCATGGTAGCCGCTTTCATAGATTTCCTCATCAGTTTCATTATCATGGTCGGAATGATGGCCTATTATCAATTCGCACCCGGCTGGCAGATGCTGTTGCTGCCGTTCTTCACCATCCTGGCCTTGTTGGCCAGCCTGGGCCCCGGTCTCTGGATTACCGCGCTCAATGTGAAATACCGGGATTTCCGCTATATCATTCCGTTTGTGGTGCAGTTCGGTCTCTATGTTTCTCCGGTGGGATTCAGCAGCAAGGTCGTCCCGGAGCAATGGCGACTGCTTTACAGCCTCAATCCCATGGTGGGGGTAATCGACGGTTTCCGCTGGTGCATCCTCGGCGGCGACAGCCCCATTTACGTACCCGGCTTCATAGTCAGCCTCGCTATCATTCTATTTTTTCTCTGGCTGGGCGTATCCCGTTTCCGGAAGACGGAAAAAACTTTTGCAGATTTGATCTAAATATTCACCATTCACTTTTCACGGGTCCTTATGTCCGACATCGTCATTAAAGCTGAAAATCTGGGCAAGAAATACACCATCGGCCACCAATCCGAGAACGGTCGCTACCTGGCCTTGCGCGATGTGCTGGTGCAGAATGCCCGCAGCTTGTGGCACAAGACCAAAGACTTGGTCCAGGGGAAACCCATCCTCCAGGGCGACACCCTGGAAGAGGTCTGGGCGCTCAAGGATGTGAGTTTTGAGATCCGGCGCGGGGAGGCGGTGGGCATCATCGGCCGCAACGGGGCCGGCAAGAGCACGCTGCTGAAGATCCTGAGCCGCATCACCGAGCCTCGGCCGGGCGGGTGACCATCAAGGGCCGGGTGGCCAGCCTGCTGGAGGTGGGCACCGGCTTCCACCCGGAACTGACCGGGCGGGAGAACATCTACCTGAATGGCGCCATCCTGGGCATGACCCGAGCGGAGATCAAGCGCAAGTTTGACGAGATCGTGGCCTTTGCCGAGGTGGAGAAGTTCCTGGACACGCCGGTCAAGCGCTATTCCAGCGGCATGTACGTGCGGCTGGCCTTTGCCGTGGCCGCCCACCTGGAGCCGGAGATCCTGGTGGTGGATGAGGTGCTGGCGGTGGGGGATGCCGCGTTTCAGAAGAAGTGCCTGGGGAAGATGGGGGATGTGGCGAAGGAAGGACGGACGGTGTTGTTTGTCAGCCATAATATGGAGGCTGTCGCATCACTATGCAGGAAAAGCCTTCTGATTAATGAAGGAAGAATAGAACAAACGGGGGAAGTAGAGGCAGTTATTTCCAAGTACCTAGGGATGCATGAGACCAAAGGTGAATATCGTCGCACAGTATCGCTATCAAGAAAAAACAAGTTAAATATCGTTCGAGCCAGTATGCTGAAGAATAATGTGGTATCAGGAATTTTCTATAGTTCAGATAATTTAACACTGCAAATTGAATGCGAGATCAAAGAACCTATTAATGGTGTGCAGATTGCTTTTGATTTGCTAAATGAGGTAAACCAATGTATTTTTTGCAGTACGAATGTAGGATTTGAATCGAAAAAAAGACACATTAGCTCAGGGTGTCTATGTTTTTGAATGTAATATCGCATTGAATTTACTGCGAAGTGGAAAATATAGAATTAATGTCTCATCTTCCGTTCCAGCAATTGAAGTATTGGATATAGCAGGAGATTCATCTTTGATTTTCACTTTAATTGACAACTCTAGCCCAATTTTGATGCTAGGCCAAGGTCGTAATGGGCTTATATTTGTTGATTTACCATGGACGATAAATAAGCTAGATAGTAAATAACAATATCATTTTTAAATATGTGATTATGTATAATACTATGATGATAAATAGTTTGGGTGCGGCTCTTTTGGAACGACGCTTGAAGAGCGTCATCCGCCTCAGATATTGTAGAAATGTCAAGGTCCTGGACATTTGTCTTCCATTGTGGGATGGTACCTTGGGAACCCATATCCCAAGGAGGCCTTCTGATGGTCTTGGCACATCCGATGGAGAGCGAGGTATTCGGTCCGGCCTGTGAGCAGTTCGAGTCCCTGGTTAGCCGGCTCAGCGGTGAAGCAGCCGGGGAGATGGAACATGGCCCCATTGAAGCTCTGATTTTCAGAGAGGGAACCGAACTGTTGAGGTGCCTCATGCAGGCCTACCTGGATCTTCGTGCCATCCGGGAGCTGCGAAGGCATGACGTGATCAGTCCCAATGGCGATCGCCTGACTCATTGCAGACCGAACTGTGAGCGGCAGCTGATGACCATCTTCGGAGAGGTAACGATCAGGCGGAAGGGATACAGCCGCACCGGTATGCGCAGTGTGTTTCCATTGGATGGGGACCTCAATCTGGCCAAAGATCACTACTCCCATGGCCTCAGACGTCGCGTGGCGGAGGAGGTGGCCGCGAATTCGTTTGATGAAGCGGTGGCCAATATCAGCAAGACAACGGGCGGCAAGGTTCCCAAGCGACAACTGGAGGAGATCGCCGTTGTTGCTGCACAAGACTATGATACGTTCCACTCGGCCGGGAAGACTGACGAGCCCCGACAGACGTCGGATATCCTGGTGATGAGTGTCGATCAAAAAGGGATCGTCATGCGCAAAGAGGACCTCCGAGTCGCCACGCGCAAAGCCGCCGAAGAGTCTGTGCGCCGTCCTGGCGCCCGGCTCAATCCCGGAGAGAAACTCAATCGTAAGCGTATGGCCTCCGTGGCGACCGTCTATGACATCAAAGCTCATCAACGCACTTGCGAGCAGATCATGGGACTGCGTCCGGACGAGGTCGGATCTGCCCGACCCCGAGCGACCAATAAACGCGTCTGGGCAAGTGTGGAACGGGAGCAGGAAGCCGTGATCGAGGATATGTTTGAGGAAGCGCTGCGGCGTGATCCGGAAATGAAGCGCCCTTGGGCGATCCTGGTTGACGGAGGCGAGAAACAGCTCGATCTCGTCCTTGGCTCGGTTCTTCGGTATCGACCGGATGTGTCCCTCATCCTGGATTTCATCCACGTGCTGGAATACGTCTGGAAGGCAGCCTATGGATTCCATGCTGTTGGAAGCGTTGAGTCCGAAAACTGGGTGGCTGAACGCGCTCTCCAGATCCTGCGGGGAGAGGCCGCCAATGTTGCCTACGGATTGCGCCAAAGTGCTACCCTTCACCAGTTGAGTTCCGATAAACGCAAGGCGGTGGACAAGTGCGCAGACTACCTTCAAAAATACGGACCGATGTTGGAATACAACCAATACTTGGCAGATGGTCTTCCCATCGCCACCGGGGTCATTGAGGGCGCCTGCAGGCATTTGATCAAGGACCGCATGGACCGAACAGGCGCACGGTGGCGTTTGAAAAGAGCAGAAGCGGTGCTCAAGATTCGCTCCCTGCGATCCAGTGGTGACTTTGAAGCCTACTGGACATTTCACCAAAAACGCGAGCATCAACGCAATCATTGCTCAGGAAAGGGTCTCGCTTGCGCTGCTTGACAACCAGTCACTAAAGGGGCGTCGTTCCAAAAGAGCCGCACCCAT
>CAWJQV010000026.1:0-36079 GCA_963844985.1 uncultured delta proteobacterium
GACTGGTCTTCCTCCCCAAATTGGGCAAGGATTAAGGCATAAGTACTGGAATGTACTTGGAATAAGTCCTTGTGAGAGCAAACACCCTCTGCCTACACTTTGGAAGAGATCGCGGTATCCGGGAGAGAAACCCTTAAAGCTTGCAGAATCCTTTTTTGACGTTCGTCTGGCCGGGGCAGACGAGTGATAGCGGTTTCCCCGGTGTGATATGTCTGGAGGCAAAGGCGACTCAAAGCGGCAAGTGCGTCTTCCAAGGTCACAGCCATTTTGTCGTCATCAGTGGTGCCAAACTCAGTGACCAGCAATCGACGCATTTCCCTCACCACCTTTAATGCCAAGGTTGCTACAAAGACGTGTCCGCGCGTTCGGCCTGCCTTGCGCAAAAAGATGGGGCGGATTTCAAGCAAGGTGGTTTTCATGGTCCGGATGTCCCGTTCAACCGTCTCCAAATCCATGTAACGATCATGGACCGTCTTGGCTTCCATCAGTTGGCAGGAAACGTCTGTCTCCAGGACATAACAGCCATCCAGAAGCGCCGCATCGACCTGAGCTGCCAAGTCAATTTCGACGATAATCTCGCGGTCTTTGAGGGACAGTGTCACAAAGGAGGTCAGTTTGTGGGTCTTGCTCCACGACATCAAGGAACGCAGTCCTGCTTCCGGCTTGGCCCTCCCGGATTGCAGCACAAATTGATTGCGCTTCTCCACCCGTTCCTTAAGCTTTCGAAGTTTATCTTCGCGCCTTCGTTCTTCCTTCAGACGGGTCGCCTCATTGCGGCGCAGGATCAAACGGACCTTGCCATGTTCCACTTCATGAACCGTCTCGTCAAAACCATTCAACTGAATCACATTCGACTTGATGAGGCGACGGATCTGAGGATCGGTTATGGCCGTGATGTATTTAAATCCTGCTTCGGAAAGTGTGACCTTGCCACTTGCTTTAACCATGCCGCGGTCGCCAATAAAAACCACCTCACTGATCCCAAAGCGATCCTTCAACGCCTTCACTTGATCGGCCACCGTCTTGGGATCACTCGTATTGCCCGCGAAGACTTTCACCGCCAAGGGCTCCCCGTCAGCGGCAGTCAATAATCCAATCACAATTTGTTTCTTGCCGCGCTTCCCGTCTCGATTATATCCGAATTCACCCAGTTCGTTTTGAGTCCCTTCCAGATATGAAGAGGTCACATCGTAAAGCACCAGGGCCGGCGCAGCACCATGACTTATCACATACTTTCGATAGAGTCGGTGTTCGATCTTCTCCTGCTCTTTGGCAACCCAATCCAGGGCATCGTAGAGGTCATCCTCGGTGAATCGCGACAGGCCCAGGGTCTCACTCACGGCGTGGTTCTCTTTCCAACGAACCGCTGATAGCCTCGAACCTTGGTGGGCAATACGAGCAAGAATAAGAAACAGAACCAGTCTGGCAAAGCGATGCTTTCCGAGTGCTTGAGTCAAGCCCAGACGGTCGGAGATGTTCTTGAGAACAAATAGAGCGCCAAAGATAGGGCCACTTACCGGATCACGATCATCCACAAAGTTATCAAAGTCTCCCTTCAGCGCACGGCGCAAAGCTTCCAGGCGCTCAGGCTCCCAATGAGTCAGATTGCAAAGCGTACGGGTCCTGACCTTCCCTTGCTCCCGGAAGGATTCTCTCAGCAGAATCGCTGGCGGAGATTTTCGATTGGGCACCGTTGCAATATACATGCTCCATATAATACACGCTAGATAATCTATGTCAAGGTAAATATTGCTTTATACATGCCTACATATTTCATGCCAAAACCCAATAAATACTTGATCCTAATCACATTAACTGCTTTCCGTCGGGGGAAGATAAGCCTGAGAAACAATTACAGCACTCCGCTTGGGGAGGTTTGCCTCGCCCGCCTCCAAAAGTAGATTTCCCGGCGCAGCCGCGCGTTTAAGATTTGAGCTCAGGGCACAGACAATCACCGTGTTCAAGCGGCTGTGGTTGAACAGGTTGTTCTGAACCACCACGTGAGGATGGGAATAGCCTGGAGCGGAGCCGACCGGTTCCTCAAGGTCAATCCAGAAGATATCGCCCTGATTGATCACCACTCGCCCTCCACGATCTTGCGGTGCAGGCGACGCATTTTTCGAAGGTGCGTCTGCTCGGTGACATCCGGCGCATCCTCGTAAGCCTGGTTCATCGTCTCAAGCAGTCGTTGATTCTCGCGTCGCCGGATAAACTCCTCCAGAGCCAGGGCCAGGAGGCGACTGCGCGAGACTTTCATCTGCCGGGCAAGCGTCTCGAGTTCGTCAAAAAGCGGTTTCTGCAACGAAATAGCAGTCTTAACATTAGGCATTGATTTATACCTCCGTAATTACCCCCAGTATAACGATTTGTCCGGCCGGAATCAATTCGATTGCTTTCGATACCAGGGATATACGACTTGGTGCTCGCGGGCACCAGGCTCTGGATGGAGGGGCAGGGTCCCGCGATCCTGCTTGCACGACCTGCTCCCCCCTCGTGCTTTCTGAGTATTTACGGTCGATAGATCCCACTGCAAAAGATCATGTTGTCGATCTTCTCAAAGTACACGATTTTGGGCTGCTCCGTTCCGGTTGCCGGGTTGAGCCATTTGGGACGACTCCCATTGCCTCCTCCTCTGGATATTCCTTACTCTGGGCGTAAGGAACCAGCTTGCTGAGCGGGCCGCAGCATCTATTTCATAACCGAGCAGGCGTCGTACTACTCGGCAGGATCTGGAGTATCTTCCTTCTTGAAGCCTTTGGCGAAGCTGTCCATCAGCTTCTGAAATTGCTCCCCCTGCTCCTTGACGAGTCCCTCCAAATGGCCGGTCATATCCTGGTATTCTTCCTGATTGGTTTGCGACAACAGCATGCGCAAATGCTTGATGGTTTCTTCCTGTGACGCAACTTTCTCTTTGAGTTCTTCGTATTTCCTGACCAGGGCCAGGTGTTCCTCACGGGGTGCAACGCCGAGGAGGGTAAGGTATTCCCTGAAGGATTGGGTGAAGTTTTCCTGAGCTGCCGCCCAGGTTTTCAAGCCGTCCGGACTTTCCTGTTCCACCTTTCCCAATCCGTAGGTTTTCTGAAAGAGTGAAGAGAGTTCCTCGAAGCCCTTATGACCACCCTTCATCCATGCCGTCAGGTCTTCAAGCTGTTTTTGGCTTTTCGCCGCATTCAGCATGAAATTGCCCCAGAATTCCAGAAATTGTCTGTCCATGAAAGGGTCCTTCTCAATTCGTCTGCAAGTGAGTTGCCTCCAGGTCCAGTTGGTACCGGACCGGCCCCCGGCATTGCCCCTCGGAAGAAGAATTGGAGGTGTGGGATTTGTAGCTGAAACAGGCATCCAGCGCACACTCCGAGGTGGGCATCGACCATGATGTGGCCATTGCCGTGTGACCTTTGGGAAAAACGGTGACTTCGGCGTCGACCCAATCCAGGGGGGCGAGACTGGCCGCTTCATCCACGAGATCGTCCTTTTCGGCAATGCAGATGAGCCATGGGATGTTCTTTTCCTTGAAACGCTTGAAGTTGAGCGGGCGGTTGAACAGTTTCACCGGGAGGGTTCCATCCTCAGTCACGGGGATCGTGTAGGAATCGAAACTCGCCTGGGTGATGGCGAGGGGGAGATCTGATTTGTCATAGAGCATCCAATGGTTGATGGCAGCCGCCGTCTTGTTGACCTTTGCCACCTGGCCGGGCTTGTCAAACATCATGAGATCCCGGGTCAGGGTGAAGATGGGAGCCTCCTTGTCGATGCTCTTCAGCTTGAAGACCCAGCTCAGGATTTTGCCGTCGACCACCGGAATACCGTTGGGCAGGGTTTTCAGTGAATAGCCCAAATCCCTGAAGCGCTCCGGAGTATGCTTCATAAAGTCCACCAGGGCAATGCTGCGCGATCCGTCGATGGGAGCAACACAGGTGATGTGAGCATCAACGAAGCCGTCCAGTTCTCCCGAGAGAATGGCCAGGGTGGTCATGTAGCCGCCCTGGCAAAACCCGTTGAGGGTGACCGGTCGTCCATGTTTGGCCATCACCCGCTGACAAAAAAGGCGGGTATCGAGCGTGTCGTCCTCGGGTGTCATGAGCTGTACCGCCTCGTTGGTCTCGATGTCTTTCATGATGCGGATATAAGTGGGAATGCCCTGGTTGGCGAAGCAGTGCGCGTAGCTCTTGTTCTCGCCCGGCAGAAAGGCGAGGATATTTGCTCCCAACACATAGGGAGGGATGATCATAATGGGTTTGCCGTTTTCTCTGACCTTGACCCGGGGGTCCCAAGGAAGGACCTGGTAGAGCTCGAATCGATCGGTCTCACCCGCTTTGACATATCGGCCTCCATCGAAATGAAAACCGTATTCCGATTTTATTTCCTCGATGGCTTTGGGGTAGGCATTCACCACCACGTCCAGAAGCTGGGCCTTGCGTGCGGTGAACTGCGCAAGGTCCTCTCCTTCGTGGTCGAACAGGGTGTTGATCATCGCCTCGAAAGCCTCATTCATCTGCCGCAGGAAATAATCGTTCAGCGTTAGCGGGCTGATAAACGCCTTTGAGCCCAAATCGACATTGAAGTCCCAAAGGTTCGCATAACCGTTCATGGTTTGTTCGAAAGGGGTGCGGGTGAGCTTTCTCCGTTCTGTGTCGCAGAAGGCGTTAAGGGCATTCATGGAGGGGTCCATGAATTCGCCCGTGTACTTGAGAGCGCCATTCCAGAAAATGGTGGCGCCCTTAACCGTGTTCAGGGATGCCTCTACCGCTTGCGATTGCCATTTGGGCATTCTTTGAAGAAGGATTCGCCATAAATCGAAGGACTGATTGAAGGAACTGCACAAATTCTCCATCGCTGATTCTCCCGGGCTGATCCTGTATGAAGATGATTGAACTTTGTTCCGGCATGGCCGGATTTCCCCGGCAACGCAAACCCTTGAATCGGGGAAATCCAGACATTGCCCAGGCCGGACAGGGCACCACCGCTAAGCGGCGCCGCCAAAGAATCCCTCGACCTTTTTGAAGCTTTCGTCCACTGCGCTCTTGAAGTTTTCGCGAGCCGTCTTGTAGGCTTTGGAATATTCCTCGACGACCTTCTTGCCTTCCGCCGGCAGCCATGAGGACTGTTTCATGAACATGTCCATCGTTTTTTCCATTTGGTCCTGAAGCATGGTCAGGCTGTTGAAGGTATTTTCAAAAACGGTCTTGTTATACTGAATCATCTGTTTTACGGTTTCTTTCTGGTCCATCTGGATCACTCCTCTGCAATGACTGCATGTCCATCAAATTCACCGGTTGCTTCACGAGAACGATTGAAGCCGGCAGGTATCCTCTTCCAGCCTATTTCTTCTTGTCTGCTTCGGTAAAGTACGCTTCGACCTTGCCAAAACTTTCGTCTACGGCTGTCTTGAAGTCTTCGCGCCCTTTCTTAAAGGTATGGACCCATTCGTTGAGCATCTTCTTCCCTTCCTCGGGGAGAAAGGTTGCCTGCGCCATAAAGGTTTTGACCATCTTTTCTGTTTGCTCCTGCAGCAAAACCATGGCATTGAAAGTGTTGTCAAAGGTGGCCTTGTTGAAATCGATCAATTGTTTTGCCATTTTAAGCGGTTCCATGTTTGTTAATCCTCCTGCATTCTTGGTGTAAGCGTTGCGAATTCTCCTGCCCTTGATCAAGGATGACCCTATTTTAATGGCTTTCACGCCAATGTCAAGAGCAATTTGATGCACTGCACCATTTTTTTATTTGCACAAAAAATAGGATGATTAATTTTTTTATGCTGTTAAACCATGTGGTTATGTTATAATCCAAGGCATGATAGATCTTGATCGACAGATTATTTGTTGCGATGTGACATAAAGAGATCGGGCCGCCGCAGTCCGGAGAAGGACATGCGTGAAAAAGTTCTGCTTAAGAAATACCCCAATCGGCGCCTCTATGATACGGCCAAAACGTCCTCGGTGAATTCTTCGAAGAATACCTGGAATGCACCATCGGAAACTATCTTGCGCAGAAGGCGACCCTCGACTCCCTCTTTGACCTGCTCCCGGGTTCAGGGAAAGCGGCCAAGCAGGAGCCGCCTCCCAAGGAATAGCACCCGGCCGCGGAAAACAACGACATCCCCGTCTCTCTACCTTACCGGTAAAGGAGGGCGGGTTTTCCAACCCGCCCCTCGCTGTAAGCGTTCTCCCGCTCCCTAACCCGTCTTCCATAGGCAAGACTCCGACTCCAGGCGCCGAGGCGGAGGAGGTCCATCATCGTGCAGTTGAACGGCTTGATAATTGAAGTCACGTCCCACACCGGCCGGTCGTCATCCTGTGCCAAATCCTTGATGCTCCTCCAGGAATGAGCGAAATTGTGGTATGCGCAGCTGTCGCCGTCGTTGAAAAACTCGCAATGGTGCTGAGCAACATATCGGTTGTATCTTTGGCAATAGATGATTCTCATTTCAACCCTCCAGTCCGGGAAAGCGTTCCTGAAGCAACTTGTGGCAGCAGAAACTGCGTTGCAGCATCAGGGCGCCGGCTAAAAATAAGACCGGTGCGTCCAGATCTCTTCCCGCAGATCGGTCATGTCCTTTTCGATGACGAGATAGAGGGACGCATTCTGGATGGCGATCCCTCCCAGATGAGCCAGAGCGGTGAGCAGCTTGATTTCATCGTCATTGTATTCTCTCGGTACGGCGCTGTAGAGCCGCAGCACACCGATGATGCCCTGCTTGGTTTTGACCGGCAGGGAGAGCAGGGAGGCAATGCCTTCCTTTTTCTTTTCTTTCTTGTGCTTCACCCGGGGGTCGGTGGCCACGTCCCGAATCAATACCGGGTTGCCTTCCAGAGTTTGCTGGATGCTTCCCTCGATGAGCAGTGGTCCCCGGCCCAGGTACCGGTCGCTCAAGCCATGACTCGCCACACATTCAATCTTCTTGGTCTTTTCATCCAGGAGCAGCAGGGCCGAGCCTTTCACGCTCAAGGTTTCCGCGACGTTGACCGTGAGGGCGTGCAGGACCTCCTTGACATTGAGGCTGGAGTTGATATCCACCGCCAAATCGAGAAACAGGTTGGTATTGCGCCTGATCTTTTCAAGCAGGCGGGCATGCTCGATCGCCATGCCGCCCTGCTCGGCCAGAGCCGCAGCGAAGTCGATTTCCTGTTTCGAGAAATCCTGCGGACTATTCGTGAACAACGCCAGACCACCAATGACCTTGCCCTTTACCATGACCGGGACGATGAGGAGGGAAGCCAATCCTTCGGCCTTCTTCGCATCATGACCATCCACCCTGCTGTCGGTGGTGCAGTCACGTGCAAAGAAATGACCTTCTTTTTCCAGGATGGGCACCATTTTTCCCGGTTGGGTGAGGCCCTTCTTGATATAGGTCTCCGACAAACCCTTCTGGGCCACGGCCCTGAACTGGTCCCGCTCTTCATCGTGAAGAAAAAGCAACGCGGCTTTCACCTTCATGGTTTCCGTAGCACTATTGACGACCAGTTTGAGCAGTTCGTCCTTTTCGAGAGTCGTTCCAAAGGCCCTGCTGACCTTGCAGATGGCATCGAAGTAATCGTTCTTTTCGGCAGCGTTCATGATCATCCTCCCTGGGTTTTCTGGTTTTCTTTCTTGGTTGACGCGGTTCGAGTTTTAGCTTCAACGTCCAATTTCAGCTCATCTTTGCCGGCTGGGGTTGGAGCGGCGGCTTCCCCTTCCTTGTCGTCTCTTGCCAAAAGCCAGCCGGCGATTTTGGGAGCCAGTTCCTTCTGGCATTTGGCGCTCACATAAATGCCGATGTGGCCGGTATCGAGGCACAGGTCTTCGGTGTCCTTGCTGCCCACCTTGCTCGTCAGGAGTTCGCAGGCCACGGGCGGAACCAGATGGTCGAAGCGGCCGTAGATGTTGAGCAGGGGCGCGGTGAGGTTCTGGAGATCGACCCGTTTGCCTCCCAGTTCCATCTTGCTCTGGATGAGCAGATTGTCTTGGAAGCAATCTTTGATAAACTGGCGGAAGGTTTCTCCGGGGACATCCGGACTGTCGAAAATCCATTTTTCCATGCGGATGAAATTCTCCACAAAAACCCTGTCATGGACGTTTTCAAAGTAGTTCACGTACTTGTCGAGCATCAACCGGGCCGGATTGAGCAGCAGGAAACCGATGTTCAACATATCCCCGGGCATATTGCCGTGCGCTTCCACCACCAGATCCGGGTCGAGGGCTTTCGCCCAGATGTTGAGAAGGCCCTTGTCGTGGCCAAAATTGCTTGGGGTCACCGTGGTGATCAGGTTTTTCACCTTTTCCGGGTGCAGGGCCGAGTACATGATGGAAAAGCTTCCCCCCATGCAGATTCCCATGAGGTTGATTTTTGGCACGCCGTGCCGCTCCCGGATGAAATCGACGATGTTGTCCAGGTAACCATTCACGTGATCGTCAATGCCCTGATAGCGATCCTTGCGCGTGGGATAGCCCCAATCGATCATATAGAGGTCAATGCCCTCCATGAGGATCTTCTCGACCACGCTTTTGCCCGGCTGCAGATCGAGCATGGTCTCGCGGTTGATCAGGGCGTAGACCATGAGCAGAGGGGTCTTTACGCGAGCTTCGGCCAGGGGAAGATAGTGCTTGAGCTTCACCCGATCTTCCTCATAGACGATCTCGCAAGGGGTGGTGGCAATGTCCGTTTCAAGCGGACCTAACAGGACTTCCTGAGACTTGAGGATGCGCTCCTGCGATTTTCCCGCATCCTCGGCCATTTTGCCCAGGATAAGGTCTATTGGGATTTGAGTTGCATTCATACGAGACCTCCGTTATCTCATCGACTCAAACTTCTTAAGCTGCTTAGCCATTTCCTTGACGGTTTTCTTCAGGACGTGAAACTCCTTATAAAGCTGATCCATATCCTTGTTCGTGGGGATCGGGAGGATTTGCAGGACGTCCACAAGCAAATCATCCCTGGCGACCTTGTACCCCTCTACGGCGCTGAGCGCCCGGCCCATGGACTCGATGTATTCCGGGGTCTTGTAGAGCGTCATGTAATCGGCTTCCAGGATCTTGATCCACGCGTTGTAGTAGTCTTTGAAATTCTCGGAGAGCTTTCCCGCTTTGGCCTGCTCCTCGATCTTCTCCTGCATCGCTTTGACCGATCTCTCCACCGGACCATTGAGGTGATGGAGAAATTCGCCCACCGCCACCTGCAACTGATTGAACTTGTCCAGGGCCGTGTTCGTGCGTTCCTGGTAAAGGCGGGCCAAGCCGACCTGAGGGGCCTTGAAGAAGGGCTGAATTTCCTTATCATAGAAAGCCGTCCACTCTTTGAACATGCCCGGCTCAAGCCCTTCGAAGCTGTGCGCTTTACCGGCATCGCCGAGCTTGCCGGCATTCTTCAGCCAGATCTGATAGAGCTGAGAATAGCCATCCCAGGTGGTCCGCAGCATTCTCATTGCGGTCTCGGGGGAGGCGGTAGCCCCCTTGAAGACGGCTTCCATGGTCTGGGGAGAGCCCAGTGCCGAAGTCGATGTCTGCCATGTCTTGAGCAGCGTCTGAAAGCCTTCCTGCATCTTGCCGAAGTCACCCGCAGGGAAAGCCGATGAGCCGGCGGCTCCGGCCGCCCCTGGAGCCCAGGCCTTCCCCGCGGAAAGCCAAAAATCCGCGGCGGACTTCATCCAGTCGGCAAACATAGAGCCGGGGCTTCCTGCTTGTTTGTCGTCGTGATCCATGATTTATCTCCCATTCTTAGATGAATTCCCTGGTACCTGGTTCCCAAGCTGGAGCTCGGGAACCAGGGGATTCAGGTTAAAGAATCTTTCCTCCCCCATAATAAAGGCCGATACCGGCCGACATCGGCTGTCCCGGCCTGCCTTTAGACCCTCTGAAGCACTGTCGCCATGCCTTGCCCGCCGCCGATGCAAAGGGTCGCCAGTCCGAATTCCAGGTCGCTGCGCACCATCTGATTTGCAAGTGCCAGGATAATGCGGGCCCCGGTGCAGCCGATGGGGTGGCCGATGGAGATGCCGCTTCCCAGGAGGTTCGTTTTCTCCAGGTCGAACTTCAACTCCCGCAAACACCCGATGGCCTGGGCGGCGAACGCTTCATTCAGCTCGATGACACCAAAATCGTTTAAGGAAAGCCCCGTTTTCTTGAGGATCTTTCGCACCGCCGGGATCGGGCCGAGGCCCATGAACGCCGGTTCCACCCCGGCAGAGGTACAAGCCATGATTTTAGCCAGAGGCTTCAAGCCCAGGTTCTTGGCCGTATCTTCCGACATGAGCAGCAGGGCGGCTGCGGCGTCGTTGATGCCGGAAGAGTTGCCCGCGGTCACCGTTCCATTTTTCTTGAACGCCGGCTGCAGCTTGGCCATCTTTTCCAGGTTCGTGTCCATCGGTCTTTCATCGATCGCGAAAACGATGGGGTCTCCCCTTCTTTGAGGAATCACAACCGGTGCGATCTCATCCTTGAACAGGCCCTCGGCAATGGCCTTGCGGGCCCGCTGGTGACTCAAGACCGCCAACTCGTCCTGCTCTTGTTTGGAAATGCCATATTTCTCGGCGATATTTTCCGCCGTATTCCCCATGTGATAGTTATAAAAGCTCTCCTGCAGGCCATCGAGGATCAGGAGGTCGGCCATGCCCGCATCCCCCATGCGAGCGCCCCACCTCGCCGCCGGGATGGCATAGGGAACCATACTCATGTTTTCCATGCCCCCGGCCAGGACCACCTCGGCGTCGCCGTTGCTGATGGCCTGGAGCCCCAAAGCCACCGCCTTCATCCCGGAGGCGCACAGCTTGTTTATCGTAAAGGCCGGGGTCTCCTTGGGAATCCCGGCCCCGATCAGCGCCTGCCGGGCCGTATTCTGGCCCTGTGCCCCCGGCAGCACGTTGCCCATTACGACTTCGTCGATCTGCACCGGGCGCAGGGAGGCGTCGTAGTCGTTGGCCTTCGTTTCCAGTTCCGATGGCCCCGCACCCTTGAGGGCGTCGGGTTCGAACCCTTGCAGTTCGGCCCCGGTTTGCGGACGCAGCCCCGCCTTCTTGAGCGCCTCTTTCAGGACCAGCGCACCCAGTTGCACCACAGGCGTCGCCTTGAGGGTCCCCCCGAAAGCTCCCACGGGGGTCCTTGCTCCGGACACAATAACCACATTTCTCATCTTCTCATCTCCTTGAACGGCGCTAGCCTCTCGAACCCAAACGCAGGCCCCCGTGAATGAAATAGACATCGCCCGCCATGGCCTCGTTCCGATAGATGTCTCCGACCAGCTGGGCCACTTCCTCGGGCTCCACCAAACGCCCGATGGGCACATCCGAGAGGATCTTGTCCAGGGCCTTCTGGTCCATATTTTTGACCATCGGGGTGGCGACGTATCCCGGGGCGATGGCCACGCAGCGAAGCCGGTTGGCAAGACCGCGCCGGAAGAACTCCGCCGTGATCACTTTGGGCATTACCGACATGGCGGCCTTGGAAGATGAATAATTGATCTGGCCCGCCGTTCCCAGGGAACCCGTAGAGGAAACCAGGCAGATCAGGCCTCGACAATCATGGTTGATCATGCGCTCGGCGCATTCCCGCACGGTCAGAAAAACCCCGGTGAGGTTGATGTCGATAACGAGCTTGAATTGATCGAGGGTCATCTTCCGGGTGACTTTCCCGGTCTCTTTGTCCGGGGAGAGCAGCATGGCGTCCTTGATGATCCCGGCAAAGGGGGCCACCAGGTTGATCTGCCCGAACTGCTCGATGGCGGTGTCGGCGAGAAGGGCGCAGTCTTCTTCCTTGGTCACATTGCAGACCACCGTCGCCACCTTGCCGCCGATCGCCTCCAGTTCCGCCTTGGTCTGCACCAGAGCGTCCTGGGCCATATCGCCCAAAACCACCTTCCCGCCGTTCTCCACCCAGAACTTGGCGACGCACTTGCCGATGCCCATGGCGCCACCGGTGATGACTGCTACCGAATCCTTAATTGTGAGCATGGTTTTTCCTCCTGATCATAAGGGTTTCACACTTTCACTTCGCCGTCCATCCGAGTCCAGGATGATACGGCAGTCGGCCACAACACTACCTTCTCCTTTTTCAAGAACCATGAGTGGATTGATGTCCAATTCCTTGATTTCGGGGTGATTGATAACCATCTCGGAGAGGCTCACCAGCGCCCGCTCCAGCGCCTCCGTATCGGCCGGCGGTTTGCCGCGGAACCCTTTAAGGATGGAAAATCCCTTGATTCCCGTGACCATGCGCCGCGCTTCGTTGCGCCCGATCGGGGCAAAGCGAAACACCACATCCCTGAAAACTTCGACAAAGATCCCGCCCAATCCGAACATGAGCAGCGTACCAAAGCCATCATAACGGCTCGCCCCCACGATCACCTCTTCGCCGGGAGGGGCCATCTTCTGGACCAGGATTCCCTCTATGCTCGCCTCCGGGTTATAGCGCCGGGCTCTTTCCATGATCCGGTCGAAGGCTTCCATGGCAGCCTCCCCGCCTTTGAGGTGAAGCTCAACCCCAAAGGTGAGCCTATCTTAATCGTGCGAACGGCATTGTCAAGCAGAATATGGTGCATCGCACCATATTAAACATGACCCGATTTGCAGAGCTTTTAAAGAAGCATTCATTATATATTAATGCAATATGCTCTTTAGCTAAAACTTGAACCATTAGTATTCAACAATATATGGTGCGATGTGTCATGAAATTTCCAGGACAGAGTGGGACACCGGAAACAGAGAAACCCTCTGCAAGGCCGCAGGCGAAAAATATTTGCCGTGACCTTCAGACCGACTCGGATTTTGAAACCGAGTCGGTCTCCCCGGCCGGGGCGAGTCTTTATTGCCCGACGCCTGAATTCACCTGCCTGTCGGGAGGCGGATAGGAACGCAAGATATCGGCTTCAAGTCTATCCTGAGCGATTTTCTTCCGGGCGCAAATCTTGTCAAAGAAGGGCGTCGATATCAGCACATTCGAGACCGAAGGCATCCGCCACGCCCTTGCAGGTCACCTTGCCCCCGACCACATTGGCACCGCGCTTCAGTTCCGCATTTTCCTGAAGGGCCCGCTTCCACCCCTTGTCGGCAAGCTGAAGCGCGTAGGAAAGGGTGGCGTTGGTCAGGGCGATGGTGGAGCTCCTCGGAAGCGCCCCCGGCATATTGCTCACCGCATAGTGCACGACGTCGTCAACGATGTAGGTCGGGGCTTCGTTGGTGGTCTCTTTCGAGGTCTCGAAGCACCCTCCCTGATCGATGGCAACATCCACCAGCACCGCACCCTTCTTCATGGTTTTGACCATATCACGGGTCACCAGTATGGGGCACTTGCCTCCCGGGATGAGGGTGGCTCCG
The DNA here is from genome assembly GCA_963844985.1 of uncultured delta proteobacterium. Lineage (GTDB taxonomy): Bacteria > Desulfobacterota > Syntrophobacteria > Syntrophobacterales > Syntrophobacteraceae > JADGQM01. The sequence continues at coordinate 13,281 of CAWJQV010000026.1, forward strand.
ATGACGATGTCGGCTCTCGTGATCAGATCGCGGATCGTCGCAGGGCTCGACATCACCACAAAGCAGCTCGGCGGCAGGACGTCGTTCAAATACCGCATCCGCTCCTGGTTCACATCCAGCACGTAGACCTTGGCGCCCCACCCGCAGGCCGTCCTGGCCGCCCTGTTGCCGACCACCCCGCCGCCGAGGATGACGACCATTCCGGGGTCAACACCCGGCACGCCGCCAAGCAGCACCCCCTGGCCGCCTTGGGCCATCTCGAGGTATTTGGCACCCTCCTGGACGGCCATCGCCCCCGCCACTTCACTCATCGGGGTCAGCAGCGGCAGCCTTCCGTCGGCCTTCTGCACGGTCTCGTAGGCGATGTTTACCGAACCGATCCGCATCAGGGCGCGGGTCAATTCTTCCGAGGTCACCAGGTGCAGATAGGAAAAATAGATCTGGTCCGCCCGCAGGAATCGATACTCGGAAGGCTGAGGCTCCTTCACTCGGAGGATCATCTCGGAACGATGGAAAATATCCTCGGGAGCTTCCGATCCCTCAGTGGCGCCCACAAGCTCAGCGCCCATCCCGGCATAGTCGGCATCCTCAAAACCACTGGCCCTGCCGGCGCCTTTCTCCACCAGGACGGTGTGCCCATGGTGCCGCATCATTTCGACCCCCGCCGGGGTCATGGCGACCCGATATTCGCCCGCCTTTCTTTCCTTTAATAGTCCGACAATCATGTTTCCTCTCCTCTTAATCCCCCTGTATGGGAGCGTGGGGTAGCCTGGTGGAAAAGGCGAGACGGCGAACACCGTCCCGCCCCCCTTATTTTGCCTTAGAGGAGTTTGTCAATAGGAGTCAGTTCCATGCCGAAGGCATCGGCGACGCCCTTATAGGTGATTTTGCCGTTGATCACGTTGGCCCCCAACTTGAGTTCGTTGTTCTCCTTCATGGCCCGTTTCCAGCCCTTGTTGGCGAGCTGGACCGTGTAGGGCAGGGTGGCGTTGGTCAGGGCAAGAGTCGAGGTCTTGGCAACCGCGCCGGGCATGTTGGCGACGCAGTAGTGGACCACGCCATCCACGACGAAAGTGGGGTCGGTATGAGTGGTGGCCTTGGAAGTCTCGAAGCATCCGCCCTGGTCGATGGCCACGTCAACCAGCACGGAGCCCTTCTTCATGGTCTTCACCATCTCGCGGGTGACCAGCTTGGGGGCCTTGGTGCCCGGGACGAGCACGGCGCCGACGACGACGTCGGCTCTCGAGACCAGGTCTCGCGTGGTGGCCGGACTGGCAAAGAGCATGAAGCAGTTGGCCGGCATGACGTCACTCAAATAGCGCAGGCGATCGAGGCTCATATCCAGGATGTATACTTTCGCGCCCAGACCGCAGGCCATCTTCGCGGCATGGGTGCCGACGATGCCGCCGCCGATGACGACCACCATGCCGGGATCAACCCCCGGAACGCCGCCGAGGAGCACGCCGTGGCCGCCCTGGGCCATTTCCAGATACTTGGCGCCCTGCTGAATGGCCATCCGCCCGGCCACTTCGCTCATGGGGATGAGCAGGGGCAAGGACCCGTCGGCCTTTTGCACGGTCTCATAGGCGATGCAGATCGCATTGGATTTGATGAGCGCATCCGTCTGCGCTTTATCCGCGGCCAGGTGCAGATAGGTCCAGACGATCTGATCCTTCCTGATCAGGTCATACTCCGATGGCTGAGGCTCCTTGACGTGCATCACCATGTCCGCGCGGGCAAAAATCTCCTTGGGCGTCGCAACAATCTCGGCGCCCGCCTGGACGTAGGCCTCATCCTCGAACCCGCTCCCGGCCCCGGCATTCTTTTCGACCAGAAGCGTGTGCCCGTTCAGCTTCATCACCTCAACTCCGGCCGGAGTCATGGAAACACGGTTTTCCTGTACTTTGATTTCTTTAAGAATTCCTACGATCATCTCTCTTCTCCTTGATTTGTGGGATTGGCCTGACAAACCTCGCGCGTACATTCTCACTAAGCACATAACGTGCCAGATGCCCTGGAACGTAGGGAGTGATTTTGCGGTTGCTCCACATGAAATCCCCAACCCGTCACCTCCGCATATTATTAGCGGGGGTCCAGGGTTCTGCTGGTTGCTGGTTCTCAAGCTCTGGCTTGGGAACCCGCACGAGCCAAGCTCCAGCTTGGCGTGATTCGAGCACTGGAAGCAGGAGCTTTCGGGATTGCGTTCCCAAGCTGGAGCTTGGGAACGAGCGACGAGTGAGGTTCATTGGCACGCAACCTGCTAGCAGGGTGTGGGCTAGGTGACAACCAACAGGGGTCAACAGCCCGGGGAGGACCTTCAAAGCAACAGGTCCTTCCACAGGAGGCCGCCGCGACCGTCCTGAAAAACCGGCACCCTTTTCAGCCTGTTTGGACAATACTATATTAACATTATTATATGAGGCTAGTGACCATGAAGACACTGAAGGAACTTTATCGCATAGGAAACGGTCCATCGAGTTCTCATACCATGGGTCCGTATCGGGCCGCCGCCAATTTCCTGAAAGTGCATCCCGACGCTCCAACGTTTCGCGTTACTCTTTACGCGAGCCTTGCCGCTACCGGGAAAGGTCACCTTACCGATGTTGCCATTACGACCGCGCTGTCCAACCGCGAAGTTCACATCATCTGGAAAGCTTACGAGGAGCTGCCGCTCCATCCCAACGGCATGCTCTTCGAAGCCCTGGGGGAGAGCGGAGAAGTGCTCGGCAGCGGCGTGGAATACAGTGTCGGCGGCGGTGCGCTGCTCTCCGACGAACTCTCCGAGGAGACCTACCCGGCCGAGACGCTCACCGAGATTCTCATTGAGTGTGAAAAGAGCGGGGCGAAGTTTCTGGGAGTATGTCGAGCGCTACGAAGGGGAAGATGTCTGGAACTTTCTCAACAGAATCTGGGCGGCCATGTGCGAATGCGTGGAAAGAGGCCTGGATTCCGAAGGGGTCCTTCCCGGCGATTTGGGCCTCTTCCGGAAAGCCCGGTCGCTCTTCCGCAAGAGCACCATCCTGGGCAACGATATTCGCACCGAAGCCCTGCTTGCAGCTTATGCTTACGCCGTAGCCGAGGAGAACGCCTCCGGCGGCCACGTTGTCACGGCGCCGACCTGCGGGGCCAGCGGCGTCCTTCCGGCGGTGCTCTACCATCTCAAGACCAAGCTGGACTGCAATCGCATGGACATTCTGCGGGCGTTGGCAACCGCCGGGCTGTTCGGCAACATGGTCAAACAGAACGGGTCCATTTCCGGCGCCGCCGTGGGCTGCCAGGGCGAAGTGGGAGTTGCCTGCGCAATGGCTGCGGCAGCGGCGACGCAATTGCTGGGAGGGAGTCTGAGGCAAATTGAGTATGCGGCGGAGATGGGACTGGAACATCACCTGGGTCTGACCTGCGACCCGGTGCACGGCCTGGTGCAGATCCCCTGCATCGAACGCAACGCTCACGCTGCCACGAGGGCCCTCAGTTGCTGCCATTTTGCCCTGCTCTCCGATGGACTCCACCGCATATCGTTCGACGACGCCGTGACGGTCCTCCTGGAAACGGGACAGGCCATGGCCTCCCCTTACCGGGAAACGTCCACCGGTGGTCTGGCGCGGATCTATGAAAAGCGGATCACCTCGGTGAGTACTCCGGCGAAGAATTGAGCGAGGGGGTTGTCCAGAAAGAGAGATCTGCTGGGTCGCTGCTTGCTGGTTCCCAAAGCTCTGGCTTGGGAACCCCCACGAGCCAAGCTCCAGCTTGGCGTGATTCGAAGCACAGGAAGCAGGAGCTTCCGGGATTGCGTTCCCAAGCTGGAGCTTGGGAACGAGCGAACGAGCGACGAGTTACGAGCAAAACGAGCGGAGGATAACCATCGATTCTCTGCGCCCTCTGCGTCTCTGCGGTAAAGGTCTCCATCGGCTTAGGCACAAAAGCCGCCGGCGACTGTCAGCACGTCAGGCAGGGATGCCGCGCCGCTTCCACTTCATCGAGCCGCGTCACCTTGGGCCGATGGGGCGCCGAGAAAAGCTCCTCGGGATTCTCCCCGGCCTCCTTGACCACCTCCCGAAACGCTGCAATGAAAAGGTCGAGGTCCTCCTTGGATTCCGTCTCCGTCGGCTCGATCATGATGGCCCCGTGAACGACCAGGGGAAAATAGATGGTGGGCGGATGAAAACCATAGTCCATCAGCCTTTTCACCATGTCGAGGGTGGTCACCTTCTGCGCCGCCTGGTTCTTGTCGCTGAAGACGCACTCGTGCATGCACGGCCGGTCATAGGGGAGGTGCAGGACGTCTTTGAGTTTTTCCCGAATATAGTTGGCATTGAGCACCGCCAGTTGGCTGGCCGTTTTCAAGTCCCGTCCGAGACTCAGAATATAGCTGTAAGCCCGGATCAGGATCCCCACATTGCCGTAGAAGCTGTGCAGTTTGCCGAGCGACTGCGGGAAATCTTCGGAAAGCACATACTGTCCGTCCTTTTCGACCACCCGGGGGACCGGCAGGAAGGGTTCCAGGTGCTTTCTCACGCAAACCGGGCCGGCGCCGGGTCCGCCGCCTCCATGGGGGGTCGAGAAGGTCTTGTGGAGGTTCAGGTGGAGCACGTCCACGCCGATGTCCCCCACACTGACGATGCCCATGATGGCGTTCATGTTGGCCCCGTCGGCGTAGACCAGGCCGCCTTTGGCGTGTACGATTTCGGTGATTTTCCTGATGTTTTCCTCAAAAAGCCCGAGCGTATTGGGATTGGTCACCATGATCCCGGCCGTCTCTTCATCCATGATCTCGGCGATGGTTTCGGCGGAAAGAACGCCGCGTTCGTTGGATTTGATATTGACCGCCCGGTAACCGCACAGGGCGGCGCTGGCCGGGTTGGTGCCGTGGGCCGTGTCCGGGACGATGATCTTGGAACGGTTGGAGCCTTTGCTCCGGTGATAGGCATGGAAGAGGAGCATGCCGGCGAGTTCCCCGTGGGCGCCCGCGGCAGGCTGCAGGGTGACGGCATCCATGCCGGTGATTTCCGCCAGGAGGCACTCGAGTTCCGCCATCATTCTGAGCACCCCCTGGGACAGGGGGGCGGGAAGCAGCGGGTGGGCCCCGGCAAATCCCGGCAGGGCCGCCTGCCGTTCATTGGTCTTGGGGTTGTACTTCATGGTGCACGAACCCAGCGGGTACATGCCCGTGTCCACCCCGAAATTCCACGTGGACAGCCGGGTGTAGTGGCGCACCACTTCCACTTCGCTGAGATCGGGAAAATTCGGGCCTTCGCCCGTCAGGGCAGGGTCCAGAGGATGAGGTTCAACGTCCCGCCGGGGCAGGGAAAAAGCGCGTCGTCCCTTCTTTGCCCTTTTCCAGGAGCAGCGGTTCGTTGAGTATCAGCCCGCTTGTACCTAAGGATTCTTTCATAACTCAACCTTTCTGTATTATTCAGCCGCGCAGCAGCCTGACCAGGTGGTCCATATCGGCTCTGGTCTTGGTTTCCGTCACACACAGGAGATAGTGGTCGGGCAATTCCGGGTAGTAGGGCGCCAGGGGCAGGCCGGCCACCATCTTCTGCTCCAACAACCGCTGGCAGGTTGCCTCGGAGCCGGGCGGCAAGCGCACCACGAATTCATTGAAGGTGGGAGCGGCAAAGGGAATGGCGAACCCGGCCCGAGTCAGTTCCGCCTTCAGGTATTCGCTCTTGTCATGATTCAACTGCGCCAGTTCCCGCAGGCCGGTCCCCCCCAGGGAAGCCATGTACATGGCCGCCGTTACGGCGCAGAGCCCGCTGTTGGTGCAGATGTTGGAAGTGGCCTTTTCCCGCCGGATATGCTGCTCGCGGGTGGAAAGGGTCAGGACGAACCCGGTTTTGCCGTTTCGGTCCTTGGTTTTCCCCACGAGGCGGCCCGGCATGGTGCGCATGTATTCCTTGCGGCAGGCGAGCATTCCGAGCCCCGGCCCGCCGAAGCTCTGGGGAATGCCGAAGCTCTGACCCTCCCCGCAGGCGATGTCGGCGCCCTGGCTGCCGGGGTTCTTGAGGAGCCCGTAGGCAAGGGGTTCGGTAAAGGAGGCAACGAAGAGGGTCTTGGTGTCGCGGGTGAGGCTCCCGACGGCCGCCAGGTCCTCGATGCACCCGAAAAAGTTGGGAGACTGCACGGCGATGGCCGCCAGATCGTCCATCCCTGCCCAAGGCCTGGAGATCGGTGCGGCCGTTCTCGAGATAGGGCAGTTCCACGATCTCATAGCCGGGAGGCTCCAAATAGGTGCGGATGACCCGCCGGTAAAAGGGATGAACGAGGCTGGAGACCGCGACTTTCTTCAACCGGCTGGCCCGCACGGCCATGAGCAGTGACTCCGCCAGGGCCGAAGCGCCGTCGTACATGGAGGCATTGGCCACATCCATGCCCAGGAGATTGACCACAAAGCTCTGGTATTCAAAAATCGCCTGCAAGGTCCCCTGGCTGATTTCGGGCTGATACGGGGTGTAGGCGGTGGAAAACTCGGAGCGGCCCAGCAGGTAGGAAACCGAGGCCGGGATGTGGTGTTCGTAGGAGCCCGCGCCCACAAACACCTTATACTCCGGGGAGACCGCCATGGTGCTCGCCAGAGCGGTCATGTGATCGTTCAGTTCCCATTCCGTGAGCGGCTCGGGCAGGATGAGCTCGGTCCTGCGCCGGCAGTCCTCGGGAATGGTCGAAAAGAGATCGTCGAGGCTGGTCGCCCCCACCACCTCGAGCATCTCGGCAATGTCTTCCTTGGTGTGCGGGAGGTATCTCATTATTTTAGGCCTTTCAGCATTTCAAGGTAAGCGTCCCGGGTCATGAGCCCGTCCCACTCCGAGGGATCGGAGGGGATCACTTCGATTATCCAGCCGTCTTGGTAGGGTTCTTGATTGACCAGCTGCGGGGATTCCTCGAGGGCTCCATTCACGGCGGCGACTTCCCCGCCAACCGGGATAAGCGCCTGAGCCACGGCCTTGACCGACTCCAGGGTCCCGAATTCATCTCCCCGGGCAAAGGTTGCGCCCACCTCGGGCACCTCCACAAAAACAATGTCGCCGAGCTGGTCCTGGGCGTAGTCGCTGATCCCCACGCGCACCCTGCCCCCGTCAACCCGTCCTGGCCCATTCATGATCATCGGAATAGCGGACATCGTCCGGCAAATTCAATTCGCTGATTTCCTTCATGGCTCCTTTTCCTCCTTCTCCCCGAAAAACACGACGCGATTTCTTCCTGCTCTTCGCCCTCTTCGTGTCCTTCGTGGATTGAAATAAGGTCAATGCAAGAGCAAGTCATTTTTTGACAGACCAGCTTACCGGTTAGACTCGGCTCGGGAACCGGGATCACCCGTGCAAGGCCGGCCCAGGGCCTTGTAGGATGCCTCCTGCATCACTTCCGGTAAAGTGGGGTGCGCATGAATGGTTTCCGCCAGATCTTTCACGGTGGCGCCCAGCTTCACCGCGAGCGCCCCTTCGGCGATCAGGTCCGTGGCATGAGGCCCCACCAGATGGACCCCTAAAATCCTGCCCGTTTCGGCATCGGAGACGATCTTGGCCTCTCCCGCAATTTCTCCCATCACCTGAGGCTTTCCCATGGTCCGAAATAAGACCGTGTCGGCGCGGACGATGAACCCACGCTCCCCGGCCTGAGCTTCCGAAAGCCCCACATTGGCCACTTCGGGCATGGTGAAGATGGCCCCGGGCACCACCCGGTAATCCATGACGGCGCCGCTGCCGACGGCGTTTTCGGCGGCCACCCGGCCCTCGACGGACGCCACGTGGGCCAGCATGATCTTTGACGGCCCGAGCACATCCCCTATGGCATAAACGTCGTGAACATTGGTCTCCATCCGTTCATCGACTTCGATCCACCCTCTGGCATCGAGGTTCACGCCCAGCTTGTCGAGGCCCATGCCGCCAGTGTTGGGCTGGCGCCCGATGGACACCAGCAGCTTGTCAACCTCCACTTCGAGGGGTTCCCCGGCCTTGGGGTCGGGCATGAGCGGCGACGGTCCCAGGGTCACGCGGAGCTTCCCCCCGCTGCGCTCCACCCGCTCGGCGGTTCGTCGCAGCAGGAACTTGATTTTGCGCTTCTTCATCTCCCGTTCGATCACCCGCGAACAGGCTTCATCGACCGAGGGGAGGGGCAGGAGGCGGTCCAGCGCTTCGACCACCGTCACCCGGGAACCGAGGGCGGAAAGTAGGAAAGCGAATTCACAGCCAATGACGCCGCCCCCGAGGACCATAATCGATGCGGGGACTTCCTGAAGGCACAGGGCATCGTTGCTGGAGAGGATTTGTTCGCCGTCGAAGGGAAAGGCCGGGAAATGCGAAGGGCTGGGTGCCCGGAGCCAGGATCAGCTTGTCCCAGGGGATCTCGACCGCTTCACCCTGTTCCGGACGCACAACAGCCAGTCCCGGCTTATCGACGACGCCTTCACCGCGCACGTAGCGAATCTTGTGGTGGCTGAAGAGGTCGAGGATTCCCTTGGATTGGTCCTGGATGACTTTGGCTTTTCGCGCCATCAGGCGCTGCATGTCAGGGGTGACCTTCCCCTCGAGCTTCAGGCCGAACTCCTGGGCCCGGTGACATTTCTCCAGCATCTCGGCCGTGGTGATCATGACTTTGGACGGGATGCACCCCCAGTTGAGACAGGTTCCCCCGACATTGTCCCGCTCGACGACGGTGACCTCCGCGCCCAGTTGCGCGGCGCGTACGGCCGCCACGTAACCACCCGGTCCCGCCCCGATGACCGCCACCCTTATCGCCATAACCTTGGATCCTCCACTGAGAGCCTCAATTTACCAAGAAAACGGCCCAACAAAAGAATTCTGGTCTGTTTGCCCACCAGCAATTCCCTTTTTACTAGTATATTTCTTGCGCTATGACGACAATTAAGTGAGAAAGAGCAATCAATATGTCGCGGGCTCTTCGCCCTTCATGGCCCGGAGAGAGAGCTGGTTTCCATCCGGAAAGGTCCCGAATTTCTCCTCCCCCTCGATGGGGGAGGTTGGGTGGGGGTGAAAAAAGTTGTGATTGCTGACACTTGATCAACCCCCTCCCCCTGCCCCTCCCACCAGGGGAGGGGTTTCCTGATGGGAACGAGCGAGAGACGGTGGCTTTTCTGAAAGGTCCTGACGATGTCGCGATTTTGCAGGAGGCTATCCTGTGTATCATTTTGTGACACAACCAGAGACCACTAGGAGGTTGACCTCACGCCATCGGGCTTATCCGGGTCAGTTTATCACTTTTGGACATGGATCATTTTGAGACAAACGCAGAGGCGTCCCATGAGCAGAGCGGCAATCCTCAGTCCCGAGGAGATGAAAAAGGAAATCGCAGCTTCTCACGAGCGTTCCCGCAGATACGGGATTTCCCGTGAAGAGCGCAATCCCGACCAGCAGCGTCTGTCGACCGCGGCCCTCGAGGAGAGGTGTCGGTTGAACAAAGGTTTTCTGGATGTCGCAATCGCTCATAGTGTAGAGTTCTACAATTTTCTTCCTCCCAACTACTTCATTATGGCGGTGGTGGACCGAGACGGCTACATTTTGCACCTGGCCGGCAGCGATGAACTCCAGGCAGATTTCGCCGGCCGCAACTGTGCTCCGGGTTTTCGGTGGACGGAAAGGGACGTCGGCACCAGCGCCATCAGCCTCTGCCTCGAAAAACGGGTCCCCGTGCAGCTCAACGACAGGGACCATTACTGCAAGCCTGCCCATATCTATACCAGTTCCGCCGCTCCGGTGTTCAACCGGGACGACCAATTACTGGGCGTCCTCGTCGTTTCGGGCAGCGCCGGCCTCGTGCACCCGCACACCCTTATCATGATTGCCATGGCTGCTCGTTCGGTGGAAAAACAGATGCTCATTCTCAGCCGCAACCAGGAACTGGCCGTGAACATGAAGTTCCTCGACAGCGTCATCGAGGCCGCCGGGATGGGTCTCATTGCCCTGGATCAGGAGCTCAACATCTGGCGGGTTAACCAGAGGGGCAAAAAGATCCTGGGAATGGGCGACCTCAAGGGGAAGCCGGTTTCCGTCCTGGGAAATATGGGGCTGGACCTGGACGATATCAGGAACAATCCCCGGGCCTGGGTCAACCGTGAGTGGTGCCTGAGCCACAACCGGCGCGACGTCCACTTTCTCTTCAACGCCCAGCCGGTCATGTCGCAGGAGCACGAGTTGCTGGGAGCGGTGCTGGCCTTCGAGGAGATCGGCGCGATTCGGAGACTGGCCGACGACATCGCCGGGATCAAGGCCTTCTATACCTTCGACCATCTGGTGGGAAAATCACCGGTTTTCCTGAGCGCCGTCGACCTCGCCAGACGGGCGGCGCAGACGGACGCCACGGTGCTGCTGCGGGGTGAGACGGGCACCGGCAAGGAACTTTTCGCCCAGGCGATCCACAACGGCGGGCAGCAGCGCCGGAACCCCTTTGTTCCCATCAATTGCGGCGCCATTCCGGGGGAGCTGCTGGAGAGCGAGCTGTTCGGCTACGTCGAAGGGGCTTTCACCGGTGCTCAAAAAGGGGGGAGACCTGGCAAATTTGAGCTCGCTCACGGCGGGACCCTTCTTCTGGACGAAATCGGGGACATGCCCCACAGCATGCAGGTCAAACTGCTCCGGGTGCTTCAGACCGGCGAAGTCTACCGCATCGGGGCGCGTAAACCCCTTCTGGTGAATACCCGGATTGTGGCGAGCACCCACGTGGATCTGGTCCGGGCCGTGGCTCAGGGCAGCTTCCGGCAAGACCTGTTTTACCGGCTGAACGTCTTTCCCATCGTCATCCCACCCCTGCGCGAGCGGGGCGAGGAAGACATCACCGCCCTGGCCAAGTTTTTTCTCAAACGCCTCAGGACCCCCCCGCCCCGCCTGACCGCAGCTGCCGTGGACGCCCTGGTGCGGCACCCCTGGGCGGGAAACGTGCGCGAACTGGAAAACGTCATGCAACGCGCCCTGCACCTCCACGAAGGCGACGTGCTGGATGTGCAGCATCTGGGCCTGGGGACCGCCTCCGACAAAAAGGGCCCGCCTCGCCCGGGGACCCTTGAAGACGCCGAGCGGGACATGATTGCCGCGGCCCTTGAACAAACCCACTCCAACATGGCGGCAACCGCCAAGCTGCTGGGGATCTCCCGCGCCACCCTGTACCGCAAGGTCAAGCAATTCGACTTTTTTCCCAGAGTCCGGAACTGAGGGGCAATGCTGTTGTTTGACGCTCGTTTCGGCTTGCTTCGCGCTCGATGGTTTGCACCATCTTGCAGACGATGGGGAAGAGGAGTCAAGGTTGTTGAATTAAGCGAGCGACACCGAGAGGGGGAAACGAAAAGGTTGGAGCGGCTGATTCCGATGCAGGATGTGGGTGTAATGACTGATCAGCAAGCATCTTCTTCCCCGAGTCTCCCTGTCTCCCCGTCCCCGCGTCACTAATTCAACAGCAGTGGGGGAGGAGTGGAGAGGCAGGGAGGGGGGCAAGAAGCAAATCGAATCAATGTGCAGGAGTTGAACAACCCCCTTCCCCTACCCCTCCAATCCGTGGAGGGGGATGACATGGTGAATGGCAAATATGCAGATTGCGTGCCAGAGCTTTGAAGCAGTGCATCACGATCTCGCAACGTTGTGCCCAATGCCTCGCAGAGAGACAGCGTTTTGAAAACTCTGCGTCTCGGCGGTGAACCGGGCGCTTGTCCGGCAACTCCCTTTTTGTCATTTGTAATCAAAAGAGAAGATACCTGCCGAACCCTGCTCATGTTGAAGGGGTTTTTGTTTCTTCCTTCACTTTTTTTCCAATGCCAACTATGATGATTGACACTATCAATATGCGCCAACCAACGGAACCATGAGAGCTAACGTCCGGCAACGCACCAACCGTTCTCTTTAAGGAGATGAGGCAGTGATGGACGAGAATATCAGGCTTTATCTGCTTTTCAAGGATCGACTGGGAATTGTGGCTGATATTTCCACTTTGGTCGCCCAACTGCAATTCAACATCGTGTCCATAGAAGTCATAACAGCAGATGATAAGGCCAATGTCTATCTGGAAATCGAGCGAAGATCGCCAGGTGTGTCTCGGTGGGAGCTCATTGAGCTGCTTGGAAAGATATCGGACCTCGAGGACATAAAGTCTATTGAGACCCTTCCCCAGGAGACAAGAGAAAACCGGTTTCGCGTAATCCTGGACAATATCAGGGACGGGGTTATTTCCATTGATGCCGACGGCAGAGTTTCCATGCTCAATGCCATCGCTGCCAGGTTGTTGAATCGCCGAGTGGACGAGGTGATCGGCAAACACATCACCGAGCTACAACTTCCCGACTATGGCATTTTGCAATGCCTCCAAGGGAAAAAATTCAGTAACATCAAGAAAGATTTTGTCAATGAAAAGGGGCGGTTTCAGTATTTCGCTACGGGCATGCCCATAACCGACTCGGCAGCCCGAATCGTGGGGGCGGTGGAAATCGGGAAGGACATGCAGGAGATTAAGATGCTTGCCCAGTCCATTTCTCAGGCGCGTCCGCTCACTTTTGCCGATTTTGTCGGGAAAAGCCCTGCCATTAGGGATGCCATATTATTTGCCCAAAGAATTGCCGCGACCGATTCCATCGTTTCCATAAGAGGAGAGAGCGGGACCGGCAAAGAGGTCTTCGCTCGTGCTATCCATGCGGCAAGCGCTCGTAAGGACTCCTTTATCGCCGTCAACTGTGCCGCACTTCCGGAAACCCTCCTGGAAAGCGAGCTCTTCGGCTATGCCGGCGGCTCCTTTACCGGGGCCCGCAAAGAAGGGAAGCAGGGCCTTTTCGAGCTCGCCAGCGGAGGCACCATTTTCCTCGATGAAATCGGCGAGATGCCCTTGAGCGTCCAGGCAAAAATGTTGCGAGCCATCGAGGAAAAGAGTGTGCGACCGGTTGGCGGGGCCAGAGAGATTCCCATCGACGCACGCATCCTCACCGCTTCCAACGAAAACCTCGAACAAATGATCGAACAGAAACTCTTCCGGGAAGATTTGTATTACCGGATTAATGTCCTGCCGATCCACATTCCTCCCCTGAGGGAACGGGCAGGCGATATCCGGCTGCTTGCCGAGCATTTCCTTTTTCAGCTCAGTTTTAAGCTCGAGAAGGGCCATCAGTCACTCACTGTGGGGGCCTTGGACAAATTGCACAACCACAGGTGGCCGGGGAATGTGCGGGAATTGAAGAACGTCATCGAGCGGGCGGCGATCCTCTGTGACTCGGAGCAAATCGACGTCGATTGTGTGCTTTTCAGTTTTGAAATCGGAAAAGGCACTGGAGGTCTGCAAACTGCCTTTCCACAAATCCAAGAGGGCCACTCGCTGCAGGATCTGATCGACCTCTACGAGAAGCAAATCATCCACCAGGCACTGGAAAAATCCGATAGCCAGCGCAAGGCAGCCAAGTCTCTTGGCATGTCGCACACTGCGCTGCTGAATAAGGTAAAAAAACACAAAATCGTGGTGGAAAGAAAACAAACCATCTGGAGATAATCTTTACCAGCCGGGTTTCCCCTGTATTTCCTGAGGTTTTGCCCCTCTTCACAAGCACTCTGTTCTATTTTGTTGCCAGTCTGGTGATCGTCTTCTCGATCCAGGGTCCAAATCCCCACCCCTGCTTGTGGCCAAACTCACTTGCTCTGAAGCGCTTGGGCAGTGCCATCGTCCTGCTCCTCCCCCATCGCCGGGCCGACCCTTTAATTGCTTTTTCTGCTGCCATCAATTCATGTATCCTTGCGGATCCATTGGCACAGAATCTGCTCATTAGCTGGGATGACAGGCGAGCAGGCTCCGTTATGGAGCTGAAAAACCTTAAAAAACTGCCTTCCCGCCAAAAGCCTGCGGGAAGGACGCCTTGGTATAGTTAGAGACTTTCTTTTGCTCGTTCTTGCCAATCCGCGAAGCTGAATGATTTCATCACGGAGGGTTTTTATGGACATTGGGGTGCCGCGAGAGCGGCGAAGTTATGAGAGCCGTGTCGGGCTGACGCCGGCGGGCATCGAATTGCTGGCTGCCGAGGGAAACAACTGCTACGTGGAATCGGGGGCCGGCCTGGGCGCGGGGTTTACTGACCTGGACTACCAGCGGGCTGGGGCGCGCATCGTCTATTCCGGGGAAGAGGTTTACGGCCGGGGTGAATTTGTGCTCAAGGTCGCCAGGCCGACCGTGGAAGAATTCGAGTGGGTCCAGGAAGGGCAGGTATTGATGGGCTTCGTGCACCTGGCGGCAGCACAGCGCAGCAAAGTGGAGCTGTTGCTGAAAAAGCGAGTGACTGTCATCGCCTACGAAACTGTCGAGAACGATGACGGCAACCTGCCGATTCTGGCCACCATGAGCCAGATCGCCGGTCGCATGTGCCCGCATGTTGCGGCAACCCTGCTGCAGAATGATCGGGGCGGCAAAGGCGTCCTTCTGGAGGGGGTGCCGGGGGTCCCGGCAGCCGATGTCGTGATCCTGGGGGCCGGAGTGTTGGGTACTTCCGCCGCGCGAGCCTTCCTCGGGACCGGCGCCCGGGTGATTGTCCTCAGCCGCGACCTGGCAAAACTCCAGCACGTGGATGAGCTGTTTTCAGGCCGGGTGACAACGATGCTCAGCCATTCGTTCAACATCCGCAAAGTCGTCTCCTTTGCCGATGTGCTGGTGGGCGCGGTGCTGGTGCACGGAGCGCGCACGCCAACTCTGGTCAGGCGGGAATTGGTAGCTTCCATGCGCCCACGCTCTCTCATCATGGATCTCTCCATCGACCAGGGAGGTTGTATAGAAACCTCTCGGCCCACGACCCACGGTACGCCCACGTATGTAGAGGAAAACGTCATCCATTACTGTGTGCCGAACATGGCCGGTGTTGTCGGACGGACGGCTACGCATGCACTGAACAATGCCACCTGGCCGTTTGTCCAGGAAATCGTGCGCAACGGTGTGGCCGCAGCTCTCAAAGCCAACCGGGCGCTGGCGCGCGGGGTGGAGACACACGACGGGCGCATTGTCAATCAGGCGCTGGCCGAATTAATGGATGCGGGATCACGGTAACTTCATTAAGACGAGGCGGACCATGAGCGGATGGATGCAACTGTATCAAAGCAAGGTTACCACAGCCGAACAGGCGGTGCGGTCAATTCGGTCGGGGATGCGCCTGTTTCTGACGGGCAATTGCTCCGTGCCGCAGCAGGTGATGGCGGCGTTGGTCGAATACGCGCCGGCATTTGACGAACCGGTTGAAATCGTCCAGGTGCTCACCATCGGCAGCGCCGACTATGTCGCTCCCGGCATGGAAAAGCACCTTCGGGTGAACACCACCTTCATCAGCGCCAACGTTCGCAAGGCCGTCAACGAAGGTCGCGCCGACTTCACCCCCTGTTTTCTTTCCGAGATCCCGGGACTGTTTCGCAATGGCTTCCTGCCCCTGGACGCGGCGCTCATTCATGTGAGTCCACCGGACGAACACGGTTTTTGCAGCTTCGGCGTCGAAGTCGGGGTCACCAAAACGGCTGCCGCCTCTGCCCGGATCGTTATTGCCGAAGTCAACGACCGCATGCCGCGCACGCTGGGTGACAGCTTTATCCACGTCTCCAAGCTCACCCACATCGTGCCGGTATCGTACCCGCTGCCCGAGCACCTCATGGGCGAAATCACCGACGTGGAAAAAGAGATCGGCGGCTCTTGCGCCGGCCTCATCGAAGATGGCTCGACCATGCAAATGGGCATCGGCGGCATCCCTGATGCGGTGCTGACCTTCCTCGGCTCCAAGAAGGACCTGGGCATTCATACGGAGCTCTTTTCCGATGGCGTGATCGACCTGGTAGATCGCGGGATTATCAACAACGAGCGCAAAACTCTGCACCCCGGCAAAATCGTTGCCGGTTTCATGCTCGGCACCCAGCGGCTTTACGATTTTGTCCACGATAACCCTATCGTCGAGCTCCACCCGACGGAGTACGTCAACGATCCTTTCCGGATCGCCCAGAATGAACGCATGGTCGCCATCAACTCGGCCATCGAAATAGACCTTACCGGACAGGTGTGCGCGGACTCCATCGGCCCGAGGTTGTACAGCGGCGTTGGCGGGCAGGTGGACTTCATTTATGGGGCGAGCCGCTCCAAAGGGGGCAAACCCATCATCGGCATGCCCAGCACCGCCGAGATCAAAGGGCAACAAGTGAGCAAGATCGTGCCGATGCTCAATCATGGCGCCGGCGTAGTGACCACCCGTAATCATGTGCGTTATGTCGTCACCGAATTCGGCATCGCCGACCTTTACGGGAAGACCATCCGTCAACGGGCCCGGGCCCTGATAGAAGTGGCACATCCCCAGTTTCGCGAAGAACTGGAAAAAGCCGCTCGTGAGCTCAAGTACCTCTGAACGGGGAGGAGGTTTTCGTGCTGCTCTACGTGCTCGATCTGGCAGGCGTGGCGGTCTTTGCGGTCAGTGGCGCCCTTGCGGCGGGTCGCAAGAGTATGGATCTTTTGGGCGTGATCGTCATTGCCGTCGTTACGGCTATCGGCGGAGGAACCATCCGCGATCTTTTGCTGGCCCGTCATCCGATCTTCTGGATCCAGGACACCAACTATCTGGTGGTGATCATCGCGATGGCCGTTGCTACCCCGCTATATTCGAGGTTTCGAGCGGTGCCGGGTAAAGCCTTGCTGGTTGCGGATGCTCTCGGGCTTGCAGTGTTCACCGTCATTGGTGCTCAAGTAGCTGAACAGGAGCACTTGCCCGCAATCATTGTTGAGATGGTGGCGGCGATCACCGGGGCGGCAGGGGGTGTGGTGAGGGATGTGCTGTGCACCGAGGTTCCGGTGATCTTGCGCAAGGACATCTATGCGACGGCATCGCTGGCGGGCGCCATGGTCTATCTACTGGCCAGAAAGGCGGCTCTGGATGCCACTGCCGGGATGCTCGCGGCCATGGCTACCGTGGTGATCCTGCGCCTGGCCGCGATTTTTTGGGGCCTGCACTTGCCGCGCTTTGTCCTGGGAAGAGATGAGGAAACGTAGGTGATTAATGACGTCCTGGAATCCTGATGGCACGAAAACAAACCAGCTGGAGATAATTGCTACCAGACTCTCTTTCCGCGTACAGTCTAGCGCTAAGTCCCGTTTATGATTTCTGGTGTTATTTTTTGTTGCCACTGATAGGAACAGCGCCTCTTTCCTGCGGCCCCCATCCAGCCCCGAGACACCCATGGATCTCGCGAATTCCAGAAACCCGCAGCACCGCCTTATACCTCCTCTTTGATTGCTCGAGGCCAGTCCTCCAGACGCCCAGCCTCATTTCCATCCACTTTTCCTTTTTCTCCCGATCCCTTGGCATGCAATGTGCTCAGAGAACTAAGTAATATGCTTAGAGTTCTAAGCAATCGGCTTAGAGCCCCGGACACAAGAGCAGAACTCTTAAATTCCAACCCCACAAACCAAGGAGAATAGAAATGATCGTAGGAATTCTTAGGGAAATCAAAGTACAGGAAAATCGTGTGGCCATGACTCCGGCCGGGGTTGAGGTGATGAAACTGAACGGGCACACGCTTCTGGTCGAAAAGAATGCCGGGGCCGGGAGTGGGTTCGAGGATGAGGCCTACGTCCAGGCGGGCGCCGAGATTGTTGCCACGCCCAAGGAGATTTTTGCCCGCGCGGACATGGTGATGCATGTCAAAGAGCCTCAGCCCTCGGAGTATGACCTGATCAGGAAGGATCAGATCGTCTGGACGTATCTGCACCTGGCCGCGGATAAAGCGCAGACGGATGCGCTCATCAAATCCAATGCGATCTGTATCGCCTATGAGACCGTGCAAAAGGCCGACGGGTCCTTGCCCCTGCTCATCCCCATGAGCGAAGTGGCCGGGCGGATGGCCATTCAGCAGGGAGCCAAGTATCTGGAAATGGCCCAGGGCGGCCACGGCGTGCTGCTCGGCGGCGTTCCGGGCGTCGATCCCGGCATGGTGGTCGTCATCGGCGGCGGCATCGTCGGCACCCATGCCGCGAAGATGGCCTGCGGTCTGGGCGCGAAAGTATACATCCTGGATATGAGCCTCGATCGCCTCCGCTATTTGAGTGACGTCATGCCGGCCAACTGCTTCATGCTCTTTGCCAGTCCGGCCACCACTCGAGACCTGGTCTCGAGAGCGGACGTCGTCGTGGGCGCCGTGCTCGTTCCGGGCACCAAGGCCCCCAAGCTGGTCACCCGCGAGATGGTGAAGACCATGAAGAAGGGCTCCGTGCTGGTGGACGTGGCCATCGACCAGGGCGGTTGCTTCGAGACTTCCAAGGCCACCACTCATACCGACCCCACTTTCGTCGTGGACGGCGTGGTCCACTACTGCGTCGCCAATATGCCCGGCGCGGTTGCCAAGACCTCTACTCTTGCCCTGACCAACGCCACCCTGCCCTACACGGTCCAACTCGCCAACAAGGGCTGGAAACGGGCCATGAAGGAGAACATCGAACTGGCACGCGGGGCCAACGTGATCAACGGCAAAATCACCTATAAGGGCGTAGCCGAAGCCTTTGGCATGGAACTGACTCCCATTGACGATCTCCTCTAAGGCTAAGCAAGGGGGCGGCGTGCAAATTCAAACCACCCGCTTCTACCATCGGCTTCACCAAAGGCTGTCTTATGGAGCTTAAGAGGAGAGGAAACATGATCGTTGGAATATTAAAAGAAAGAAAGGCGGGCGAGTATCGGGTTGCCATGACCCCGGCAGGGGTGGAAATCATGAAGCAACACGGGCACACCGTCCTGTTGGAGAAAGGCGCCGGAAAGGCCAGTGGTTTCGAGGATGCCGACTATGCCGGGAGGGGTGCTGAAATCGTGGTTACTCCCGCGTCGTCCGAAGCGGCCGAGGATATCTACAAACGCTCCGAGATGATCCTGCGGGTGAAGGAGCCACAGCCGTTCGAGTACCGGTTCCTGCGGGCGGACCAGATCTATTTTTCCTATCTGCACCTGGCCACCTCGGAAGAGCTGACCCGCGCCCTGCTGCGGATCGGCTCGGTAAACATCGCCTACGAAACCGTGCAGAAGGCCAACGGAACGCTGCCGCTGCTGACCCCGATGAGTGAAGTGGCGGGAGCGATGGCCGTTCAAGAGGGCGCCAAATACCTCGAGATGGCCCAGGGCGGCCATGGGGTGCTGCTTGGCGGGGTGCCTGGAGTGGACCCCGGCATGGTGGTCATCCTCGGCGGTGGGGCAGTGGGTCTCAGTGCCGCCAAGACGGCTTGCGGCTGGGGCGCCAAGGTCTACGTCCTCGATGTGAACCTGGACCGCCTCCGGTACTTGAGTGACGTCCTGCCGCCGAGCTGTTTTGTGGTGATGTCGAGCCCTGCGACTATTCGCGATCTGATCACGAGAGCCGACATCGTCATCGGGGCCACCCTGGTCCCCGGAAGCAGATGTCCCATATTGGTTACCCGGGAAATGCTTAAAACCATGAAGAAGGGTTCGGTGCTGATAGACGTCGCCATTGACCAGGGGGGGAACTTTGAGTCCTCAAAGGAAACCACTCATGACACGCCGACCTACATCGTCGACGACGTGGTCCACTACGCCGTGAGCAATATGCCCGGTGCGCTCCCCAGGAGTTCCACCATAGCGCTGACCAATGCCACCCTGTCGTACGCCCTTCAGCTTGCCGACAAGGGATGGAAACGCGCGCTCAAGGAGAGTGCTGAACTCAAGCGCGGTGCTAATGTTGTCGGCGGCAAGGTGACCTATAAGGGCGTCGCCGATGCTTTCGGCATCGAGTGTGCGGATATCGACACACTCCTTTGACAAGGGCTTCGAGACCAACCGAAGATCCGGCAAGTCGAGGTCGATATTCGGCTATCATTTTCGCTTCCGATTTTGAAACCAAGAGGCAAAGAGAGATTACCTGATCTTAAGGGAGGCAAAGAGAAATGAATAAAATGCTCACAATCCTGCTGACGACGGCAATGCTTTGCATGCTGAGCATACCCGTCATGGCTGCGGACAAGCCGGGTCCAATCGTTGCTGAACCGACGGTTGTCGGCGTTTATCTGCCCATGACCGGTGATGTGGCTTCCCTCGGCCAAATGGCGTGGGATGGCATCAGGGCAGCCAATGAAATGATGCCCCAGATACTGGGCAGGGACGTCCAGCTCATCCTGGAAGACACAAAGAGTGACAGGGACGAATCGGCAAAAGCGGTGGAACGCCTGATCAGAACCAAGAAGGTAGGGACCATCCTCGGTGAGGCCATCAGCAGCAACTCCATTGCCGGCGGTCCCATCGGCGAAAAGTATGAGGTCCCGATGGTCACGCCGACGGCTACCAACCCCTTGGTGACCATGGGCAACAAGTACTACTTCCGCGTATGCTTCAGTGACCCGTTCCAGGGTGAAATCGCGGCCATGCTGGCACTGATGACCTTGAGGGCCCGGAGCGCGGTGGTAATCGTCGACATCAATCAGGATTATTCCGTCGGGCTTGGCAACTACTTCGTCAAATCCTTTACCCGGTGGGGCGGAAAAGTGCCCTTCACCACCTACATTCGGACCGGCGACAAGGACTTTAGCGAGCAACTTGCGGCGGTCCAGGCAGCAAAACCGGACATCATCTATGCTCCCAACTACTATGGCGAGCTTGCTCTGCTGGCCAAGCAGGCGATGGAACTCGGGATGAACATCCCCATCGTAGCCGGTGACGCAGCCCAATCTGAGGAACTCATCAAGCTCGGCGGCAAGGCCGTGGAGGGGATGTATTTCACGGCTCACTTCAGCCCGGCCGCGGTGAACACCAAGTTGGGCAAGGAATTCATGGCCTTCTACAAAAAGAAGTACAACCGCGAGCTGGACGGCTTTGGCGCCATGGGTGCCGACGCCTACTTCGTTCTCATTGACGCGATGCAGCGTTCCGGTTCCACTCTTGGCCCCAAGGTGCGAGAGGGGCTCGCCACCACCAGGGACTTCCAGGGGGTTTCCGGCAAGATCAGCATCGGTGAGGACGGCAACGCGGTGAAGGGCGTAGTCATCAATCAGGTTAAGGACGGCAAGTTCGTCTATGTGACCAGCATGAGTCCCACTTTCACGAGTCAGTGAGCATTGCCGCCGGAGAAGAGAGGCTAATCGTCTAAGCACAACTCACAGGTGTCAGGAGAAGATCATATGGAAAAGGGAGCACTGTCTAGAAGAAAAAGCCTGGCAGATCTCATATCTGAAGGCGAAGCTGAAGTGGGTCTCAAGCGCACGTTGGGCCCAATAAATCTAATGGCCATAGGTGTAGGCGGCATCATCGGCGCGGGAATATTCGTGCTCACCGGACAGGCGGCAGCCAACTACGCGGGGCCGGGCATCATTTTGTCCTTTTGTTTGGCAGCCATAGCCTGTGGTTTCGCCGGGCTCTGTTATGCCGAATTTGCGTCGATGATTCCCATTGCAGGAAGCGCTTATACCTATTCCTACGCGACCATGGGTGAATTCACTGCCTGGTTTATCGGGTGGGATTTGATTCTGGAGTATGGCGTATGCGCCGGCACCGTCGCGGTCGGGTGGTCGGGTTATTTTTGCAGCTTCCTGCGTAATATGGGAATTCACATCCCCCCGGAGGTCATGGCCTCCCCCGGCACGGAATTCATCTACCTGACCAGTGCCGTCCTTCAGCAGATACACCTCACGGTGCCCGAAGGATGGTACGGACTTGCCAACTATGCCAAGGACCTGGCGCAGGCCGGCATCCCCCTGGATTCCGTGCAGCATGCAACGGCATTGTTCAATTTGCCCGCCGCCCTGATCGTTCTGGCTCTCACCGCTTTGCTGGTCAGAGGCATCGAAGAATCGGCGACCTTCAACGCGATCATTGTCGTTATTAAGCTGGCCATTGTTTTGGTCGTCATCGGGCTTGGCTTCGCGTACGTGAACACCGACAACTGGTTTCCCCTTATTCCACCGAATACGGGCGAATTCGGGCATTTTGGATGGTCGGGCGTGGCCCGTGCGGCGGGGGTGATTTTCTTCGCCTACATTGGGTTTGATGCGGTTTCCACCGCCGCCCAGGAAACCATCAACCCGAAGCGGGACATGCCCATCGGCATCCTGGGTTCGCTGATCATCTGTACGGTCCTCTATATTCTGGTGGCGCTCGTGATCACCGGCGTGGCCCACTACTCCAAACTCAATGTACCCGATCCGATTGCGGTGGCGATCGATATCATGGGCGTGAAATGGCTGGCGGTGCTGGTAAAGCTCGGCGCCATTGCCGGCCTTACCTCCGTGATTCTGGTCTTCCTGCTGGGGCAGCCGCGCATTTTCTTCACCATGTCCCGCGACGGCTTGTTGCCTCCTGCTTTTTCCAAGGTTCATCCCAAGTACGGCACCCCGGTCATGACCACCATCGCGACCGGTATTGCGGTGGCGATATTGGCCTCACTGGTGCCGATGGCGCTGCTTGGCGAGTTGGTT
The DNA here is from genome assembly GCA_963844985.1 of uncultured delta proteobacterium. GTDB lineage: Bacteria > Desulfobacterota > Syntrophobacteria > Syntrophobacterales > Syntrophobacteraceae > JADGQM01. The sequence continues at coordinate 35,670 of CAWJQV010000026.1, forward strand.
TCCATCGGGACCCTGGCGGCGTTCATTATTGTCTGTGCGTCGGTCCTGGTGCTCCGCAAAAAGCAGCCCGACGTTGTACGACCCTTCAAATGCCCCTGGGTTCCCTTCGTGCCGCTGGCCGGTATTGCATTCTGTCTCTATCTGGCAATTGGTCTCCCCGGTGACACCTGGATTCGTCTCATTGTCTGGCTTGCCATAGGGATGGTGATCTACTTCACTTACGGCATCAAACACAGCATTCTTCGTGGTCGCGAAGATGCCGCGACCCCTGCACCGGCAGCGCAGACTCCCTAGCAGAGCGTGCGAGCGACTGGCTGCGTTAAGTTTTTTCGGACCGGCGTCCGGCTTTTCGGGCGCTGGTCAGCAAGGACTATCTTTTAAACTATCCTTGCTTCGGTAATCAGGTTTGT
>CAWJQV010000027.1:0-86686 GCA_963844985.1 uncultured delta proteobacterium
GGTCGTTTTGGATGAGCCCTACCCTTCTACCGCGACCGACCTCAGCCCCGTGGTCCAGAAGATCAAACGCGCCAACCCTGACGTTCTGCTGCTCGTCTCGAACGCCGCCGACGCGATCCTCCTGACCAACACCCTGGCCGAATACAAGGTCAAACCCAAGGCGATTATCGGCAGCGGCGGCGGTCACGCCGATCCCTCCTTTCTCAAGGCTGCCGCCAAGAATGCCCAGTACGTGTTCGATATCGTAGAGTGGGAAACCGACGTGGGCAAGCCCGGGGTGCCTCAATTCAACGAGAAATTCAAGACCAAGTGCGGCTACAACCCTGCCGGCGAGTCGGTTGACGCCTACGTTGCGATGTATGTGCTGGCCGACGCTCTGGAGCGTGCCGGGTCGCTCGATCCGAAAGCCATTCGCGACGCACTCGCTGCCACCAAACTGAGCACCGGACCGGCAATGGTGGCTTCCTACGATGCCATCGAATTCGATGCCACCGGGCAGAACAAGAACGCTGCTCTGTGCATCGTACAGATCAATGACATGGGCAAGGGACTGGAGCGCCTCACCGTGTGGCCGAAGAGCGCACGCCATGCGGGCTATACTCCGGTCTTTCCGGCCCCCCAGCAGTAGAGACTGAACAGCATGCACGCATGGCACCGCTGGTAGGACAGGGAGACGCGGAGACCAGGAGACACGGGGACGCGGGGAATAAGGAAGAACCCATCTCCCCTGCGGGGTCATGTGGGTATCATCGCCAGAACGACCGGATTTAACCACTAAGTAAAGGAGTGCCGGCCTGCCCGGCACTCCCTCGCAAAGACTTGGTCTGCGCCGGTTTGGAGACGCTTATGCTCTATGTTCTTGAAGACGCAATCAATGGCATCCTCATCGGCTCGATCTACGGCCTCACCGCCATGGGGCTCACCGTTATTTTCGGCGTGCTCAAGGTCATCAATTTTGCTCATGGCTCTTTCCTTATGGTGGGCATGTACGTGGCCTATTGGGCCGTGACCTTGAGCGGCATCCATCCTTATCTGGCCCTCGCCATTGTGGCCCCGGTGATGTATCTGTTCGGTTTTTATATGCAGGACATCATCATCAAACCCATCTTCAAAGTCGGAAAAAAACGTTCGCGAACCCATCACGGTCATCATCGTCACGACGGGTGTCTGGTATGTTCTGGACAACCTGTCGCTGCTCGTTTTTGGCCCCCAATACCGCAGTCTCCAGGATAATCCATTGCGCGGCAAGATGTTCGAAATAGGGGGAATGATGCTTTCCGTCCCTAAGTTTTGGGGCTTTGTGATTGCCATTCTCACTGGGGCTGCCGTCTACTGGTTCTTCCAGAAAACGCGAATGGGCCGCGCCATCCGTGCTACCAGTCTCGATCGGGAAGCGGCCAGTTTGATGGGCATCAACCAGTTTCGCATCTACAACGTTGCCTTTGGCATCGGTTCCGCCATCTCCGGCATCGCCGGGGCCGTTCTGGTGCCCTTTTACAATGTCTTTCCCAGTGTCGGTGTGCTCTTTGATATCAAGGGTTTCATTATTGTCGTACTGGGCGGACTGGGCAGCATCGGCGGGGCCCTTCTGGGCGGCATCATCGTCGGCGTGATCGAATCCGTCGGGCCGCAGTTTATGGCGGCGACCTGGACGGAAGCCATTGTCTATGCCCTCTTCCTCGTGGTGCTGTTTGTCAAACCTTCCGGGTTGTTCGGCATGAAGTACGACTGGTAATTGATCGGTTATCGGGAAAGAAGGGACGATCGGGCATGAGAAGAAAAGACAAGGAAATTTCTGATCGGTTTGCTATCGAAGCCATTATCAGGAAATCCAATGCCTGCCGGTTGGGCATGATTGACGGGGACAAACCGTATATCGTTCCCCTCTGCTTCGGTTATGAAGACAATGTCCTCTATTTTCACGGCTCTTTGAACGGCCGCAAGATCGACTTGATCCGGAAAAACCCCAACGTATGCTTTGAATTCGACCTGATCACCGAACCCATAGAGTCGGAAGATGCCTGCAGCTGGAGTATGAAATATCAAAGCGTGGTCGGTTTTGGTAAGGCTGTTTTTCTTGAACGTTTGGAAGAGAAGATCGAAGCGCTCGGCATAATCATGAAACAGTACTCGGACCGCGCCTACCGGTTCCCCGAAAACAAGTTGGAAGCAATCACGGTGTTCAAAGTCGAAATAGAAAGTATGACCGGCAAACAGTCCGGGGTTTAGCAGTATTTGAGATTTCAGATACTCATTACCGGAACTCAACAGGACACTCCGATTGGGTTCCCCCATGGCGGATATACGGATGACACGAGAAAAGCTGCAGTCCCTTTCCATGCTTCTGGTGGGAGTCGTTGTCTTCGGCTTGCCCCTGCTGGTTCGAAGTCCTACTTACCTGCACATCCTGGTGCTCCTCTTCCTTTACGCCTACCTGACCACCAGCTGGAATCTGGTGGGTGGGTTTGCCGGCGTGCTCCCTCTCGGGCATTCAACCTTTGTCGGTATCGGGGCCTACACCTCCACCATCCTGTTTCTTCAGTACGGGATCAGTCCCTGGATCGGCATGCTCATAGGCGGGTGCCTGGCCGTCGTTGTGGGGGTGCTCATCGGACTCCCGACCTTCAAGATGAGGGGCGCCTACTTTGCCCTCGCCACCATCGCTTTTGCGGAAGGAATCCGCGTGATGGTGGAAAACATCGAATACCTCGGACCCTTTAAGCTCAACGGGCCCCGCGGTCTCCAGATCCCGCCGATGAACATCGGCTTTGCCAATTTCATGTTTAACAGCAAAGAACCCTATTATTACATCATCCTGTTCATGCTTATTGCCGTTTTGGCCCTGACCTACTTTATTTCGCGCTCAAAACTCGGCTACTTCCTGAGCGCCGGGGGAGAGGAACCCGAGGCGGCGATGGCGCTCGGGGTGAACGTGGCCCGCTGCAAGCTGATCGCCATGGCCATGAGCTCCTTTCTGACCGCTCTGGCCGGGACCTTTTGGGCCCAATTCACCCTCTTTATCCACCCGAAGAGCGTCATGTCCCTCGACATCTCCTTTGAAATCGCTTTTATCGCTCTGATCGGTGGGCGGGGCTCCATTGCCGGCCCCGTGCTGGGGGCCATTATTCTGCGCCCGGTCAGCGATTTTTGCCGAATCTACTTCGGTGACAAACTGCCCGGTCTGCATTTGATCATCTTCGGGGTCATCTTAATTCTGGTGATGATCTTCCAGCCGCGAGGCCTGCAGGAACCACTCACCAAACTGTACAACCGGTTCCTGGACCGCTTTGCATCCGAGCCCTCGGTGCAGTAGGCAGTAGGGAGTAGGCAGTAGGCAGTAGGGAGTTAAGCACTAATGAGTGAGCTGTAGGCAGTGAGGAGCGGGAAGTGAGGAGACAGGCATGACGATTCTCGACGTGAAGGATCTGGTGAAAGACTTCGGCGGGCTGCGGGCGGTGGACACCCTGAACCTCAGCATCCGGCAAGGCCAGATCCTGGGACTCATTGGCCCCAACGGGGCCGGCAAGTCGACGGTATTCAACTGCATCGCCGGGGTTTACGCGCCGACGGAGGGCGAAGTCTTTTTCGACGGCAGGAAAATCAACCAGGTAAAACCCTGGAACCTCTGCAAACAGGGGCTTGCCCGGACCTTCCAGATCGTCAAGCCGTTTGTCTCCAAGACGGTGCTTTATAACGTAATGGTCGGCGCCTATTCCAGGACCGACCAGCGATCGGTGGCTGAAAAACAGGCCCTCGAGGTGTTAAGGGCCCTCCGTCTTGACGACAAGAAGGACATGAAAGCGGGAAACCTGACCATCGCCGACCGCAAGCGGCTGGAGATCGCGCGAGCTCTCGCCACGGAACCGAAACTCCTGCTGCTTGACGAGGTCATGGCCGGGCTCCGCCCCACCGAAGTCGACGAGATGGTCAAAATCATCAAAGGATTGCGCGACAATGGCATGACGGTCTTCCTCATCGAACACATCATGCGTGCGGTCATGGCGCTCTCAGACTGGATTGTGGTCATCCACTTCGGGAGGAAAATTGCGGAAGGGACGCCGAAGGAAGTTGCCTCGGATGAAAAAGTGATCAAAGCTTACCTGGGAGATGACTATGGCGTTTCTTGAGGTTAAAAACATCGATGTCTTCTACGGCGATGTCCAGGTCATCTTCGACCTCTCGCTGCACGTGGACGAAGGCGAGGTCGTGAGCATCATCGGGGGCAACGGGGCGGGCAAGTCGACTCTGCTGAGAAGCATTTCCGGGCTCATTCCTCCGGCCAGGGGTGAAATCCGCTTCGAGGACGTTCCCATTCACCGCTCCCCGCCAGAGGCCATCGTCGAACGGGGCGTTGTGCACGTGCCCGAAGGCCGACGGCTGTTTTCGCTCATGAGCGTCAAGGACAACCTCATTGTGGGGGCTTACAACAGTCGTGCCGACAAGGACAAGGACATCACCATCCAGGAGGTTTTCGAGCTGTTTCCGCGCTTGCGCGAGAGGGAGGCGCAGCTGGCCATGACGCTCTCCGGCGGCGAACAGCAGATGGTAGCCATCGGCCGGGGTATGATGGCAAAACCCAAGCTGCTGATGCTTGACGAACCATCTCTTGGTCTGGCGCCCCTGCTGACCAGGATCATTTTCGATACCGTGCGCAAGATCGCCGACCAAGGCACCACGGTGGTGCTGGTGGAACAGGACGTGAAGCACTCCCTGAGCATGAGCGATCGAGGTTATGTCCTGGAGCACGGTCGCACGGCCATGGAAGGCCCGGCCCAGCAGCTGTTGGACGACCCGCACATCAAGACTGCGTATCTGGGGATGTGAGATGGCTCAATAGCCACTAGTCACTAACCACTAGTCACTAACCACTGTTCTCTAGCCACTGCTTTTAGGAGTAAGCCATGGACGGCTTTTACGGACGTATCCTTCTGGTAAACCTTACCGACCGATCCTTTCAAATTGAGCCGGTTGCGGATGACATACTGGCTGCCGGTCTGGGCGGCAAAGGACTGGCAACGCGGCTGCTGCTGGAAAAGAACCCTACGGGCGTGGACCCTTTTTCGCCGGAGAACCATCTCATCTTTGCGACCGGTCCCTTTTGCCAGAGCCGCATTTGGGGAGGCAGCCGTTACGGGGTTTACACCAAGTCCCCGCAAACGCGCCTTTACTCGGAATCCTACTCCGGCGGCAAAGTCCCTGAAGCGGTTGACGCAGCAGGTTTCGATGCCGTGCTCTTTTATGGAAAGGCCGAGCGACCTGCGGTGGTTTCCGTCTGTCCTGACGGGGCCGAATTTTTCGACGCCGGTGATCTTTGGGGGGCCGACACCTTCGTGACGGAAGCCGAAGTCAGAAAACGCTTCGCCATTCAAAAGGAAGGCTATCGCAAGCCGGGAGCGGTGGTCATTGGCCCGGCAGGCGAAAAACTGCTGCGTTTTGCCGTGATTGAAAACGACAAATGGCGCTCCGCCGGCCGCACGGGCGTCGGTGCGGTGATGGGTTCGAAGCTGCTCAAGGCGGTGGTTTTTCAGGGAGACGCTCGCCGCAACTTCTATGACGCCGCCGGCGTTGCTGAGTATGCCAAAGCCTTCTCCCGGGCCAATGCCGAACACCCCGGAGTCAAGGCCTACAAGGCTTTGGGCACTACCATGATGGTCGCCATCATGAACAAGGCCCAGGCTTTTCCGACGCGCTACTGGGCCGAGGGGACTTTCGAACACTGGGAAAAGATCAGCGGCCAGACCATGCACCAGGAACATGATGTCAAGCCCAACGCCTGCGCCAAGTGCTTCATGGCCTGCGGCCGCCTGACCACGATCAAGAAAGGCCGTCACGCCGGACTGGTCATCGAAGGCCCGGAGTACGAAACCATCTATGCCTTCGGCGGCCTCTGCATGATTGAAGAGATCGAGGAGATCGCCTACCTCAACGACATTTGCGACCGCGTCGGCATGGACACGATCACTGCGGGAAATCTCTGTGCCTTCACTATCGAGGCGGTTCGGCGCGGCAAGGTGGCTTACGACATTGATTACAACCAGCCCGAAAAGGTCGCCAGGCTGTTGAAGGAAATCGGCAATCGCGAGGGCATCGGCGATGTCCTCGCGGAAGGCATCGTGCACGCCGCCAAAACCTGGGGTCTGGAGGATCTGGCCATCCACGTCAAGGGCATGGAACCGGCCGGCTACGACCCGCGAACCCTCAAGGGCATGGGCTTGTCCTACGCCACCTCGGACCGCGGCGCCTGCCACCTGCGCACCACGTTCTACAAACCGGAACTGGCCGGCATGATCGCGCCTGCGACGATTGAGGGAAAGGCCGAGATGTTGACCGATTTCGAAGATCGCCTGACCATCTTCGACACCCTGATCCTCTGCCGCTTTTACCGTGACCTCTACACCTGGGAGGAATTGGAAAAGGTCATCGGCATGGTGACCGGACTTCCCGCATCGAAAGAAGAGCTCCGGAAGAAAGCCTCGGCCATCTCCACCATGACCCGCCGGTTCAACCTCCGTGAAGGCCTGACGCCCGACCAGGACCGCCTGCCCAAACGGATCCACCGTGAAGCCCTCCCCACCGGCCAGTCCCTCACCGAAGAAGAAATGGAACGGATGCTCAAGGAATATTTTCAACTGCGCGGCTGGGACGCACACGGCAATCCACCGTCGCACTGATACCCAGCGATCCACCGGATCTAGCCCCCATGACCCGGTGGGTCACCACCAAGCATGAAATCCCCCCTTCGTCATTCCGGCAGGTTCCCGGCCTAAAGCCTGCCGGGACAAGCTTTGGCCGGAATCCAGTTCTTTGAACTGTTGGACCCCGGCCGAAAGATTGCCGGGGTGACGGGTTGGGGGAATTTCATATAGAAGGTGGATCGGTTGGTCAATCCTTCTTGTGCAGCTCATCCTTTCCTGTGGGCTCCCGGACCGAGATCTCGGGACGCCCTGAATCTTTATTTACAGAGTTTTCATGAAAATTTGTCCTCTTTGTGTTATGGAGGGCTTGAAACTGTGGGCCAATTTCTATAGTAAGTAACGATTTATCGAATGGCTGCGCTGGCTTTCAGGTTGCCCCTGTCGGTCTGGCGCAGCCTCAACCGATAGTCCCCAGTACCGGTGGGCAGAGGCAAGTCGCCCGTTATGGATGGATCCGGTTCCCCCTTTTTTCAAAGGGGGGTTGGGGGGATTTGAGAACTGGACTCCCGGCCCCCTGCGGTTTCCCTCGTTCTACAAAGGGGGACTCGGGAGACTGCCCTAACTGCTTATGGACTCCCGCCCGGGTGTATTGGTTCAGTAAGGAGATCTTTTATGGGTAGTTCGTTCATGCCGGTCCGGGCATCCGGAGAAGACCTGGATGCCGTTCAGCTGCAGGGGCTGAAATGGACCGTTGCGCATGCCTATGACAATTCATCTTTTTACCGGGAAAGGCTCAAGCGAGCCGGGGTTGCTCCGGAACAGATCCGCACCCTGGAGGATCTTCGCCGGCTGCCCTGCCTGACTGCTCAGGACCTGCAAAACGAATACCCGTTTCCGCTCCGGTCGGTGCCTTTTGAGAAAATCCGCCGCATTCATGCATCCTCCGGGACCACCGGAAAACGAAAAGTCCTCTCCTACACCCAAAAAGATCTCGACGACTGGGCGAATATGTTCGCCCGCTGCTATGAAATGGCAGGGCTCTCGACGGAGGACCGGGTGCAAATCGCGGTCGGCTACGGACTCTGGACCGCAGGAGTCGGGTTTCAACTGGGCTGCGAGCGTTTCGGTGCCATGGCCATTCCGGTCGGCCCTGCCAACACGGAAATCCACTGCCAGATGCTGGTCGATATGCAGAGCACCGTCTTCTGTTCCACGGCGTCCATGGCGCTGCTCATTGCCGAAGAAATCGAGCGGCGCCGCATTCAAAAGCAGGTAGCATTGAAGAAAATTATCTTCGGCGCGGAACGCCACAGCCAAAAAATGCGGCAACGGGTCCGAGAGATTACCGGAGCCGAAGAACTGTTTGACATTCCAGGCCTGACGGAACTCTACGGACCGGGCGTGGGCCTTGAGTGCAGCGCCCATCAGGGGATTCACTACTGGGCCGATTACTATATTCTGGAAATCCTCGATCCCGAGACGCTCGAACCGGTCCCGCCGGGAGAGACGGGAGAAATGGTGGTCACCACCCTGCGCAAGGAAGCGGCGCCGCTCATTCGCTACCGCACGCGGGACCTCACCCGCCTCATCCCCGAGCCTTGCCCTTGCGGCAACCCGCTTCCCCGTCACGACCATTTGCTGGGCCGCTCCGACGACATGTTCATTTTCCGTGCGGTCAATATCTACCCCGGCCAGATCGATCATGTCCTTTCGCAGATCCCCAATGTCGGAAGCGAGTATCAGGTCCACCTGTATCATCGGGAAGATGGGCGGGACGTCATGATGATCAAGGTTGAACGGATTGACGGCGACTCTCCTGATTCCGATCGTGAACTCGCCGAACGCATCATCAACGAGATTCGCAGTCAAATTATGGTTCGCCCTCGAGTTGAACTGGTCGACTACGGCAGCCTCCCCCGTACCGAGCGGAAGAGCAAACGCGTCTTCGATCAGCGGGCGAATTAGGGGTTCGAACGGAAAATAATGGCCAGTGGTCAGTGCTCAGTGGCCAGTGGTCAGCGATGGGAGATGGATGGGAGAAATCAGCGATGAGTAGTGATTTCGATGCAACCGGGCACCTTAATCAAGAGGAGGACAGGTGATGAAATTTAAAGAGTTGCGCGTCGTTGCGCTGACATGCCTGATCATCGTGCTTGCCGCGATTTTCCTTGCGGGCGATCTTCCGGTTCGGGCCGAAGAACCCATTAAGATCGGGGCCTTTTTCGCTCTTTCCGGACCGGCGGCTTCGATCGGCACCCCGACGAAACTGGTTGCCCAGATGGTGGTGGACAAGATCAACAAGGAAGGGGGCATCAACAAGCGCCCGCTGGAAATTGCTACGGGAGACACGGAAAGCGACCCCACAAAGGCGCTCATGGAAGCCAAACGCCTGGTGGAAAAAGATAAGGCGGTGGCTCTTATCGGCCCCACCCGCACGGATGAAGGTCTGGCGGTAAAGCCTTACATCGAAGACACGGCGCACGTTCCGATCATCATGACCATCGGCGGCGACCCGGTCATTTCGGGCGGCAAATTCGGTCCCTTCAAGTGGACCTTCAAGACACCCCAGCGCACCTCCACCGCCGTGAAAAAGGTCTACGACTATCTGCGTGCGCAGAAACTGACCAAAGTTGCACTGCTTACCGCTACCGACGGCTTCGGCAAGGATGGCCTGAACTCGCTGGAGCAACTCGCCCCGGAGTTCGGCATCGACATTGCCATCAAGGAAGCCTTTGCCGTGACGGACACGGACATGACGCCGCAGCTCCTCAAGATCCGGGAGAGCGGGGCCCAGGCAGTCATCTGCTGGACCATCGGTCCTGCCGGCGCCCGGGTGGCTAAAAACGTGAAACAGCTCGGAATCAAAATGCCGCTCATCCAATGCCATGGTCAGCCGGACCCCAAGTACATCGAACTCGCCGGCGACGCTGCCGAAGGCAGCATTATGCCCTCCACCAAGCTCATGGTCGTTGATCAACTCCCCGACAGCGATCCGCAAAAGGCGGTAATCAAAGACTTTCTGGCCCTTTATCGAGACGTCTATCACTATGATCAGCAATATCCGGTCAACACACACTCCGGGTACGCCTGGGATGCCATCTACCTCCTGGCAAATGCCATGCGCAAGGTAGGCACCGAACCGGAAGCCCTCCGCAATGCCATCGAACAGACCAAGGGCTACGTCGGCATCAGCGGTATCTACAATCTGACTCCCGAAGATCACAACGGGCTCGGGACTGACTCCCTGGTGATGGTGAAAGTGGAAAACGGGAAATGGGTGCTGCTGAAGCCTTAGATTAACAGAATATCAGGAGAATTTTCATTCGCTCGACTAATTGGATTGGCGATGCCGTCATGACCACCCCGGCCATGGGGAGAGTGAGAGCGGCATTTCCCGGGGCGGAAATAGCCGTTGCGGCGAATCCGACGGTGGCGGAACTGCTGCGTCATCATCCCGCCTGCGATCGGATTCTTGTGTACGACAAAAAGGGAGTGCACCATGGGCCGGGTGGTCTCCTGCGCTTCTGTGCCGAAGTCCGGAAAGAACAATTCGACCTTGCCCTTCTTTTTCAGAACGCCATCGAAGCAGCCATCATGACGACCCTTGCCCGGATTCCCCGGCGCGCCGGCTACAACACCGATTGCCGAGGACTGTTGTTGACCCATAGCGTATCGGGCTGGCGGCGGGCGCGCCGGCTCCATCACACCGAATATTACCTGAACATGCTCGCCGGGCTGGGACTGCAGGGCGGAGACGGCTGCCTGCGGCTGCAGTGCACGGAGGAAGAGCTGGCCCGGGCCAGAGCACCAGCTTTCGGATGAGCTGTGGGTGGCGATTAACCCCGGCGCAACCTATGGCTCTGCCAAGCGCTGGTTTCCGGAGCGCTTCGCGGCGGTGGCCGATGGACTGGCGGGGGAATTCTCCGCCCGCATTCTCCTTGTCGGAGGCCCCGATGAACAGTCGATCGCCGGCGCAGTTGCCGCAAACATGCGCACTCAACCCCTCAACCTTGCCGGAAAGACCTCCGTCCGCGAGCTCATGGCCCTCCTTTCCCAGTGCCGCTTGCTGGTGACCAATGACTCGGGGCCGATGCATGTGGCGGCAGCCTTCGGGGTCCCGATCGTCGCTATTTTCGGGTCCACCGACCATACCACGACCTCGCCGCTGGCTCCGTCATGTCTAATTGTCCGAAAACCCACCGCTTGCGCACCATGCTTGAAAACCGAATGCCCCACGGATCATCGCTGCATGACCGCGGTTTCGGCAGCGGATGTTTTGGAGGCCGCACGTAATTTACTCAGAGATTCTGTATGAAATCCTCCCTGCCCCGTATGCATCAAACTAACTGCTCCCCCCTTTCGCTAAAGGGGGGTCGGGGGGGATTTCATGCTTCGTTGTGATTCACTGGATCACGGGAGTCAGAAATGGATTTTAATACATCATCGTCTGCCATTGCCAAATTGATCGACCGTGTCTCCCGTTCAAGGACCGCGGCGGCGCGAAAATCTGCTTTTCTCTTTGCCGGACTTTTGCTGATAACCGACCATTGCTGGTCAAAGACCGGTTTTCTTTATGTTTTCCTGACAACTTTCGGGCTGATCCTGGTCGGCGTGGGGACCATGGGCAGGGTGTGGGCGTCGATGTATATCTCCGGCTACAAGGACAAGGACCTGGTTACCGAGGGCGCTTATTCGATCGTGCGCAATCCGCTTTATGTGTTCAGCTTTGTCGGAGCGGTCGGGGTCGGGTGTGCAACCGGGAGCCTCCTTTGGATCGGTTTGTTGGTGGTGGGGTTTTTCATTTTCTATCCCCTGACCATGGTCGACTGAGGAGCAGAGGCTTGCCGCCCAATACGGCCAAAAGTTCACCGATTATCTTCGCCGCACACCGCGATTCATTCCCGACTTCGCCCTTTTCCACGAGAGTGAAACCTACCCGGTGCATACCAGGACCTATCGTTATGCCTTCTTTGACGCCGTGTGGTTTATCTGGGCCTACGCCTTAATCCAACTGGTCGGGAAGTTGCATGAAGGAGGGGTCCTGCCCACACTCTTTCAGAGTCTTCTGATGATGAATATCTATGAACGCTTGTATCAACTGATCAAATTCCACTGGCTCCGCATGGTACTGGCTGTCGCGTGCATGCTGGGAGTCGCGGCCTGTACGGCCGCTTCTGCCTATTTGATCAAGCCCGTGCTTGATGAAATATTCATCGACAAGAAAGTCGAGATGCTGAAGATCTTGCCCCTCGTCGTCCTGGCGATGTTTTTGGTCAAATCACTTTGCGCCTGGGGCCAGGGTTACCTCATGAGTTACGTCGGCAACAAAATGGTCGTGGATTTGCGCCAGCAACTCTACGACCACCTGCAGAGGCTTTCCCTTTCCTTCTTTGACCGCACTCCCACCGGCATTCTGATGTCTCGCATCACCAATGACGTGAGTCAAATTCAAGCCGCCGTCAAAGATTGTGTCACCGGCATGATCAGAGATGCCCTCAGCGTCGTGGGATTGGTGGGCGTGGTCTTCTATCGCGACTGGCAGCTGGCTATCATTGCCGTGCTCATCTTGCCTTTCGCTTTCTTCCCCATCGTCAAATTCGGTCAAAAACTGCGTGCCATCAGCACCAAGAGCCTGGAGGCGATGGGTGACATTTCGGTAATCCTTCATGAGACGATCGGCGGCAATCGCATCGTTAAGGCTTTCGGCATGGAGGAGTACGAGAAAAAGCGCTTTGCCGGAGAAAACATGCGGTCCTTTGACTACGCCATGAAGGCGGCTTCCGTCAACTCCCTGTCACCCCCTCTGATGGAGTTTTTCGGAGGGATCGGCATTGTCTCCATTATCTGGTACGGGGGCTACAGTGTCATCGAAGGGATATCGACTCCGGGAAATTTCTTTTCCTTCCTGGCCGCACTGATCCTCCTTTACGAACCGGTCAAACGCCTGAGCGGGATGAACATGACGCTGCAGCAGGGAATTGCCGCAGCCTATCGGATCTTCGAAATTCTCGACACGCCGTCGGAAACCGTCGATAAGCCCGGGGCCCCCCGGCTCTCTCCCATTTCACGCGACCTCGAGTTCCATCATGTTTCCTTCCATTACGGAGATGAACCCGTCCTGAAGGATATCCACCTTCGGGTGGGGGCGGGTGAGGTCATCGCCATCGTGGGGGTCAGCGGCGCCGGAAAAACGACCCTGGTCAACCTCATCCCGCGCTTTTACGAAGTCAGCGAAGGGGCCATCCTGATCGATGGTGTGGACATCCGGGATGCGACCATCGCCTCACTGCGGGCGCAAATCGGCATCGTAACTCAGCAGACGATTCTCTTTAACGACACGGTTCGCAACAACATTGCCTACGGTGATATCCGCAAGAGTGAACAGGAGGTCATCGATGCCGCCCGGGCCGCCAATGCGCTTGATTTCATAGCAAAGCTCCCGCACGGTCTCGATACCATGATCGGTGAGCAGGGGGCCCTCCTTTCCGGAGGAGAGCGCCAGCGCCTCTGCATTGCCCGGGCATTGCTCAAGAACGCACCCATATTGATCCTGGATGAAGCCACCTCTTCCCTGGACAGCGAATCGGAACTGGAAGTCCAGAAAGCCCTGGAAAACCTGATGGCCGGCCGAACCACACTGGTCATCGCCCACCGGTTGTCCACCATCAAGAATGCCGACCGCATCGTGGCCCTGGCCGATGGGCGGGTCGTCGAAGTTGGGGGCCATGAGGAACTGCTGAAGAGAGACGGCGAATATCGTCGGCTCTACGACTTGCAGTTTTCTCAGTTTGAGTAAATTAGTGGCTAGTGGTTAGTGGTTAGTGGCTAGTTGATTGTTGGTCGTTTAATTGTTGTTACAGGTTGCGTTATGATCTCTCATAAGATCACCTGGCGACTGGCCAATGGCCTGGGGCGCCTCTGGCACCGCCTGGACCGCCGGCATCGCCGGATTGCAGAAAGAAACCTCGATCTCGCTTTCGGTGACGAACTGAGCTCCGAGGCTAAAAAGGCTATCGCCCGCAATACCTTCATTCATCTCGCCTGTGTCTTTCTTGAGTTGCCGCAGCTGTTCAGGCTCAATAACAACAACCTGGACCGGTACCTCACCTTTTCCGGCACCGAACATCTCTTCTCGATCCTCGCAAAGGGCAAAGGGATTCTGGTCATGGCTTCCCATTTCGGCAACTGGGAGCTCATGTCGCTTGCCTTTTCCATCCGCTACCGGCCCTTTTATGTGGTCATGAGGCCTCTCGACAATCCCGGGTTGAACGCCTGGGTGGTTCGGATGCGCACCCGCGGCGGCAATCAACCCATTACCAAGGCGGATTCCGCTCGTCGGATCATCCGTTTGCTGCGTCAGGGGGAAGCGGTGGCCCTGCTGATCGACCAGAACGTGGATTGGTACGAAGGCGTATTTGTTCCTTTCTTCAGAGAAACAGCCTGTACGAGCAAGGCCCTTGCCGCGCTGGCGCTGCGAACGGACTCGTTGGTTCTCTCCGTCTACAATTATCGGGAACCGGACGGCCGCTACCACATGGTGTTCCAGCCGGAGGTAGAAATCGTCCGATCGGGGGACAGAACTGCCGACATCGAACGAAACACGGCCCGTTTTAATGAAATTATCGAAGGGTATGTTCGCGAACACCCCGAACAGTGGTTCTGGTTGCATCAACGCTGGAAAACCCGCCCCTCTTGAACCCGGCCCGGCTGAAGCCGCAGGCCCAGCGGAAAAGGTATGATCTCCGAACAGAAAGCCATTTCATGTCAAAGTCTGCAACAAACATGAGAATTTCGTCGTAGCGGCTCGACCGATGGACCGAGATCATGCAGGTTAAAGGGAGTCCGATCATCCCGAAGGATATCAAGACCATCCTGCTGATACAGCTCGGCGATATCGGAGATGTCGTGCTTTCTTTGCCTTGCGTCAGGGCCCTCAAGGAGAATTTTCCCGGCGCTTCGCTGATGGTTGCCGTTCGGGAGAAGGCCGCAGAACTGATTGCGGATTGTCCCTGGGCGAACGGGGTGCTTTCGATCAAGCAGGAGAAACGATCGCTGCTTGAAGAAGTTCGCTACCAAATGACCTTTTTTGCCCATTTACGGCAGTTTCATTTTGATCTTTCCGTCAACCTCAGATCGGGCGATCGCTCCGCCATTCTCACTTTCCTGGCGGGCGCGCGGCAGAGAATCGGCTTTTACGACCCTGACGGCCGACTTTGGCAGAACCGCGTGTCCACTCATCTGAACCTGCTGGACTACCAGGTCGGCCAGTATGTGGCCGACTATTATTCGAGTCTCCCGGCGGCCTACGGCATCAAAACGCCATATCCCCTGCCGCGCATGGAGGTTCCCCTGCAGAAGCTGAAAGAGGCGGAAGCACTCTTGGTCCGGAACCAGGTCCCTCCAAACCGACCGCTCGTTGCCCTGCAGCCTTTCTCGTTGTGGCAATACAAAGAATGGGGAGCGGAAAAGTATCTTGACCTGATCCGTCAACTCACCTCAAAATACGGCCTCTCGGTAATTATTGTCGGGTCCCCCGACGAAAGGGCGCGGGCAACTGCAATTGCCGCTGAGTCCGGGGCCAACGTTTACAACCTCGCCGGCGACGACCTCAATCGGGATGCTTGCAGCCGTCCTGAAGGCTTGCGCCTTGTTCATCGGCGTGGACAGCGCGGGCATGCACATCGCGGCCGCCGTCGGCACTCCGACGGTAACTATTTTCGGCCCCTCTTCGGCCGCTTCATGGGCACCCAGAGGGCCGGAACACCAGGTGGTTCACAGCCCGCTCCCCTGTGTCCCCTGCCGCCGGAAGGGTTGTGAGGGAAAGGAGTGGAGCCGCTGCCTTGATGAACTGACGGTCCCCGAAGTGATGTCTGCAGTCGAGACTCAGCTTGCGAAGATACTGCGATGATATCAACTAAACCCAAAATAGCGGTGGTCGTCCAAAAATACGGCCTGATCGGGGGCGCCGAAAAGCTCGTCCAGGAGGTGACCGAACGAATTGCCTTGAACCCTCATTATGACGTTCATGTGCTGGCAAACCAATGGATCCGGCAGTCGGACCGCGTCACTTTTCACAAAATTCCCATTATTGCTTTCCCCAGGTTTATGAAACCCTTAAGCTTTGCTCGGTTCGTTGAACGGAAAATATCCGCTATGGGTTTTGACCTCGTTCATTCCCATGAGAGGGTATTCCATGCGGATGTATTTTCCATCCATGGATTACCTCATCGAACGTGGGTGAAACAGGTCCGCAAGAAGCGAATGAACCTCTTTGACCAGGCCACGGCATGGATCGAAAAGAGTTTGATAACGAGTGGCGGCTGTCACGCTTTTCTTGCTGTTTCGAACTTGACGAAGGAGAAGTACGTGGCGGAGTTCGGTCTCCATGCGGACATGGTTAAGGTCATCCATCCGGGCGTTGCCGTCGAGAAGTTCACCAACGAGAACCGGGACACCCGCGAGCTTGTACGCCGCCTTTATGGCATTAGTTCGGCTGATACCTTGGTTCTTTTCGTGGGAATGAATTTTGAAATTAAGGGGCTGGACGTACTGATACCGGCCGTGTCCATGGCGAAAACCAGGAATCCCTCCGATAGCATCAAATTACTGGTTGTCGGTAAAGGCAACTTCAGAAAATACGGGGCCCTCGCCCACCGGTTGGGGCTGAAAGATGACGTGATCTTTGCGGGGGTTTTGAAGGATAAGGTTGAAAACGTCTATGTGGCAGCCGATATCTTTTCCATGCCGTCCAAGTTCGATGCCTTTGGACTGACGGTCCTGGAGGCCATGGCGGCATCCTTGCCGGTAATTATCAGCACCGATGTCGGCGCAGCCGACCTTGTCGAAGAGGGCGTCAACGGATTTACGGTGGGGCGCGAAGACATCCCCGCACTTGCCTCCAAGATTGCTGTTCTGCTGAACCCACAAACACGCAACAGCTTCTCGCTCGCAGCTCGGCGTACCGCCGGACAGCACACCTGGGAGGAAATGGCAAACCGCATCACCCGGGTCTATGAGAGCCTGCTCTCAGGGTAATGCAGGCCGATCATCCGGTTTAAGGACACACTATATTGTCTATGTTTTTTGGAAAGATTTCGCTTCCAGCATACGGTGTTTTCTTCGTCGGGTTTGTCCTGCGCTTGATCGCCTGGGCGAATACTTCGGTCATCAATCCTGACGGGGCGGTATTTATCCATCAAGCAAGGGCCATCTATTTCGGTCAAACCGAGACTCTTTTTTGTGTTCTGCCTGATCTAGCCAACTACCCGGTTATGATCGCCGGGGCCTACTGGTTTTTTCGTGATTGGGTTTTTTCGGCACGATTCATATCCTTTGTATTCGGCTTCGGGGCCCTGATTCCCCTCTATTTCCTCTTCAAGCGCTTTTTCGATGACCGGATCAGCGTCCTCGGCACGCTGGTCTTTGCCGTGATCCCGGTTTTCGTCGGTTCCAGCGTTGACCTCATCAGAGACCCCATATTGTGGTTTTTTGCGGCCTTGGGATTCTACTGGTTTATCCTGGCACTTGATAATGAGAGTCCCTGGTTTCTGACCTTGAGCTGCCTCTCGTTGATGATGGCTTCCTGGGCCAGAGTTGAGGCGTTGTTCCTTATTTTCCTATCCCTCCTCTTCCTCGCAATCCAAAAACACGACAGGAAACGCAAGAAATTGGTCTGTTTTCTGCTCCCTGTCGTCGGTTTCGCGCTCCTGGTTCTGCTTGTTGTCCTGGTTGGCAGGGACCACACCACTTCCAAAACCCTGGAATTGGGGAACCCTGTCACTAAGCTGTCATCCCCGCTGGCACCCTACCGGGCGGTCAGTGAGAAGCTCGCCGCGGCGGCCTTGCAGAATCGAGGCGACAGTTTCGGGCTCTTCCTCAGTGAAGCACGAAAGAACATGTGGCTGGTTGCGGTGGGCGCCCTTCTGAATCGTTCCCTGGAAGCCTTCTTCCTGCCCTTCTTTGTGCTTTGCGGCCTTGGGTTGGGAGTGGCGCGGAAGAGATTGCGCAGCGACGAACGCCTAAGGTATTTTATTTACATACTTTTTTTATTATTGATTGTATTATACACACATGTCATGAGATCTTGGTACATCGAATATCGTCATATTTGCTTGCTGATTATTTCATGCGCCGTATTTATAGGATTTGGCATTGATACCTTGATCCAATTTCTTTTGAACCGGTCTCATCTAAAAAGAGACCTCATCGTTGCGGTTCTCGCGCTTTTTATTGTGACCCTGCCGTTGCCCAAGAATTTGAAGCCAAGAGATGCCGACAAGCATGTTTTCAAAGAAATCGGCGAATTCCTGGCAAACCGGGAAGGCACCCGTGATCTCATTCCCATGGTCACATCCTGCAGCAATTATCGGGTCATTTCGTTTTATGCCCACCTGGACCACCTTGGCGCACCCTGCCCGGACAATAACGCAAAGGGTTGTTGGGAATATTTTGCCGATGACTTCGACCACTTCAACACCCATGTTAAGGAAAACCGCATCAAGTACTTCCTCTGGAGTGAAAAACTTTGGCCGGCGGCGAGCGGCGACGTCTCTCGGGCTCCCTACGCAGATCATCTCGAGGAATTGAAGCGGTGGCATCACCCGGATACGGGGGAGATGATCCTTTACACGATCCGGTAGCTGACGATGAAAAAATCGAAACTGAGCGTAGCAATTATTGCCAAGAATGAGGCGGACCGCATCGGACACTCTGCTGAAGAGCGTCCAGTTCGCCGACGAAATCCTGGTCGTGGATTCCGGCAGCACCGACGGTACCCAGGCCTTGTGTCGCAGCCACGGGGCGACCGTCGTCGATCACCCATGGATGGGCTATTCTGCTCAAAAACAGCTCGCCCTGGAAATGGCCGGTTCCGACTGGGTGCTCAATCTCGACGCAGATGAAGTCGTGTCCGAGGCTCTCGCAAAAGAAATCCTGACCGTCATCGGCAGCGCACCGCCGGATGTTGGCGGCTTTTCCATGCCCCGGCTCTCTTTCTATCTCGGGCGCTGGATCCGTCATGGCGGGTGGTATCCCGACCGCAAGGTCCGGCTGGTGCGAAAAGGTCGGGGACATTGGGTCGGGGAAGCACTTCACGAAAAGCTGTTGGTCGACGGCCGGGTTCTGCGGCTTTCCCAGCCTCTTCTGCATTATGTCTATCGCGACATCTCCGACCAGTTGGCCACCATCGATCGTTTTTCCAGCATTGCGGCGAGAGAACGGGGGCAGGCATCGGGTCTCTATGTGCTTGTCGGCCTGGGACACGCGGTCGGGAAATTTCTTGAATGCTACGTGTGGAAAAGAGGGTTTCCTGGATGGCTGGGCCGGGCTGGTAATTGCCATGAATTCAGCCTGGTACGTCTTCCTGAAACACGCCAAAGCCTGGGAAATGAGTTTGAGTGAGGAGAAGAAGTCCGACGCGGCGCACCGTGCTTAATGCAACTTGGCACAATGAAGTGTCCGTTTGGTCATGCAACCCGGTTCGTCATTCCGGGCTTGACCCCGAATCCCGTCATAAGGCAGTTTTTCTGAATTCCTGCTTCCGCCGGAATGACGGTTTGGGCTTCTATTCCCATTATTGCGGATACCCCACTTGAGAGAGGGAGTCGCTTTGGATCTTTCCGTGGTTATCGTGAACTGGAACACAAAAGACCTCCTGCTGAATTGTCTTGCTTCCATCTATCAAACCGTCCAAGGCCTCAGCTTTGAAGTCTGGCTGGCGGACAATGCTTCCAGCGATGGCAGCGTGGCCGCGGTCCAGGAGAAGTTCCCTGAGATCCACGTAATTCAGAACTCCCGCAACCTTGGCTTCGCCGCTGCCAACAACCTGGCATTAAGGCAGATTCGGGGGCGCTATGCCCTGCTGCTCAACACGGATGCCACCCTCACCGCACGCTCCGTGCAAATACTTCATGGAGTTCATGGAAACCTCTCCCGGAAGCGGCAATGGCCTGCGGACAGCTTTTGAATCTTGACGGCACCAGGCAGAACTCCATCGCCAACTTTCCCTCGCTCCCGCTCCTTCTCACCAACGAGTCTCTGCTCAGAATCCTCTTTCCGAAGACCTACCCCAGCAAACTCCGCCAATATGAATCGCCCATCGAGGTGGAATCCTGCATCGGGGCTTGCATGATGGTGCGAAAAACCGCCATGGATGCCGTGGGGCTTCTCGACGAACGGTTCTTCTTCTTTTTCGAAGAAACGGACTGGGCATACCGCATGAGGAGGGCCGGCTGGAAGGTTTTTTTTGTCCCCAATGCCCGGATCTACCACGCTCAGGGGCAGAGCGTCGGCCCGGAAGCCGGGGGCCGAATACTCTTTTACCGGTCCCGATACCTGTATTTCAAGAAGTGGTTTCCAAAAAGCTATCCGCTCATGGCCGCAGCCGTCATTCTTCGACTTCTGGCCAGCACTCTGCTCACCGGAATCGCGGTTCTCTTCACGGCCTGCCGCATGCCGAAACTGAGACATCGGCTGACGGTGTATGGGAAGATCTTGATGTGGCACCTTCGGGGATGCCCCCGGCCGTGACTGCCTTGTTCCATCAAGTGCCGCCAAGCGACAGAATCTTCCAGATCGTCCTCAGGAGGATCTTCAGGTCGAGCAGCGGCGAGCGATTTTTGATGTAGTAGAGATCATACTGCAGTTTTACCAGTGTCTCTTCAACACTGCTGCCATAACGGTATTTGATCTGCGCCCAACCGGTAAGTCCGGGCTTGACGGCCAGTCTCACCGAGTAAAAGGGGATTTCCCGCTCCAACTCAGCATAAAATTCCGGCCGTTCGGGACGGGGACCAATCAGATGAAGGTCTCCGCGCAGGATGTTAATGATTTGGGGGAGCTCATCCAGGCGCATCCGCCGCATCACCTTCCCCACCCTGGTGATTCGGGGGTCATCTGCGGTCGCCCACTGGGGCCCGTCTTTACCTTCCGCATCGACCACCATGGACCTGAATTTTATCAGTCTGAAAAGCCTGCCTCCCTGTCCCAGGCGGGTTTGCACATAAAAGGCCGGTCCGGTTGAGTCGAGCTTGATCAAGAGCGTCAACAGCAGTCCCAGCACCACAAGGAAGATCCCCCCGAAAAAGCAAAACAGATAATCAATGAGAAGCACGAACATGCGGTAGGAAAGAGAGATCTGGCCCCCTGCGAGACCCGTTGGGAGCAGCCAGTCATTGGCCACGTGCTGAACCGGCACACGCTCGGTCAGAGCCTCGTAGAGCGCCGGCATTTGAATGATGGGAATGCCCGCAGACTGACAATCCAACAAGACCTTGAAAACTTCCACCCGCAATTGATGGGTAATGGAATAGACAATCGTGTTGGCCTGGTGCTGTTTCGCGATTTCCAGAGTGTTCCTTACCGAACCCAGTACCGGGAAACCCACCACCTTCGGCTTTTGTTGAGAGAGGTCATCGTCAACAAAACCAACAATTTCGAAATCTGCGAACTTCTGGTCCAACACGGCTTGGGCGAGGGCGCGGCCGGCCCACCCGGCTCCGATGATCAGAAGCCGCTGCTGGAATGCATTGCTTGCTATTGAGGGAGCATATTTCAAGCGCCAGAGCACTCCAGCTCCAAAAGCGATGACGACAAAATACAGAATGGGCAAACGAGGGAGAAGGTCCCTGGGAGCCAAGAAGAAAAGCATGAGGTAAATCGCCAAACTGGCTATGGAAACGCCGAGGAAACGCTGCGCCACCCGGTTGGTCTTGGTGGTCAGACCTGGTGCGTAGAGGTCGAAGGCCCACATGAGCAAAATCCACAGGGTGGACGTAAAAGGAAGGTATCCCCAAAATGCCCGCAAATCGCGAAGGAACAGCTCAGTCCGCGTTAAGTTCCAAAACCACAAAGCCAAGAAGCCTGCAAGAAAGGCCACGCAGAAATCCCCCAGGCAAAGAATAGCCTTGCGTTCATTGATTGTGAGATTGAAATTCCGCACTGCCTCCGCCCTTCAAATAGAGCTCATCTTTACCTGAGCGACTCAATCGATTGCACGAACTCATGGGTAATCACCTGCCAGTTGTAGCGATGCTTGACCAACTCGAGGCCTTGCCGGATTCTTGATTTCGCCGAATCCGGATCATTTATCAAGCGTGAAATAATGGTCTTCATTTCCTCATGGTTTCTGGCAAAGAAGGCAAACTCGCCGGCTATCCTCTGCACTTCACGTATGGGAGTGGACACAATCGGTTTTCCCAATGCCGCATACTCAAACAGTTTGATCGGGCAAGCCGCGTGGGAAACCGCATTCAGCCGGAAAGGCAAGAGGCAAATGTCCGAGGCAGCCATCATGGCAAGCCCCGTTTTATGGTCCACGGGCCCAGGCAGATAGACGTTTTTCCTTTGCTCTCTCTCGACGCGACTCTTGACCCTCGCAAAGTCCCTGCCTCCTCCAGCCAACCAGAAGACCACGTCCGGCAGGCTGGCAGCCACATCCAGGACCATGTCCATGTCCACGAAGTATTCGAAAGCCCCCAGGTAACCGACCAGGGGTGATGTTCGATCAACCGGGAGTTCCATCGTATCCAGCCGTTCAATCTTATCAAGGTCGACGGCATTGGGGAGCAATATCGTGGGTTCGGCTATTTGCAGCTGCAGTTCATGAGAGGCCACAAAATTGAGGTTGCTTCGTCGCAACATATAGCGAAACATCCGCTCGCCCCAATGCTCGATCCCGATGGATGATGCTTTACCGAGTTCATGGGTGAACATGGCCATCAAATCATCCGCCACATCAAAGACACTGAAGCAAGGGGCATTATATAGCATCACGCATTGGGGCAGATTGTAGAGAATCAGCACATCGATCGCGTGGGTGCAGATCAATTGATTTAAGTTGTGCCGCGTTATCAAGCTAAACAAGCCCTTCTTGACCAGCTTTTCCAGCGGAAGTGAACTTTGCCACAGCCATTCCGGCACGCTAATCTCGATGACGTTGATTCCAGAGAAATCCTCGCTGTCCACTTCAAAAAAATTGGTTTCTGCCGAATTCAACTCGGGCGGTTGCAGGACGATGACGTTGTGGCCGGATTGCGCCAGGCCTTTCAAGAGTCCATGATATCGGGTGTAGTTGGCCGTTTGCCATCGTGCCATATATGGAAACAGGAAGTTCATGCTCTCAGTTCCTTGGTTCCCTCACGCTCAGCCAGGCCTGTCGCGAAACAAGCGACCAGACCTGGCTCCAAATCCACATCATGAGATAGACGGGAGCAAAAAGAAGGGCAAAACCATAGACTCGACGTTCTTTCACAAAACCCAGGCCGATAAGATAGTAGAGTCCGTCAACAATGATTGCAAGCCATACCGTCAGCGACAGCGCCGTCCAAATCAGGCCGCAGTGCGAGGCCATTATCCCCGAGACAACGGCCGTCAACAGTTTGGACATCAGCACCAATGAGCGTGGCCTCAAAACCAGAGATAACGATAACGCCATTTCTCCGGGATGACCTCCGAAAAACAACCCAAGCAAGTCCTTCCAGTAATGTCTCAATATCTGCCGTCGGCCTTGTTCCCATCTTGCCCGTTGTGCCGCCACCCCATGCATTCCGGCGGGCTTGGGGTCTCCCACCACGGCACTGCCCAGAAACCTGGGGCGAATACCCCGGCGCACCAGTTGAATGGTCATTTCGACATCTTCAACCTTCGTATGAAGGGCAGACACAAGCGCGGGCAGCAGCGATGCGTCAAAAACCATCCCCGTTCCCCGCAATGGCACCGGCCAGCCAAGGCGCTCCCTGGCCACATCATCAATGCGCTGCGAGAGGATTTCGGAATAGGCTGCCAGGCGAGCCACCGGCGAGCCACTGGTGACAATAGGCTGCACAAAGCCTTGCAAAACCGGGGTTTGATCGTAGGGAGGGACCGTTAACCGGTCGGCAAAATCGGGGGCAATCCGGCTATCGGCATCAAAGACGGCAAGGCGCGAATAAGGCACCAGTTCTTCCGCCGCAACTTCGAAAAACCAGCGCAACGCCCCGGCCTTCCCCCCGCCCTCGTCCCCGTGCCGCTCCCACACTCGTGCGCCGACTCGGCGCGCCACTTCAGCGGTCTCATCCCGGCAATTGTCGGCGATGACCCAGGCCGGCACTGTTAAACCGGCAACGCTTTGCGCAATGACGGATTCCTCGTCATGAGCCGGGAAAACATACGCGATGTTGCCTTTTTCCCGCTGGGGAGACGAATTGCGGGGAGGAATGTCGAGCAGACTGCCGGGCAAACCAAAGAAAAACGGCCCTGAAGAGAGAATCCAACAGGAACATCGCGACCATTATGGAAAAAGGCAAGAAGAGGATCAGAGAAGCAGAGCACAAGGTGATCATGTCCGGTTCTTTTGAAGGGCGTCAAGTGCCTGCACGATGGTTGCGGCACGAGCGTTCCAGGTATTTTTTCGGGCCACCCGGTCAATAACGGCCAGGTATTGAGGGTCGGCTGCAAGTTTGAGCGCCTCGTCCAGCTTGGATGAAAATTCGGTCGCACCATTCGCCACCAGCACCCCTTCATAACGCATGGTCTCATGCATGGGGGTGGCTACGACCGGCTTGCCGCCGGCCATGTATTCAAAGAGCTTCAAGGGCGAGGTAGAATGCGTAACGTCGTTCACCAGGAAGGGAATGGTGGCCACGTCGAAATACCTCAAGAAATCAGGCAACTCAGAGTAAGGCTTGGCCCCGAGCCAGGTCACGTTCGGCAATCGAGACAGCCCGCTCTTCGGGAGAGAATTGTCATAGTTGGGACCGATCAGCACAAAGGAGAGGTCCCGCCGTTGCACAGCGACATCCCTCAATAAATCGTAATCAAACCAGCAGGCCAACGCCCCGTAGTAGCCGACAATCGGCTTCCCGGCAGCGACAACAGGGAGCAATGGGGCCGGCGGCGCGTCGGCTCGTTTTTCGCGGGTTCGGGCAAAATGGTCATAATCGACGCCATTCGGGCAAAAGATGCAGTCGGGGCGAACCCTTACCGCATCGCGATAGAGATGATCAGCGGTGGCCATCGTCAGCAATGCCTGCGAGAGGAACTCTTTGTGATTCAGGGCTATTTCCTTTTGATCGCCTGCAAACACCGTCAGTTCATCGATGTAGTCGTAGATGAGCCGAGGAGCATTAAAACCCTTGAGGTATTCTCGATTCCAGCAAAGGATATAAACCAGCGGAGCAATCACTCGCCCGAAAGCCTCTGAAGGGACCTCGCACCGATAGAGGCGATCATCCATGGGGACTATTTTATAATTTCGGACAGCATGGGGTTCCAGGTAGAAGACCAGTATTCCCTGCCGAGCCAATGCGATAGCCAGCTGCTGCGGCCGCTGAAAGAGTTCGAAATCCCACTTCAGACTGGGAGCAAACACGAGGATGTGACGGGCGTCGCGATGGTGATTGAGGACCTGTTGTATCTCTTCCCGGCAGTTGGTGAGGGCTCTGCGTCCCACTATCCGCACAAGTCCCGCCTCGATCCATCTTCCTGCTTTTCCGACCGATGGCGGCAAAACCCTTCGTACGAGGTTTTGAAGGCGAACTCTGGCGCAGTCCTCAAGCATTGGCAGCCAAAACTCCCGTGGCGGGCTCAGGCAGCCCCGAAATACGTTATAAAAGACCCACTCAGGCCCTGCCCTCAGTCACCCTGGCAGGTGTGATCCATGCTCCGACGTTAAAATTCAAATCGTTCTTGGAAAGTCGAACATGTTGCTCGTACAGGTCGGCATAAGTAAGTCGTCGGTTATTTGGATGGCTCGTGTTCCTCCATTTTCTCCGAGAAGCATCAGCGCGAATTTGAAGGAAAGACCGTCAAAAACCCTTACAATCCCCCTTCTGGAAAAGGGGACTCAAAAATGCCATCGAGAGACCGGCAAGAAACCCCCGCCTGCTGGTACCAGGCAGCAGTACTAATAGCACAAGACAAAAGCCGGAGGCCAGAATTACTTAAATCCTCAGTCGTGCACCCAATGAAGGCGAACCAAAAATTCGCTTTTTTCCCTTCCTTCTCCCTGTTATGTTCAACCCCGGGTGACATTGTCAATTTACACGAAATTTCGCGCACCTCTTTGAGAACCGCTTTCCATGCGCCGGTAGCGCGAACAAGTGCCGACCGGGCAGGAGACGGAGAGAGGAGTTTGACGGCTCGCTATGCATGATCATTTTCATGACGGGACATTAAGCAAGCCATTGCAGAGGAGTGCAATACTCCGTGGAAGGGAGCGGGAACGACGCATCGATTCTCTGGAGCGGCAGAATCAGAAGTTAAAGGAGAGAGTGGAATTACTCGAAACTTCAACATCATGGCGGATGACTGCGCCTTTTCGTGCGTTGAAAGAGTCTCTCCTGAAAATGAAATCTCAGGTTGCCCAGAGGCTCCGAGTCGGAGACACCGCTCGGCTTGTCATCAGGGGCAACTGATCGACAATACGACCCATGGCTTGACGCTTTATGCGCCGCGTCAGCGGATAAAAACAGCGACTGCCCCCCAAACCCCAGTATTGCACGCAGCTTCGTCCTGATTCTTGAACATCGCGTGCCGACACCGGACCGGACCAGCGCCTCCCTGAGGCTATGGGAAATGGTAAAGGCGATCTGCGGTCTCGGAAAATCGGTTACGTTCGGTTCTCATTATGAGCCAGCGGATTATCGTTGGCTCCTGCGCTAATGTCGGGGAGGAGCTTAATTCCTATGTGCAGGCGCTTCATGCGCTTGGGACACGGACGGTTTTCGGCCAGGTAGAAATTGTCAATCATCTTAAGCGATATGGGTGCATATACGAACATGTCATACTCTCCGACCTCGAAATCATGTTTCATTATCTTCCTGCGATCCGCGCATATGCCCCCCAGGCGCATGTCATTTATGATACGGTTGACCTTCATGGGCTCCGACTCGAAAGGGAAGCTCGGGTGAAGGGCGACAGGGAACTGTGGGAACGAGCTCGTCACTGTAAGAAAGTGGAAAAGGTCAATCTTCGCTCAGCCGATACCGTAGTGGCGATCACCGAGCATGAGCGAGAGATGATCCTGGACCTTGTTCCAGACGCCCACGTCATGGTTATACCGAACATCCACATCGTGGCGGATGATTCTCTGTTTCCACCGACAGGTCGGGAAGGGTTACTCTTCATCGGTCATTATCTCCACAGCCCCAACGCAGACGCCGTGACATACTTCGTCCATGAAATTCTGCCCCTGGTGAAACAGCGGATTCCCCGGGCCAAGTTTTTCATGGTCGGCTCCTCGATGACTGAAGAAGTTCTTGGTCTTGCCGGCACGGAGGTGGAGGCTGTTGGTTTCGTCCCGGACCCCGCGCCTTACTTTCGGCGATGTCGGGTCTTTGTCGCCCCATTGAGATTCGGGGCAGGGATGAAGGGCAAGATCGGGCAGAGCATTAGCCTTGGCCTGCCTGTAGTGACGACCAGTGTCGGTGCGGAGGGGATGGGACTGGTGGACGGAGAGAGCGTATTGATAGGAGACACTGCTCCCGAGTTCGCCGACGCTGTGGTAAGGTTATACACCGACGATGATCTGTGGTTTGCCGTCGCGCACAAGGGGCAAGATCTCATCCGCCGCAACTTCTCGCCGCACGCAGTCCAAGGGCGGATCGGGGACTTTGCTGAACTCCGCCCCCGGGCGTCGTATCGGGAATGGATGAGCATGACGGGAGAGCCCAGTGAAAATGCGTAAAGAACCCCGTATTTCCGCCATCCTTCCGACCTGGAATCGCGCTGAATACCTGAAAAAGGCCCTGAAGGGCCTCACCGCCCAGACGTTGGAGCCTGACGAGTTCGAGGTGATCGTCGTCGATGATGGTTCCACGGATGCTAGCCACGAGGTCGCGGATCTTTTCAGCAATAGCCTTGACCTGATTTATGTTTACCAGGACAATGCCGGCATTGCAGCAGCCAAGAATCGAGGCATCGAAGAGGCCCGTTCTCCCCTTTTGCTGTTCGTGGATGATGATGACGTAGCCGGCCCGACGCTTCTGGAAGAGCACCTGTGGAGCCATGAGAGGTACCCCGACCCTGCCATGGCCGTTTTGGGCCGAACCGAGTTGTCTTCGCAGGTCGCATGGCACCCTGTTATGCATTTTGTGACGGAAGTAGGTTTCTATCTTTTCTGTTACCCAATCATCCCCCCAGATGAACTGCTGGATTACACCTATTTCTGGGGCGGACGTTCCTCATGCAAGACAGCGCTGCTGCAAGAATACGGATGCTTTAACCCGCTATTCCGCTTTGGCTGTGAAGACATCGAACTGGGCTACCGTCTATCGAAGTTTGGTTTCCGAGTGGTATACAATCCTCGGGCAGTAAGCACTATGCTGCGCGCACTGAGTTTCGATGATTTCTGCAGGCGGGTGGAACGCCAGGGAGAATCGAATTGGGTGTTCAGCGTGATCCACCCCGTGGAAGAGATACGTATCTGGGGTGATATACCCGGGGCAAGGGAACGCTGGGTGGAACTGGAAACCGACTTTGATGCAATCCTCACCAAGGCACGCCATCTTGACAGGATCGCCGCCCTCAGGACTGAAGAAGGCCTGGAACTGGATGACTTCCTGTTGACGGAACTGCATAAAGCCTATTGGCAAAGTTTCAACGGCTGTCGCCTGCGAGGGGTAATAAGAGCTGCAAGTGAGCGATGACCCATCCAGGTAGCCGAAGAGCTGGTGTCATGAAGAAATGGCTGATGGTCATCAGGAGTTCTTTTGCGCTTCACGGAAGCTCATTCAAGGAGCGGAGCGGGGAACCGGATCGGCCGCTGATCTCATGGCATACCTATGCTTTTATGCGCTTTAAGGCTGCCCGCCGGGCAATTTACACGGATCGGTTCAGCACGTCCGTGTTCCCGGAGCTGCCAGGCAAAGTTTCGGTGATATTCCCGGTTCTTGACTCGACATCCGGCGTTGCTGGAACAATCGGCCGACATCCTCTCACAAACCTATGAAAACTTCGAATTGGTTATTGTACAGGACGATTCTTCTCGATCGAACCCCATGCCCTTACGATCGAACATGCAGGAGACGACTGACAGGGTAAGCATTTTCGTCATCGCGGCGCATAAGCTGCCCTGTGCCCTCAATCATGGCCTCCGTCATGCCAAAGGCGAGTTCTTGACCTGGATAAGTGCAAACAAGCACATGCTACCGGAATTCCTAAACAAACTGGTCGACTATTTGCATCATCACCCGGACATGGACATGGTCTATGCCGACGCCGATATCATCGGGCAAAACAACCGGTCCTCGTGAGCACTGGTTCTCCTCCCAAATCTATCAGCGTATCAACCAAGCAATCAATGCGCCGGATCCCCGGCATAAGCAGCGGAATCAAATCCGGTCGCGGGCGATTTGTCGAAACGGCCTTTCTTTACAGGAGCCGCATGGATACTTGCTCGGGGATTACAGCGTCGATCGACCCGGAGTTGAGAGCCGCGATTACTGGATGCGGGTAAATGCTCTTGGGAATATTCAGCATGTCGATTATTCCTAGATCTCTTTGTGAATATCAGCCCGTGACCATTCTAAATGCTCTGCTTGACGAAGCGAGGAATCGAGGGTTCGCAGCGACAGAAATGCCTCACTGGTGTTCGAGGACGTCCGCAGGGATTTGTATCTTTCGCCAGTGGTTTGGACCTTTGAAACGTCAACCGTCCGCCGCCTCAACTGGTGATCGAGAAATGCGGTGCATGGGTTACGGGGCAAGGCACGTTCTGATGGATTCCCCTTCCTTGACGGAACAGCCGGGATATCGCATGGTGGTTTCCTTTCGTAGCTTGAAGGTCGCTTCCGACTTGAAGGATGCTTATACAGTCCGCTGAAGTGGCCGGAACAGGCCTACAAGGTGCTCATCCTGCCGGGAACCACTCCCTTGCCTGCGGATGTCCCGTCCCAATGGGATCTGTGCATCACTACCGGAGAGGCGCAGGCCCCGCCGCCGCGCCTGGCCAAGCCCCGTCAGGGCTGGCTGGCTGTCCAGCAGACAGAGGCGCTGTGCGCTGCCATCGATATCCGGGTAAAACAGGCGCAACTGGCGGACCTGGAGGCTCAAATCGTCAGGCAGGAGGCGCCGCGGTTCAGATTTTCAGTAGTGATCTGCACCTATCGTCGCGGTAAACTACTGAAAGAGGTGCTGGTGAGTGTTTCCAGGCAAAACATTCCTCAAGAGACTTATGAGGTGATTGTTGTCAATAACGATCCGGCAGACACAATGGTTCACGGACTCATCGAGGAAGTCCGCAAGTCCGAGTTCGCGCATCGCCCGGAAAACTTGACAGATGTTTCTTGCCCTTTCAAAGGCCTCTCGTTTGCTCGTAATGCAGGCATTTCGAAGGCCAGGGGCGAGATTGTCGCCTTTATCGATGATGATGCCATAGCGTTTCCGGACTGGCTCGCGGAGACCAATCGCGCAGCCTTGGCTTTTCCCGAGGCAGGAGTGATCGGCGGCCCGATTCTTCTCGAGATCCCCAAACCGCGACCCCGCTGGCTGAAAGAGGGCTGGGAACACTATTGGAGCCACTTTGAGCCAGACTACCGAGAACCAAGGACGGTGGAGGAGTGGGGGAGCTTCCCCTGGGGGGCCAACTGGTGCGCCCGCCGCAAAGCCCTGCTGGAGATCGGCGGGTTCCGGACACGATACGGCCGACGCGGGGATGACTTTGGCGGCGGCGAAGAGGTGGTCGCAGCCTCCCTGATCCGCCGCCTCGGATACAAGATCGTCGTTGCCCCGGCCGCGCGCGTAGTCCACGTCCCGGACAAAAGCCGATACAGTCTTAGGCATGTCCGCAGGACCATCCGGTCTATAGTGGAAACCAATTATCAGACCCAGATCGACCTCTATGCGCCGGATATCCCGAGTATGGAGAATATAGACAGCATAAGGAAAAAACACCGGGCGCAGGCCTTTTCAAAAGGCCGGCTGAGCTGGCACACCCGATTGGAACATTGGTTCTTTGCATGTTCATACAAGAAACTGCTGCAGAAAATACGAAGGGATCTGTACGGTCGAGAAAAGCCGACCGCAACCCACCTTCGATGAGTGCAGGGAAAGATTGAAGGGTGCTTCGCGGGTATGGCGGCATCGATTGCGGACATCTAAATTGAGCGTTACTGAAGCCCCCAGCTGAGAATCGCCTCCACAATCCGTTCGGCGGCGTGGCCATCCCCATAAGGGTTGGCTGCCTGAGCCATGCGGCGATAGGCTTCCGGATCATCCAGCAAGCGGCGCGTCTCCTTCACAATGGTTTCCGTTTTGGTGCCAACCAACCGTGATGTGCCGGCTGCAAGGGCTTCGGGTCTTTCGGTCTTTTCACGCATTACCAGGACCGGCACGCCAAAGCCGGGGGCCTCCTCCTGAATGCCTCCCGAGTCCGTCAGGATCAAGGCAGAGGCCTTCATCAGATGGACAAAGGGCAGGTAATCCATGGGCGCGACGAGGCTGACATTGGGCAAGCCCCCAAGAATCTCTTGGACCGGTTGCTGAACATTGGGGTTGAGATGCACGGGATAGATGATGTGCACACTCTGCCCATAGGTTGAGGCTATTTCCCGCAAAGCCAGGCACAACTGCTGGAACGGCAACCCAAAACTTTCGCGGCGATGGGCGGTAACCAGGATCAGCCGCCGGTCTCGCGGAACGTTTGCGAGAGGGCCCTGAGACCAGTCGCAGGACCGCTCGGCAATATCCAGCAAAGCGTCAATTACGGTATTCCCCGTAAGGTGGATGTATTTATCCGGGACCCCTTCGGCCAATAAATTGGCCCGGTTGGTTTCCGTCGGGGCAAAGTAGAGGTCCGCCATGGCATCGGTTATCTTGCGATTCAACTCTTCCGGAAACGGCTGATACTTGTGCCCGGTGCGCAGCCCCGCTTCCACATGGCCGATCTTGATTTGCTGATAATAGGCGGCAAGACCGGCAGCCACCGCGGTCGTGGTATCGCCCTGCACCAGGACCCAGTCCGGCTCCTCCCGACGGAGCACCGGCTCCAGGGCCAGCAGCAGGCGCGCGGTCAGTTCCGTGAGCCCCTGGTTGGCATGCATGATGCCGAGGTCGTAGTCCGGTCTGACGTCGAAGAGCTGCAGCACCTGGTCCAGCATCTCCCGGTGTTGGGCGGTGACGCACACCCGGGCGGCAACCCTTTCCGGATACTTGCGCAATTCTTTCACGACCGGAGCCATCTTTATGGCCTCCGGGCGCGTCCCGAAAACACTCAATATTTTCAGCATAAAGAACTCTTCAGGAGCCGCTGCCTCGATACTTTTCAACCACTTCAGCCGCTTCCCCGAACATCCGCAAATGCCCGTGTTCCAGCCACGCCGCACGATTGCACATCCTGGCGACAAGTTCCGTGCTGTGGCTCACCAGAAGAGTGGTAGTCGCCGTTCTCCTGGAATTCCGAGAGACGATTCCGGCACTTTCGCTGGAAGCGCTCGTCACCAACGGACAAGACTTCATCCACAATCAGGATGTCCGGCCGCTTCATCGTTGCCACGGCAAACCCGAGGCGTGCCACCATACCGGTGGAATAGGTTCGCAAAGGGGCATCGACAAATCCGCTGATATCGGCAAAATCGAGAATCTCCTGAAAATGACTGGTGATTTCGGCATGGGAATAACCCAACAGGAGACCATTCAAAAAGACATTTTCGCGGCCGGTCAGTTCCGGATGGAACCCGGCGCCCAATTCCAGAAGAGGCGCTACCCGGCCGCGCACCCAGACGCGGCCGCGGGTTGGCTTGAGCACCCGGGAAATCACCTTCAGCAGAGTGCTTTTTCCGGCGCCGTTGAGTCCAATGATCCCCAAAAGCTCGCCTTTGCCCACCTCCAGGCTGACATCGGAGAGCGCCCAGAAATCATCGTAACTGATTCTGCCGCTGCAGGGTGAGGATCGCATATTCCTTGAATGAGGCGATTCGCTCCCGGGGCAGCCGATAGCGGACCGAGACCCCTTCCAGACGGATAATGATCTCGCTATCGGGCGGCTCCTCCATGCCTTTGGGTTTGCCGTTAGACACGGTAAGCAAATTCATCGGCTTTCCTGGTGAAAAACCACCAGCCCAAAAACAACGTTAAGAAAGAGAGCAGGCAGGCCACGGTGAGGGTTGGCGCATCAGGCAATTTGCCCGATGCAGATGGGTTGTCTAAAGACCTCCAGGAGGTGGTAGAGCGGGTTGAGACGAAAAACCCACGCATAACCGGCGGGAATGATTTCCATCGGGTAGATGATGGGGGTGAAATACATCCATGCCATCAGGACGATCTGGTACATCTCCAGAACATCGGTAAAATAGACGCCCAGGGTCGAGAGAAAAAGGCCGACTCCAAGGGCAAACATCGCCATCAGAATAATCGCAGAAGGCAGGTAAAAGAGGGAGAGTCGAATGGGGGCCCCGGTGATCAGCATGATCAGCAAAAGCGGGAACAAAGACAGGACCATGTTCACCAGCCCGGTTCCCAGCGCCGTGAAGGCAAAAATGGATCGGGGCAGATAGATGCGGGTCATCAGGCTCCCACCCCACACCAGTTCGTTCATGGCCGAGGAAGTGGTTTGGGCAAAGAAATTCCAGAACACCAGACCACTGAGCAGATAGACCGGGTAGTGTTCCAGGTTGGTGCGAAAAATACTCGAGAACACCAGGGTCATGACGATCATCATCATGAGCGGGTTGAGCATGGTCCAGGCGATTCCCAACACAGAGCGCTTGTAACGGGTTTTGATATTGCGCGAAACCAGCTTCGCCAGCAACTCCCGGTACTGAAAGATTTCCCGCAATTCGGCAAGAACAGGCGCCTGAAGACGCGCCGAATCATAGACCGGGGTTTCTTCAACTCTCAAGAATAGTTTCATGCTTCTTAACCTTGCCCATCCTTCTGAGATCACCGCAGCCGAGGCCTTTAACGCGCAACTGAGTTCAAAAAAGCGACAAACCGCATGATCGTCCCGGATCGCCAAAAATTCCGCAACATCCGTAAAGCGCCATAGATCTACAATCACTCCCCTTCCTTGGCAATATTTTTCTAAGCGTTGGCACTGCTCATCGAGCACTGCCCTGTGTTCCTTTACGAATCACACAGCATAACGAGTCCTGGTCATTGCCTTCCAAAGAATGGAAGCGCGGTCTCATGGGCCAGATCTTTGTAGTCGTCCTTTTTTCCATCCTCGTAGAGTAGTTCTACCTCCTTATGGAGATTGCCTTGGTTGCCCTTGAGGGAGAATACGTAATCGCCACCTTGGTCGACTATCTGCTTGGCGATTTCCTTTTGGCATCCCATGGCATCAATGGTCACAACGCAACCCTTGAGATCGAGCGTCTTGAGCAGTTCAGGAATGGCTGTAATTTCATTGGACTTATCTTCCGTCTTGACCTGACCCAAAATCAAGCGATTGCGAACTGCCCACGCACTAACCATATGGATGGGCGATTTCCCATTGGCACGATCATGAGACCGCCGAGCCGTTTTCCCATCAATGGCGATGACCTCCGAATCCACTTTGCAGAAAGCACTGCGAATCCAATTGATAAAACATACGCCGAATTCCTCGGGGTTGATCCGTGAAAACACCCGCCCAAACGTGTCGTGAGAAGGAATTCCTCCCGGCAACGCCAGAAAAACCTTTCGAACCACCCCGCCATTCTTCTTGACAGTAGCGACGACCGGTGATATATATTTCAGTTGCCGGGTGATTGACGGGAAGGTAGTGGAATAGAACCGTGTACTCCTCTCTGTATATTCCCATTCCAGTGAATGGTCGCAGGGAACAGTTGCACAGCGAATAATTAAGAAGAGAAGACCGGAAGAACCCTTTTGAGAAACGTTCTTCAAAGCAGAAGAAGACGTTTCATCCAGCCTTTTGGGACGGCCAATTTTGATACAATTTCAGGTCACCGGTGAGAGCTATTCAAAAATTTCAAAAAGTAATTCCTTATCACCTGAATGTACGCTCCCGATTTTGGCTCAACAATGAATAATGCGATTGGGGCGCAACGCCCTGGAAGTAATTCAGTATCGTTCGGTACTGGGACAATTGGTTCATCAGTACCTCACCCTTCGCTATCGGCGAACAGCGATGGGTTATCTGTGGACGTTGATCAATCCCTTGCTGATGATGTCCATAATAGCCGTCGTCTTTGCCACCCTGTTCAAGCTGGACCTGGCTACTTATTCGGTCTTTTTATTTGCCGGAATGGTCCCGTGGAACTGCTTCCAAGCCTACCGTAACGCAGTCCTGCTCAGCCTTCCTCCTGAATGAGGGCTTGATCAAGAAGATTTACCTGCCCAAGCTTATCTTCCCGCTCAGCTTGTCATTGGGAATATTGATCGACAGTGCTCTCGCTTTCGTCGCCTTGTTTTTGCTCATTTTGTTGTTCGGCGCGCCGATTTCGTGGGCATTGTTGTTCATCCCGGTAGCCTTTAGCCTGCTCTTCCTTTTTTCTTTCGGGATTGGGCTCATGGTATCCGTGGCTACGGTATTCTTTCGCGACCTGCAGTATGTTATTGGTATATTGATGCAGGCATGGTTTTTTCTGACCCCCGTCTTTTACCGACACGAAGCACTGACAGCCAATGTTGCCTGGCTGGTCGCGCTAAATCCCATGGTCCCGTTTATTGAGCTGTTCCGGGCGCCGTTGAGCATGGGCTGCTTACCTTCGGTGACGGCCATAACCTCTGCCGTTGTTTTCACCATCTGTTCAATGGTCGTGGGATTCTGTGTCTTCCTGGCTCAGGAGTACAAGGTGGTCTTCAGGTTGTGAGAGGCGAATGTCAAGAATTTCTGTTGAAAATCTATCGATAAAGTTTCTCCTCTACCATGATCGTTCTCCTTCTCTCAAGGAGTACGTGTCCAGTATTTTCCGTAAGCGTAAGCCATCGTCGTTTTCTGATTTCTATGCCGTCAAGGAGGTGTCTTTCACGGTTGAGGCCGGGGAGCGGTTAGGTATCGTCGGTAATAACGGCGCCGGCAAAAGCACGCTCTTGAAGGCTCTGTGCCGGATTTATGAGCCAAGCAGCGGCACCATCCACGTGGAAGGACGGGTTGCGCCGTTGCTCGAGATTGGCGCCGGTTTTCACCCGGAATTTTCGGGTCGCGGAGAACATCTATTTGAACGGCGCCATTCTGGGTTACAGCAAGCCACAACTGGCCGCCATTGAGCACGAAGTGATCGAGTTTGCAGGTCTCGAAGAATTCATCGATACGCCGGTCAAGTACTATTCCACCGGCATGTACATGCGCCTCGCGTTTTCGTTGGCGACATCCGTAGATCCCGACATTCTGGTTCTCGACGAAGTGTTTGCCGGGGGCGACGCGAACTTTGTGCAGAAAGCTACCGCCCGGATGCACCGGATGATCGAGTCGGCAAGCATCCTCATCGTTGTCTCTCACGACATGGATCTGGTCGGATCCCTGTGCACCCGTGTGATCTGCATGGACCACGGTCGGATCAAGGATGATGGCCCTGCCGACGTGGTTCTTGCAAATTATCTGGCGCCCGGGTCCGCAGTATGAGTGTGACGCACATGTCCGAAGGTATATTCTCTGCTCTGACCAGGTTCTATCGTTGCCGACTGCGCCATATGAGGTTATTCCGCGTACCGAAGGAAGCCGTCTGGACGGTGGTGTGGTTTACCCGATGGAAGATCCTCCAACCAGTCACACGAGCGTTCCTGACGGTGGTGTCTTTTATCCGATGGCAGATCCTTCGACCGGCCGCACGAGCGGTCCTGACGGCGGTGTGGTTTACCCGATGGAAGATCGTTCGACCAGCGGTGCGAGCGGTCATTCCGAGGGCTGCTTTCCCATATCTCAACATGCTCAGAAGTGGTGGCCCGCACGCCATCTGGAGATGCTGGCGGGAGCCGACCGTGCCGTTGCTCTCCTTGACGGCGGCGGCAACTTCACAAGCCGGCAGTATCGAAATACTGAGTGCACCCGAGCGGGTGTCTACGCCCCCACCGGGCCTGTATCCCGCAGCAGCGGGACCCATTCTGCCGCTTGCCCTCGATGCCTACGAGTTTCCAGCGGTCGTGGTTGCGCAAGTTTTTGATGCCGAAGTCTCTGGCCGGAGTAATCTGGTACTGTCACATGGCGCGGTGGTTCATCATGACCTGTACAGGTTTTCACACGATTTCACGTCGGAAGAGTTACATGGAAGAATCCGCATATTTCCCCGGAAGAACACTGTCAAACGCTTCCTCGTGCCTGAGGTGCGACACAAGCTCGCGGTTGGCGCCCTCTTTACCGATTCCTGTGCCCATAATTACGCACATTGGCTGAGCGAGGTGCTGCCCCGCATCAATCTCTTCTGTCGCAGAAAGCCCGACACCGCAATCCCTTTGATTGTGGACGCGGGGTTGCATACAAACCTGGAGGCTTCACTTCATGCCGTGGCGGGCGAAGACGCCACAGTCATCAGGTTGGGTGTGGACGATGCCGCCCATGTGAATCGTTTGCTTGTCACTTCACCGACCGGCTATATTCCATTCGAACGTCGCAGATCTGCAGAATCCGGGCATTCGCACGGTGTTTTCAGTCCCCATGCCTTGTCATCAATGCGCGAACGTCTGGCCGATGTGCTTCCGCCACCTGCGGCAGCTTTGCCCACCAGGGTCATCTTGCGGCGAAGTTCGGTCTCGCGATTGATGAGAAATGAGCAACAGCTTGAGGAGAAGCTGGTGAGTCGAGGATTTTCGGTCATCCAGCCTGAGCTCCTGTCTTTTGCCGAGCAATTTCACCTCTTCACTCATGCGGAGGTGATAGTGGGTGCGACCGGGGCGGGGTTGGCAAATCTGTTGTTCTGCCCGAAATCGACTCGAGTGATAATTTGCATTTCGACCCATCCTGAACATAGCTATGGTTACTGGCAGAACATGGCATGCGCTGTCGGCAATAAGGTTGACTATGTCCTCGGCCCTACTGTTGGTCCCGCCGCACAAGGAGTTCATGCTGATTTTTGCGTTGACATAGACGATGTCATTCGAGCTATTGAACAGTAGAGCCCTATCTTGCACCTTTACTCTTTGTTTTGGTAACTTATTGAACTTTCTCGGAGTTTTCTGGCATGATCCATCCTACGGCCATTGTTGCCGCTGAGGCAAAGATTGGAACCGACGTCTCGATAGGGCCCTACTGCGTGATCGGCCGCGTGACTATCGGTGACGAATCGGTGATTCACCCTCATGTGGTTATTACCGACGGCGTCACTCTCGGCGTCGGTGTCGAAGTGTTTCCGGGTGCGTTTATCGGGAAAGAACCCAAAGGCGCCGGCGCGGTTGCGAGGCAGCCCTTTTTCGAGAAGAAGATCCACATTGGGGATGGTTGTTCCATTGGCCCGCACGCCGTTGTTTTCTACGACGTGGAAATAGGCAACAATACACTGCTTGGTGAAGGGGCCTCGATCCGGGAAAAATGCAGGGTCGGCTCCAAGTGCATACTTAGCCGTTACGTTACGGTCAACTACGAAACCACCATTGGTGACGGCACTAAAGTTATGGACAACACCCACATCACCGGCAAAGCCACAATCGGTAGAGGTGTCTTCATCAGCATTCAAGTGGGAACGACAAACGACAATGTTGTCAGGGCGGGATTTTCCGATCATGTTATTGGACCCACTATTGAGGATGACGTGGTGATTGGCGCCGGCGCTATTCTCTTGCCCGGTGTCGTTATCGGACAGGGGGCAACGGTGGCGGCGGGAGCCGTCGTCACGAAAAATGTCGAGAGAATGACTCTCGTTGCGGGTGTTCCCGCCCGCTTCGTACGGCAACTATGATGCAACATGCGGTGTGCCGTGAGATAGCCGGTCCGGCAATCGTCAGAAGGCGCTTGCCGGATAAGGTGTTTTAGAAGGACAGAAGTGAAATGGCTCTTCCTGATTGTCATTTGATCGACTTCCCGAGAATTCAGGACCCGAGAGGGAACCTGACCTTCATTGAGAGCTCTCGTCACATCCCTTTCGATATCCGGCGGGTGTATTATCTGTACGACGTTCCGGGCGGTGCCGAGCGCGGCGGGCACGGACACAGGGCCCTGCAGCAAGTGATCATCGCCATGTCCGGGGCCTTTGATGTCCATATTGATGACGGCTACGCCAAGAAGGTATTTCAATTGAACAGGAGTTACTTCGGGCTTTATATATGTCCCATGATCTGGCGGGACATCACCAATTTCTCGTCAGGCGCCGTGTGCCTGGTGCTTGCTTCCGATCTTTACTCGGAAAGCGACTACTTTCGCAGTTACGAGGAATTCCTTTTGGCAGCAAAGAAAAGAGGATGAACTGACCGATGAACGTTCCTTTTCTGGACCTCAAAGCGGCGCACGCCGAACTCGGGACCTCACTGCGGGACGGGTTCGAAAGAGTGATGGACTCGGGATGGTTTATACAGGGCAGCGAACTCAGTGCCTTCGAGCGGGAGTTCGCCGCCTACTGCGAAACGGAGCACTGCGTCGGCGTTGGCAACGGCCTCGATGCCCTGCACCTTATCTTGCGCGCCTACGGTATCGGACCGGGGGATGAGGTGATCGTGCCGACCAACACGTTTATCGCGACATGGCTGGCGGTGACTTATGCGGGGGCCACTCTCGTTCCCGTGGAACCCGATGGGCAAACCCACAACCTCAACGCCGAATTGCTCGAAGCCGCCGTAACCCCCAGAACGCGGGCCATCATTGCCGTTCATCTTTACGGGCAGCCCGCAGCAATGGATGCCATCCAGGTCACGGCCCGGAAGCATCACCTCACGCTTATTGAAGACGCGGCTCAAGCCCACGGCGCAAAGTTTGCCGGAAAGCGCGCCGGCAGCCTGGGGGATGCGGCGGGCTTCAGTTTTTATCCGGGCAAAAACCTCGGAGCCCTTGGAGATGCCGGGGCCGTAACCACCAATGACGCAGCCCTTGCCAGGGAGATCCGACTGCTCCGCAGTTATGGCTCCACCCGGCGGTACCAGCACGACCTGCAGGGCTACAACTCCCGCCTGGATGAGATGCAGGCCGCATTCCTGCGGGCGAAGTTGCCGCACCTCGAGCAATGGAACGAGCACAGACGCGAAATTGCCGATCGATATCTGGACGGCCTGGAAGGATGCGGTTTGGTTCTTCCTGTCGTCCATGACGCATGCCTGCCCGTTTGGCACCTTTTTGTCGTGCGCAGCAGGCAGCGTGAT
The DNA here is from genome assembly GCA_963844985.1 of uncultured delta proteobacterium. GTDB lineage: Bacteria > Desulfobacterota > Syntrophobacteria > Syntrophobacterales > Syntrophobacteraceae > JADGQM01. The sequence continues at coordinate 39,774 of CAWJQV010000027.1, forward strand.
CAATTGCAGAAGTTTCTGGGGTCTCATGGCGTGGAAACCCTCATTCATTATCCGACTGCGCCACACCTGCAATTGGCCTATGCCGATCGGAGGTGGCCGCGCGGGACCTTTCCGGTGACTGAACAGCTGCAGGATGAAATCTTGAGTCTGCCGATATACCCTCAGCTTTCAGCCGAACAGGTCGCATGGGTCATCAAAATGTGCCACGAGTTCAAGCTTTCCTGAGAGCTTTCCCGGGGCCGGATGTAAATTTCTTATAGGAGCAGGTCGGGGAACCATGCAGGCTGACAACTCAACCACCGGCAAAAGCAAGGGAGGAGGCGTGATCCGACACGGCCATCCGCTTCCAATAACCAGCCAGATCGATAAATTGGATGGAAAGTCGCAGGATATTGATACTCTTTCCAGATTAAAGACGACATGGGCGGGTAGTCTCTTCACAACTTATCTCAAGGGTATGCTTCAATTCGTTTGCTTACCAACTGGATATGGCGCCACGGATATCCTATTTACGTCAATTTCACTCTTCTCTGCAACAGAAAGGCACAGAACAGAAAGGCAAAGAAATGGTGGGCCCTGACCCCGTTAAGCGCGTTTGCAAAAGAAACAGGGATTCCTGCTTACAAACTGGCGGATGCGGCACTTGTTGAAACGCCGCAACCAAGAGTGTACCCCGCCGGCGACCAGGCATACTTGGTGTCACCGCATGAGTGTTACACTTTCCCTGAAGTCTACCTCGCCAAGCTCAGTAACGGGATTGTCTATGGGGGAACCAACCTCGTCCTGGTTGAAGACCGGGTCATCTGCCACGATTTATATGACTTTAAGCGTGACTACACCAGCGAAGAGCTTCATGGGCGCACTCTCATCGACCCCAAGTCCATGCGCATTCGATGGCTGTTATACGACGAAGCGCCGGAACTAATCCCCGCTGCTGCGGCATTTGTCGATGCCTGCGCGTCAAACTATGCCCACTGGATGACCGAGGTGTTGCCTCGTGTGGCTCTGTTTTGTGCCGAAGAGCGGTTTCATGGCGTGCCCATCGTGGTCAATGACGGACTCCACAAAAACATTATGGAGTCGCTGCTTCTGGTCGCAGGGGCTGAACGTGAAATTATCACTCTGCCAATCGGGCGAGCGTTGACCGTCAGGGAGTTATTTATCACTTCGGTCGCTGGATATGTGCCGTTTGAACGGCGAACGAACACGATTTCGGACCATTCTCATGGCCTGTTCAGTCCCGGGGCGTTTGACATACTTCGCAATAGTCTGCTTGTGCTAGGGCAGAAAACAGAAGAATCCTGGCCGGATAAAATATTTCTACCCCGTTACACGGGTGCAAGAAAGGTCACCAATACGCCTGAGCTTGAAAACCTGCTGCTTGCCCAAGGATATGTGAGTATTGAGCCGGAGAAGCTGACGTTTCAACAGCAGATTCAATTATTTAACAATGCCAAGAAGATTGTTTCACCGACCGGAGGAAGCTTAGCTAATGCTATTGCTTGCAAGCCGGGTACACAGGTGGCTGTTTTAATGAGCAAGCATCATGATATGATATATCGATATTGGAACAATCTACTCAGTCCATCAGGAGTTAGGGTTAGCTACGTACTCGGCAACATCATTAAAAATCATGGCCATGGAATTCATGGTGATTTTGAAATACAAGTAAAGTATCTTGATGATTTATTAAAGGATTTTGACAAAGAATGACATTAATTCATCCGTCTTCTTATGTTTCACCGGAAGCTCAACTTGGCGACGACATCGAGGTTGGTCCCTTTTCCATTATTCACGCCAACGTGATTATGGGTAACCGGGTCAAAGTCGGTGCCTACTGCGAGTTGGGAATATCGACTCACTTAGGCGATGGCACACCTTTAATAATAGGTGACGACTCGTTAATTCGTTCCCACTCCGTCTTCTACGAATCATCTTCCTTTGGACCAAACTTGAATACAGGTCACCACGTGACCGTAAGGGAAAAAACAATAGCAGGTGCCGGCTTTCAAATAGGTACGCTGAGTGAACTTCAGGGCGATTGTACTGTTGGAGATTACGTTCGTTTTCAATCAAATGTGTTTGTTGGAAAAACAACCACCATCGGCAACTTTGTATGGATCTTGCCTTATGTGGTGCTTACCAATGATCCCACCCCCCCGAGTGACGTGCTGATGGGGTGTACTATCGAAGACTATGCGAGTGTCGCCGCAGCATCGGTTGTCTTGCCCGGGATAACAGTCGGCCATCACTCGTTGGTTGCCGCACAGGCATGTGTCACAAAAGACGTGCCTCCGAACATGGTTGTTGCAGGGGTACCGGCAGTCATCATCGGTAAGGCAAACACCATAAAACTGCGGGATGGTACCGGGAGACCTGCATACCCGTGGACGCAACACTTCACACGGGGCTACCCGGCATCAATAACTAAACTTTGGCTAGCAACCGACAGAGATCAGCAATGAAGGAATGCTCGTGAAGAGAAGATCATTCATTAGAACCATATCAGGCGACCCATTTGATATTAACGCCGATAGACTTCTATTCGATAAAATAATAGAGGATATGGACAAAAATAGCGGCCCATTCAGGCCCGCACCGATTTGGGATGTAGGTGGTCAAGATATTCTTCCAAAATCACCGCAACAAGAATTGAAAGCCGAAGGGTTCTCAGAGGACAGGTTTCAAAAGCATTACTCGAATATGAAACAAATGTTGGACCCATGGATTGGGTGTACTGGCCTGCAAAACATTTCGCCCGAGTTCGTGTCGCTTTTCCTTGATTTCATTAAAGAAATTGATTTCCTAAATATTGTTCCAACTTATTTTGGTCCGGACGGTTCCTTAAAAGAAGAGGCCAAACAACTTATTATAGCCGACCTTGGGAGCATGGTGGACGTGAACCTGATCGACGCCTACGCCTCACCAACTGAGGCGATCACAGTCATTGAGGTTGGCGGTGGCTATGGACGTCTGGCTGAAGCTTTAATCAACGTATATGACTCTAACATCAAGTATGTTCTTGTTGATGCAGTGCCGGCCAGTATACTCTACTCTTATCAATACCTCAAAAAGACTTTCCCCAACCTTAGAATTGGCTTTTACTATAATAAAGATCAATTTGATTTAGAACACTTTGACTGCTACATAGTTCCGGCATGGCACTTTGAAAAACTCAACAGCGTCACCTATGACATAGCTGTAAATATTCAAAGCATGCAGGAAATGGAACAGCATCATGTTGATTATTATCTCGATCTATTCAATAAAATCGTCCAGGAAAATGGCCTCATTTACCTGGCAAATGAAAAAGATTATATCTTTCAAGGGCACTGGAATTTTCCGGAAAATTGGGAAATACTCTTAAAACATCGAAGCCCTCGTTCCTTCACCCGCAGTTCTCCTCTTGAAATGTTTCGCAAGACGAACAGCAGCGCACGGGCCAAAAATATCGCTTACCTATTGAGATATTTTGAATCTCTAACTCTTGTAGATCACACGAACAAGATCAATGAATTATCTCATCTGACTTTTAGAGTTGATGAATTATCTCATCTGATTTCTAAAGTTGACGATTCTTTTCACAACTTTGAAAATGGTCAGCGGAATACGAGTAGTGAATTAGAGGCTCGAATGAGTTCAGTTGGAATCATCCCTCTCTCAGCTAAAAATGAGTCAACAAAATTTGCGTCATCTCGAAAAGGTGGTTGTTCCAATTATTTCATTTTTCAGGAGAATCCGAAATTGCTTCAGCAAATGAAGTGGGAACTAGGCATTAGCACTCTTCCAACTGAGGAAATAAACTGCGTTGCAAGTTTACTTCCCCAATACACCACATGTGTTGGCCATTGACAACATGCTCATAACTGGTACAGATTAAACATATTTAACTTGCAACCAAGGGACAGATGGAAGGTCGGGTTATTTTTTCTGGCTGTCCTTCCTGGGGGTCGTATGAATAACCTATTTTTATTTTTGAGAAAAGTTCGTGATAAGGCTACTGGCCTGAGGGAAGTCCAAGCAATCTTTGACATTCTTCAAAAGAAATTGGACGGCCTTAGTGAAGCTGGCTACGATGCAGTCCAAGCAAGATTTGAGATTCTACAAAATAGATTAGACTGCCTTGAGGATCTAATTAGAAAAACACAACATACTATTGAAGCTGTCTGCAATGTTGTGTGTGATGTTGATGAGAAAGTTTTTGCTCGTGCTGAATCGATCCTTTCGCGTGCTATTGAACTTGGAAAAAGGGGACGGTTCAAGATCGCTCCAGAATTCTTAGCAGTTGCAGCCACTGAAAAGTGCAACCTTCAATGTATCATGTGCCCTGGGCATGCCGGAAAGTCAGGGGCGCAACTCTCTGTTGATGAAGCAGAAATGTTGTTTTGCTCATTGGTTGATAAGGAGGATATCAATTACGGTCGCCCAAAATATCTTGATATGACGTCGGGTGAGCCGACTCTAAATCCGAATCTTGGCCCTATATATCGCAGATTCAAGGAGCTCTTCCCGGACGCGAAGATATCGATGATTAGCAACGCAACTCTACCACTCAGAGGTCGAATTCTCGAAGCTTTCGAGCTCGCCGACCGCATTGGATTGTCAATGGATGGGGCGACTGCGGAAACATTTGAGCGAATTCGCAGAGGATCTGTTTACAAAAACGTGGTGCGCAACATACGAGACATCGCAGACATGAAAAAGCAGGGCGTTAACTGTGAAATACTTCAAATCATGTTTGTTGCGATGGACCAGAATATTCATGAATTGCCCGAAATGGTGCGGTTGGCTCACTCCCTTGGAGTCCCTAGTCTATTTGCTCGAGGTATCAGAGGTGCGAATGGATACACCCTTTAATGTTGAAGGGCAAAACATTACTTTGAGTTTGGCTGATAATGAGCTAGCGCCGTTTGTTATTGAGGCAAAATCTGAGGCGGAGCGACTTGGGATAAGCTTGTCTCTTACACCTCGGCTTGAGGAAGCATTAACGTCAATTCATCCGACGGAACAAAAACCTGACGCGGGAAAAGACACGCAACCTTCCGCAAGCTTAAAAGTTGCAATTAAGACATGCTGTTCTCCCTGGTCAGCTCATTGCCTCTTCGAAGGAAGGAGGCATTTACCGAACAAGGGTCTGTTGCCATATGCCACAAGCGGATCGTAGCGGCAACCTTGGGAAGAGAACGGAGTTGAAGAACAGATCCATCATTGAAATGTTTAATTCAGAGTTTTATTGGAATATTCGATCCGGTCTGTTAGATGGAACGCTTGCAAAAGATGCTTGCGAAGATTGCCAGTACTTTCAAATGACCCAGTGGACTGCCGACCAATTGCGTGAGTTGGAGGCTGCTGTGGATGCTGTTGATCGTTAAACACCGAATACTGGTGTGTAATCGTTGATCATTGCCTTTCTTGCATCCGAAGCTCAACGCGGGCTTGTTGCGACGCGTCCGCGCATATTTTGTTACTCCTTATTTTTGGTTCTTCCGGCAAATGAGGAAATAAACTGCGTTGCAGGTTTCCCGGCAACCATGATATTCCTTTAACGAGCTTCATTGACGCCTCCCGAAGCCGAGTGTGGTTTTGTCGACAGCACTTTACCACAGGACATTTGATGAAGCTCACTTTCTAGCCACTTTCGCTACCTTCAAATGACTTTTGCATGGGGCTCGTACCAAAGAAGGAATGATCGGGTGGTGCGATTAGCATCAAGAAGTGATTTTCGTAAAATAATTGAGCAATCGCTGGCTTCAAACGACCTTGAAACTGCTCTGCGACATGTCGAGCAACTGGTTGAGCGGGTATTTTGCGAACCGCTGAACACGGCCGTGATCTTTGGCGACCGTTTCCTCGACGACATGTGCCAGCGCATAGGCCGGATCCATCGGGCGAACGTTTTGAGCGCCGGCAGGGCAGCGGGTGCCCCATTCCCGAGCCGGGAACAGTCCGGCCGGGTCGTATACATTGCCAGCAAGGTGGAGGCATCCGGAGGCCACACGGCCCTTCTGGCAGATATTGCCGGAATTTCCGGCAGGGGGGGTACGGTTTTGCTGACAGGGATCGGCGGCCCCACCAACCGTCGCGCCATCCAGCATCGTTTCTCAGACATTCCCGACTTGCAGTTTCAATTTGCTCCGAAAGGCGGCCGCCTGAAAAAGCTCGACTGGCTGCAACGCCGGCTCCACGAACTCAGGCCCTCGGTGGTGTGGCTCTTAAACCATCATCAGGACAGCGTGGCGGTTGCTGCGGTGCAACCTGATCAGGGATACACACTGAACTATCTCCATCATGGCGACCACAATTTGTGCCTGGGCGTGTTCCTCGACTACGGTGACCATTTCGACCCCCATCCCATGGGATTCCACAACTGCCGCCAGGTCCTCTCGCTTTCTGCCAACAAGTACCTCCCTCTTGTTGCCAAGGATCTGGGATATTCCCCGAAATCGCACGCGGCGGGTCGAAACGGGCCGCTTGTGACCTGTACCGCGGCCAGGCGCAACAAGGTTGAAAAGCCCTATTGGCTGAGTTACGCCGATGTCGTTCCGGAAATCCTTCGGCAGACTAAAGGCAGGCATATTCACATCGGAACATTGAGTCTCGGTTTCCGTCTGCGAATTTGGCGCAATTTGAAAAGAGCCGGAATCGATCCCGCCTCATTTGTCTACATTCCCTACGTCAACAGCGTTTGGCAGGCACTCCGCGACCGGGAGGTGGACATTTACATTGCATCCTTTCCCTATGGCGGTGCCCGCACCCTCGTGGAAGTGCTGGGGGCAGGTGTGCCGATCGCCATTCACAGCCACACCAGTAAAAGGTTTTTGAGCGCGCTGGACATGGCGCCCGACGGGGCCCTGATCTGGCGGGAACCCGAGGAACTGATCGAACTCCTGAGTCGACAGTCACGCGAAGAGCTTGCCGTGCTGAGCGCCAAAGCTCGCCGGCACTACGAGCGATTTCACTCGGAATCCGCGCTGAAGAACGTGCTGGATGGAAGCCCGTGTGAGCTACCGATCTCTCCGGGTGAAACAGAATACAAGATTGACCGATTGCGCCAAGCTCTTGACATCGCCCATCAATTTACGATCTCCGGAGTCCTCACGCGGCGCGCCTTGCGATTGGTGCGACGGATCAAGACCATGATGGGATAAACTCCCGACATCGACTGGAAATAAGAATCCACACCAAAGGACAGATGCTGGCGCAGAGCGCGACATCGGGCACAGGCTTCAATTGAGTTCTTGCCGTCTGTCAGTGATTAGATTAACGAGCAACTTCTCTGCCACATAGTCAGACGCGACAGGTGTCAAATGCCCGGAATCCCAACTGGTCAGACCATACCTCTTATCGTCACCAAGATAGGTTAAACAACCGGAGTCGTTGCATAAAATATCGATTAGATTAACATACATTGTGCTCTCTTCGGGCGTGAAATCTCTTTGCAGCATCACGTTGTCCTGCAATACCTTTTCGTCAATGCCGACATAGGTTCTCTTTGGAGTTTCGGGCCACAATTTCCGGATAACGATGTTTGGCAAATTTGATTTCCAATGTGGAGTTGGACCGACAAAGAGTATTTTTCTAATACCAAGGCTGTCTAGCTTTTCAGCTATTTTCTTAAAAGATTCAATATTGTGACCGAGATTTTGGGCAACAATAACCACATCCGGTTTTGTTTCATCTATTATCTTCAAGGCGAGCCAGTTGGATTGAATACAATAATTCGTGGTTGAAGGTTCTTCGATGTCAACATCCGGTAAACATCCAGAACTGGTGATTTGCAGAATTTGATACTCTGTCGGCAAATGATTCTTTAGGCCATAGTACAAATGTCCCCCATGGGAGTCTCCCCAAATAAACACAGAATTCCTATATTGATCGTCTCTCTTGATGCATTTTTCGTCAATTAGTTTCAATGGATCTTGATTTGATTCCCTGGCTCGGATTTGAGCCCCATTGTATAAATCACATTCCCAGCGATATTTTTCCGCAATCCCGTTACTTTTAAAATACTTCTGTTCTGGCGGACTATTTGAATAATAATCATAATATTCCGGGCGTTCATTTATTCTAAACCCCGTGCCATTAAATCCTTCTTGCTTGTAGCAATTGTAGCCCAGGCCAAAAACCACGATCATCAATAGAAGCGGCACAAGTACTTTCGCTCTGCTTCGGTTGCCAAATCGGATGGGTTTTTCAACCAGTTTGTATGTCATCCATGCCAGAATAATGGAAATCAGAATCGCAGCAATGCGTATTCCCCTCGACGGTGTTGTGCTTCAACAATGCGTACAAACGACAGCAATGGCCAGTGCCAAAGATATAGCGGGAAACTGATCAAACCAAACCATACCAGCAGGCGATTTGAAAGAATCGCGCGGTTCAGCCACGCGTTCGATCCTGACGCAATAATCAAAGCGACACCTGTCGTTGGCAACACTGCCCACCAGCCGGGGAATGCTTGCTCTTTGTTAACCAAAAGAAGGCCGCCAGCAACCAGCGCGGCGCCAAATAAAGACTGGATATTACCCACGCTTGCTTTGACTCTCCACTCCTTGTAAAGAGTGATGTAAGCCAAGAAGGAACCTAACATCAATTCCCAAAAACGCGTTTGTGGAGAGTAGAACGCAGCCACGACATCAGTATTGACCGTAACAATGTTTAGGGCAAATGATATGAGGCCGATAGCAATTGTGATTGTGAGCAGATTCAACCTTTGCTTCCACGCAAGCCACAATAGAAATGGCCAGACAATATAAAACTGTTCTTCAATTCCGAGCGACCAAAGATGGAGCATCGGCTTTGATTCTGCTGCATTGTCAAAGTACCCGCTCTCGCTCCAGAGTATGAAATTGGAAACAAAGCCGGATCCGCCTGCAATGTGTTTGCCCAGCTGCATGTATTCGTCTGCCAATAGTTGAAACCAACCCAATACATAGCTGGAAAGCAATACAAGAATAAGTGCTGGAAATATACGTTTGATACGACGACTGTAAAACTCTATAAAACTGAAGTTGTTTCGATCTAAACTGCCAAAAATGATTGTTGAAATTAGAAAGCCCGATATAACGAAGAACATATCTACACCAATGAATCCACCCTTTACCCAACTCGGAAAAGCGTGAAACCCTACCACGGAGAGGACGGCGATTGCACGTAGACCATCAATGTCTGAGCGGTAGTTGGGGTGGGTTAGATAATTGAGATTGTGCGGGGGGGTAATGTTCATTGCAATTTCGGGCAGAACAAATAGTTCCAACAGTCCTGTGATCAAGGGTCAGCTGATAAAAAGTCATTTTTTTCATTTTCATCAATAGCACGTATTGTCGATTCTGTCAAGTAGGCTTATGTACCAAATTCCTGATCTGTCAAGACGAGAACCATCACGGTGTGACGCCTTGATGGTATGGTCGTGGTCAAACCGTTCAGTTCCGACTGGGTCTTCACGCGGGTCGTCCTGCGCGCAGAGGGGTTGAATGAAAATGTTGGTCCTGGTTCAGCGTGAACCTTCGGCTCAAGGGGTATCAGTCTATGGCAATCGGGCAATAATCTCCAATTCCTTATAGCCTTGCCCACCAGCATCTTGAATTGTGATGTAAAATACTCTCCTGAATCACTCTCTTCACGGGCGCAAAATACGAGTCCCTTCCCCTTGAACAATCTGATCATCGGAGTCAAAATGAAGGAGTTAGGGCTTTCCGTTCATCGAGAAGGATTTGGGTCGGCAAATAGCAGACCAAAAAGGAGGAAAATCATGAGAAACCATCTACGGTTCTTGTTATTGTTCTCGGTATTTGGCTGCGCATTGTTTTTCTCCTGCGGAGCATTGGCTGCGGCAATCCCCTACATTGACTTTTCCTCCCACGATTTGCGCAGCACTGACCTGATCACAGATTCAACCGGAAATCCTGGTGACCGAACAGCCTACCACTCATTTGATGAGTCCAGAGAAGGCGACGTTGTATCGGGGCCACCGCCTCTCGGTTCACTGGTCGCCGACTTCGGAGTCATGGGGGCATTGTGCCGCTACAGCCCCACCACAGGCTGGAGCCAGTTGGCGACTGCTTCCTCCAACCTCATGCTGGTGGCGCTTGGTGGAAAGCTGGTTGCCAATTTCCCGGGTTATGGCCTCTACATGTATAGTGGCAAGACCTGGGCTTTGCTCACTCCGAACAGCAGTGTGGAGAATTTGCTTGGCACATGGTGGATAGCTCTACGCGGATTTTGGCTCGCTGGGTCTTTGGAAATATGATGGTGAATGGCACAACCTTTCCTACTCCAACCCTGATCAAGGTACTAGCTCTTATAGAGCCAATGAACTGGTCGCCAATTTCCCGGGGCATGGTGGCTCTGTACCATTATGACGGAACAACCTGGACTCAGCTCACCCCAAACGACACGGTGCAGGCGCTCATCGCTGACTACGCCGCAATCTCTATGCGGATTTCGGAGCGCAGGGTCTTTGGAAATACGATGGCTACTGGACCCAGATCACCTCTGCAGACGCGAATCTTCTGGGGTCCTATCAGGGAAACCTGGTCGCCAATTTCCCGGGGTCATGGCGTCTGTAGCAGTATGATGGCACGACCTGGACTCTGCTCACCCCAAACGACACGGTGCAGGCTCTCATTGAGATTGTCGGCACTCGACATCTCTATGCAGATTACGGAACGCTGGGTCTTTGGAAATACAATGGCTACTGGACCAGATCACCTTTGCAGACGCGAATCTTCTGGGGTCCTATGGGGGAAACCTGGTCGCCAATTTCCCGGGGTATGGTGGTTTGTACCAATATACGAGTTGACTCAGATGGGCACTTCTGACTGGTAACACGGAGTAACGAATATGGTCGGGTAGCTGTAAATCTTCCCTGATGTGCGAGGAGTTAGTCGCCACGAAGGAGAGCTGCAGCTTGTCATCAAACGAGCCAGGAGTAGGAGGCAAGTTCGGCCTGACACTGGGTCTCATCACGCCGCAACCAGGTGCTGAAGGCAGGACAGCCAATCACAGAACCCTATTTGCCTACAATCTCTTGAGGATCGCGGCCGCAAAGAGCCCAACGTTGCCCAACATGGTTTGACGGTAGATGCGCGAGCGCTTGATGCCGATGAGTCGAGGGATCAGCGCCAGATTTCTGGCGTTGGTGAACTCATCCAGAACCCGCTGATTTTCAGGCAGTAAGTGCGGGCGGATCCGCTGCAAGGCTTGGATATTAAGATCGTTCCATCCCCTGAACTGGTTGTCGAGCAGCATTCCCGCACGGGCTAATCTACCCGACCACCCGATATTCGAGCCAAGCAGGTTACGACCATGCTGGCGATAGCAAATCGTGGGATGCGGATCGTAGAACACCTTCCCGCCACAACCCGTTACAACAATGTAGGTCCACCAGTCATGGGTCACCACACGGACCTCTGCGCCGCTTTCGCGCAGGAGACTGCGGACCGCATTGTTGAAGACCATCGTGTTGCCGCCGGCGATGTTCTGGACGAGAGCGTTGGCAAAGCAGGGAGGCCTGGCGTGGAGCTCCGACAAACCGGTTTCCTTCCCGGCGGCATCCACCAGGATCGTACGGGAACAATACAGGGCAGGGACCGAAGGTGGCGTGGTCTCCAGCCAACTGATCGCTCGCGACAGCTTGTCCGGTTCCCAGATGTCGTCCTGGTCGGCGTAGGCATAATAGTCGGCCTGGATGCCGGTTTTACACGCCAGGGAAAGGAAATTCGTGGCCAGTCCTTGGGCCGGCCCGAGGAAGAACGAAAGCCGGTCGCTCCCCCACTTCGTGCGGTAGGCTTCGAGAATGGCTAGAGTATCATCTTTCGAACCGTCATCCGACACCCACACGGTCCAGTCCGGATGAGTCTGCGCTGCGATCGAGTCAAGCTGTTCGGCAAGAAAGCGCCCGCCATTAAAGGTGCCCATCAGCACGGCGACTTTGGCCGGAGAGCAGCCCCATGCCAGGGCAGTGCCTGAAGCAGCTGAAGTCAACGCATCATCCAGGGCTTGGCCTACACGCTGGGAAAACACATCAACCATCTCCCCTCTGCTCTCGCGAGCCACCGTGAACGAGGCGGGAAAAATTGGAGACCATTTCTGGACTGGTCCTTTGCTCCCCAAGGTTGGGGATTATCAGGGCAACTACATAAAACCTTTCGAAAAGTCAAGGGACAGTCATTCTCATTTCGGCATTTCGCGGGACCGCTTGTGTTTTTCAATCCAACCCGGGGACAGGGCAACTTGCGCGTTCTCTGGCAAAGGGCCTTTGAACGGAGCGTTTCTCATGTAGACTGTTTTTGCCTCACCTCATCCTTGATCCGCTTCACATGCCCTCGTCCCAAGCCCTTCACTTCACAGCCCAGTTCAAAGTAACGGCGAATGGTATGGTCGTCCAGCATTCCGAAACAGTCGATAACGGCCATCGGCTTGCCGGCCATGGCCACCACTTCATCGGGAACGAGGGAGCGATAGGCCTGATGACGAACGGCGAGGACCACGGCATCGGCCCCCTTGATGGTTTCCCGCAGGTCTTTAAAAACACGCAAATCCGCAAGTTTATCCTGGTTGCGAAAGAAGCGGGCGCGCGAATGGCCCGGTGCCGGGTAGCTGTCTTGTTTTTCCAGCTCCCACCAATGACTGACGTAGGGATCATGCACCACCACATCGCTTCCCATCTCCGTGAGTTTCCGCACAATCAGCTCGGAACCGCTGTAGCGGGTGTCGCCAACATCCTCCCGATAGGAGGCGCCAAGGAGTGCAACCTTTGAAGCGGCCACGATCTTTCCCATGTTGCGGAGGGCGTCGCGCACGAGGCGCGTCGCATGAAGGGCCCGGGTATCGTTGATATCGATAGCCTTGGGAGTGAGATGGAAGATCTCGTCTTCAAAACCCATAAGTGTCCTGTAGGCCCAGACGCCCAGCCCGCCATCCTTGGGAAGGCAGTAGCCCCCGATTCCCGGTCCGGGGAAAATGATATTCGAGTGCGTCGGGCGTATTTTGATGGCTTCAATAACCTTAATAATATCGACTCCATTACGTTCCGCAAACACGCTCCATTCGTGCAGAAAGGCCAGGATGGTGGCGCGGTATGAATTCTCCACGATCTTGCAGGTCTCGCTCTCGATAGGCCGGTCCAGGACGGTCAACGGGTACTCCTCGACGTTCAGAACATCCGCGAGAAAACGCTCCACCCTCTCCCTTGCTTCCGTGTTGATGCCGCTGCAAACCCTCCAGAAATCCCGGATGGAGCTCACATAGTCTCGACCGGGCATGACCCGTTCAAAGGAATGGGCCAGGAGCGGCTCATGGTGCTCGAAGCCCCGTTTGGCGAAGGCTTTCTTGATGATCGGATAAGCGACATATTCCGTGGTGCCCGGAGGGACGGTAGTCTCGATCAAGACGAGGCATTCGGGCCTTATCTTGTCCCCGATGATTCGGAGGCTTTCTTCGAGAGCGTCAATTTCCGCGCGCCCCGTTGCCACATCTCCGAGGGAGGCCTTGCTGTAGTCGCACTGCACGTCAACCACTAACACATCCGCCAGGCACAGCGCATCATAGGTGTAGGTTGCCACCAGAGTCTTTTTTTCGTTGACGCAACTCTCAATAATTGCCCGCACCTGAGGATCTTCGGATTCAACAGGTGGGATTCCCCGGTTGATATAGTGAATTTTCCAGAACGACCGTGTCGAGGGTCGCTGCATTCCGATCACAAACTTCGAGGGCTTTCCCGTAATTTTATCGGTGGCATCGGCCACCACGGCCGCCATGACCGCCCCGACAAAACCGAGTCCTACGACGACGACGATCTCCCGCCCCAGAGCACGCTGGTCCCGGACCATGTTCTGGAGCTTCTTAAACTCCATCACATAGTCTTCTTCGTTGGGAAGCGCAAAGACCTCTCCCGCCGGACATACAGAAACCTTGCCATTAGCCGCACTGCGCTTCGTTTCCGATGAGCTTGCCTGTCCCGGAGCGACTGTTTGCATTAGAACTCCTTGTTTCTTTTGAGGTCAGCCTGCGGACCATGCAACCCGACTCAACAGGGTCCGCAGGCTAAAAATGCAAAAGTGAAATTTGCAGAAGGAGCGGACTCCCTCACCACTTGAACGGGTCTTCAACACCCGCCGTTCACTCGAAATCCTTCTCCAGCGCCCGGAAGGCTACCCACCGGAATCCAGGAGATGGCGTGCGATGCTCTGCAAATCCTCCTGCTTCAAGTAAGGATGCATGGGCAAACTGAAAACACGCCTCGCATAGTCTTCACTCACGGGCAGGTCCCCTGCCTCGTAGCCCAATCCCCCGAAAGCCTCTTGAAGGTGCAGCGGCTTGGGATAATAGATGGCCGTAGGGATATCCGCCTCTTTCAAGCGAACTTGGAGCAGGCGGCGGTGCGCGTCGTCCATGGCTCTAAGAGTGTATTGAGCCCAAACCGATTGGTACCCGTTAGGAACATAGGGAGTGACCAAGGATGAACCGGAAGCAATCAAATCCGTGTAAGCTCCGGCGATGTCCTGACGCAGTTCCACTTCTTCCGGAAAGATCTCAAATTTGGTCAGTAAAATAGCCGCCTGCAGGGTGTCCATGCGGCCGTTGATGCCTATGCGAACGTTTTCGTAGCGATCCCGCCCCTGTCCATGCAGGCTGATGGATCTCATAAGCATGGATAGAACGTCATCATCGGTAAAGCACATCCCCCCATCGCCATAACAACCCAAGGGTTTGGCCGGGAAAAAAGAAGTGCAACCGATACTTGCCAAAGCCCCAGACTTGACCCCCCGGATTTCCGCCCCAAAAGACTGGGCCGCATCCTCAATCACAAACAACCCGTGTTCCCGAGCAACAGCATTGATCCGCTCGTAGTCCGCCGGCAGACCATAAAGATTCACGGCGATAATGCCCTTTGCGGTAATGGCGGGATGAGCGACCGCAGACGAAGAGGCAAACCGAGGCAGGGGATGGAGCGACGGGTCACGGCTTGCCACCGCCCGAATTGCGAGATCCAGGGCCTCCGGAGCGATGTTGTAGGTTCTTGGATCAATATCCACAAAAACCGGGGTAGCGCCGAGCAAACTGATCACTTCCGCGGTGGCAATGAAGGTGAACGGGGTGGTGAAAATTGCATCCCCTGGACCCACGTTGTGAGCCATCAGAGCCATGAGGATGGCATCCGTGCCGGAACTGCAGGCAATGGCGTGCTTCACACCAACGTAAGCCGCAAGTCGCTCCTCCAACTCCTTAACTTCCGGCCCCAGAATGTACTGACCGTGATCGAAAACGGCCTTTACCCTTGCCTTTATTTTTTCCCGAACCCGCCGTTGCTGGAAACCGAGATCGATAAATTGCATGGTCGAAAACTCCCGCAAATTGCTTGCCTGCTTCAGCTTAGCAGGTCAAAGAGGCACAAATTCAGATAAACGTAACCTTTACTAATGCAATGGGAGAGGAAAATCAATCAAGCAATTTCCTAAAGGAATCGAATAATTTGGGTCAATAGCATTGGCGGCAGGGACTGGCGGAGGGGATCGCACAGCACGTCTATTGCTCCTGCCATTCCGCGTCATCAGGCCGCTGAGTCCCGGGAACGCTCTGCGTAGAAGGCTTTCCGCCAGGCTTCGAAGCGGCCGTCTTCAATGGCCTGACGTATGGCTGCCATGAGGGTGAGGTAATAGTGCAGGTTGTGGAGCGTGTTCAGGCGATAAGCAAGGAGTTCCCGCGCCATGAACAGGTGCCGCAGGTAGGCTCGGGAAAAACGCCGGCAGGTGTAGCAGGAGCATCCCGCTTCAATCGGGGCGGCATCGTCTGCATAGGCACTGTTCTTGATCTGGATGCTCCCCCGGGAGGTGAAGAGCATCCCGTTCCGGGCATTGCGCGTGGGCATCACGCAATCGAACATGTCCACCCCCAACCGCACCCCCTCCACAATGTCCTCAGGGGTGCCGACGCCCATGAGATAACGAGGACTCGAACCGGGCAGCAGGGGCGTCATGGTCTCCAAAACCGCCAGCATCTCCTCTTTGGGTTCGCCCACGGAGAGGCTCCCCAGGGCGTAGCCATCGAAACCGATGGCCGCCAGTTGGTCGAGGCAGGCTTTTCTGAGGTCGAGGAAAACACTCCCCTGGAC
Organism: uncultured delta proteobacterium; assembly: GCA_963844985.1. Lineage (GTDB taxonomy): Bacteria > Desulfobacterota > Syntrophobacteria > Syntrophobacterales > Syntrophobacteraceae > JADGQM01. The sequence continues at coordinate 55,888 of CAWJQV010000027.1, forward strand.
AATTCCGAAAAGGGCCTGGGCGGGCAGCTTGTGGGCCGCTTTGGATCGTTCCGCCCAGCGCACGCTGCGCTGCATGGACTCCTGCGCATAGGCGTACGAAACCGGGTAGGAATTGCATTCATCAAACACCATGGCAATATCCGAGCCCAGCTGCATCTGAATATTCGCCGCCATTTCGGGGCTGAGCAGATGCCGGGAGCCATCCAGGTGCGATTGAAAGACCACTCCCTCCTCTTCGATTTTATTGATCCGGGCCAGGCTGAACACCTGAAAGCCGCCGCTGTCCGTCAGGATTGACCGAGGCCAGTGCATGAATGCGTGCAGGCCGCCAAGACGGGCGATCCGTTCCGCACCCGGCCTCATATGGAGATGGTAGGTGTTGCCCAGAATAATCCGGGCGCCCAGGGCTTCCAGTTCATCCGGAGACAGGCCCTTAACCGACCCCTGAGTGCCTACGGGCATAAACACCGGCGTCTCGATCGGCCCATGGGCGGTCGCCAGGCGAGCGCGCCTCGCCTGGCATCCGGGATCACGCGCGAGAATCTCAAAAACCACTACGGGCATCCCTTATAGAATCAGCATGGCATCGCCATAACTGAAAAACCGGTAATTTTCCCGCACTGCTTCGCGGTACCCGTGAAGAATCGCATCCCGGCCCGCCAATGCGGAAACCAACAGCAGCAAACTCGATTTCGGCAAATGGAAATTGGTGATCATGGCATCCACGATCCGGAAGCGAAAACCCGGATAGATATAAAGATCGCAGAAGCCGGAAAAGGGCTCAACCCCTTCTTCTCCGCAAGCAGCCCATTCCAGGATGCGGACCGATGTCGTGCCGACCGCCACGATGCGTCTGCCTTTCCTTTTCGCCCGAGAAATCCGTTCGGCCGCATCGCGGCTGATTTCAGCGTACTCGCGATGGATGGCATGCTGCCGGATGTCCTTCACCCGCATGGGGGCGAAGGTGCCGTAACCGACATGGAGGGTCACCTTGACGATCTCCACCCCGCGCTGCTCCAATTCCCGCAGAAGGTCGACACTGAAGTGCAGGCCGGCGGTAGGGGCGGCAACCGATCCCGGTTCACGGGCATAGACGGTCTGATAAGCGATCGCGTCATCGCGCAGCGGGCTTGTGCCGTTGCGATGGATATAGGGCGGCAGGGGAACTTCTCCTGCGCGTTCCAGGAGCTTTGAGAGAGGCTCCGAGGTCAGAAAGCGGACTTGCACCCGGCCCTCGTGCGGTGCGGTGAGAACCTCTGCCTGAAGGCCCTCTCTCAGGGTGATCAGGCTGCGCGGCTGCGGGGGTTTGGCAGCCTTCACCAAACAGGAATAAACCGCTCCGTCACTGTCAGGCTCGGGTTTGAAAGGCTCCAACACGAGGAGCTCGATTTTACCGCCGGTCGCTTTTGTCCCGAGCAGGCGGGCCGGGACCACCCGCGTGTCATTGAGGACCAGGACGTCGCCCGGCTGCAGGATAGCGCAGATCTCATCAAACCGGCGGTGTTCCAGGGTCTTTGACGAACGCCTCAAAACCAGCAGCCGGCAGGCTTCTCGCTTTTCCTGAGGCTCCTGAGCGATCAGGGCTTCAGGGAGATCGTAGTGGTAATCGTCGAGGTCGTATTTGAGCTCGCCCCTACCCTCCATGCCGGCGACCCCAATAGACCAGCAGAAGCCCGGCGACCATCAAGGCCCCGCCCATCATGCGGAGATGAGCACAGGGCATGAGAATGAGCCTTTCGAGCCAGGCCTTGAGCTGCTTCGGGAAAGCAAAGTAAGGCAAGCCCTCGAGAAAGCAAATCAGCCCGACGACCGTGAGGAGATACCCCAATGACATGTTCTTCCTTCCTCTTAATTCCGGCCCATCAAAGATCCTCTTTCCATTCCTTCGCGAATCGCCTAACATATTTCGACCGGCTTGCATAGAGACTCGTCAGCACTCGGTTCAACGGGAATCGATCGGTTGGAGAATATCTTTGAGTCCAGCATTCGAGGAACCTGCTTAACTCAGCGAATCTACAAGGATAGACTTGCATCGCGGGGCGCTGCTGAGATATAAACAGGCACCACTCATCATCAAAGAAGGAGGTCTTACCGGTTATGGCCCTTGTTCGAAACCGGCTCATGGAAATGCTCTCGGATGCCATCTCGCCTCTGCTGCCGACGGTTGCCGGGAGTCCACCGGGGCCCTTTGCGATTGAACTCGACATTCCCAACCTGGCGCAGCACGGTGATTATGCAACCAATGTTGCTTTCAGCTTAACCCGTCAATTGCGGCGCAACCCGCGCGACATAGCGGCATTGATCGTGTCCAATATCAACGATCCCGACCGGATCATCGAGCGGACGGAAATCGCCGGACCGGGATTCATCAACTTCTTTATTAAGCATTCCGCCTGGCACGAGATTCTTCAAGAAATCCTCAGCGACCCGACAGCTTATGGGCGTCAAGATCTCGGCAAGGGAAAACGGGTTCAGGTCGAATTTGTCAGCGCCAATCCCACGGGACCCTTGCACATTGGCCACGGCCGGGGCGCCGCTACCGGGGATGTGCTTGCCAACATTCTGACCGCATGCGGCTATCAGGTGGAGCGCGAGTACTACATCAACGACGCCGGCAATCAAATGGACACCCTGGGGCGCAGCCTCTACTATCGATACCGGCAAAGCCTGGGAGAGGACGTCGCATTTCCTGAAGGCCACTACCAGGGCGACTACATGCGCGATCTCGCGCGCGAGTTTGTCGAACAGGAAGGTACCGGGTTTCAGAAGAGTCCGCTGGATGAAGTCCTTTCGGTGTTCACGCGCTTCGCCGCGTCCCGAATACTCAATGGCATCAAGGATGATCTGGATCGCTTCGGGGTTCACTTCGACCAATGGTTCAGCGAACAGTCCCTTCACGACAGCGATGCTCTTCTGGGTACGATTGAAGCGCTGGCGGCCCGCGGCTTCGTCTACGAGAGCGATTCCGCCAGGTGGTTCAGAAGCACTGCCTTCGGCGATGAAAAGGACCGCGTGGTGATTCGCTCAAACGGGGTCAGCACCTATTTCGCTGCCGACCTGGCATACCACCGGGACAAGTTCGAACGCGGCTTTGACACCGTGATCGACATTTGGGGCGCCGATCATCACGGTTATGTGGAGCGGGTTCTGGCCGGTGTCCAGGCGCTTGGCCGTGAACGGGACGATCTGCGGATTATTCTGGTCCAACTCGTCAACCTGCTGCGCGCCGGCAAGCCGGTTGCCATGTCGACACGTGCGGGGGAATTCGTTACCTTGCGCGAAGTCATTGACGAAGTCGGGAAAGATGCGGCGCGCTTCATTTTCCTTACCCGCCGCTCGGACAGCCCGCTTGATTTTGATCTCGAAGTGGCCAAGAGTCAGAGCAACGACAACCCGGTATATTACGTCCAGTATGCCCATGCACGACTCTGCAGCATCTTCGAAGTGGCCGAACAGCGCGGGATTGCCTACCGGAGACCCACCGGGATGAATTCTTATCCCTTCCCCAGGCTGGTCCTCCCGGAGGAACTGAACCTTATCAAGCTGCTGGGTGAATATCCGCAGGTGCTGGCCAAGTGCACAGCGGCTCTGGAATCCCATTTCATACCGTATTACCTTCATGAACTGGTGTCTCATTTCCATAGTTACTACAACCAGAACCGCATTATTTCCGAGGATCTGGAATTGACCGCGGCCCGCCTTGCCATGGCCGATGCCATCCGTCTGGTCGTTCGCAATGCCATGGGACTCCTCGGGGTGAGCGCACCGGAGAAAATGTAACCTATCCTTTGGAACCATCTTGCCTGTTGGGGTTGTGGACTGATGACCCGAGCGAGAAAAAGCGACATCGACAGCGAACAGGATGAAACGGTCAAAAAGCCGAAGCGCTTCCGGTTCGAACTCGGTTACGGGGAGCTCATTTTCAGCTCCCTGGGGATGGTCGTGGTGCTTTCGTGGATGTTTGTATTCGGAATCCTCATAGGCAGGGGGATTCCCCTGGTGAGCTCCGACGATATCTCCCTGCAGGCCCACCTGATGCGCTTTCTCGGGCTGGGGCAAAAGGCCGTCCAGCAACCTCAGCCCCAAGCCCCGGAGGCGTTCGACAGCCCCCAAAAAATGCTCCAGGCTCTTGATTATTACGAAGACCTTACCCAGAGCGACACGCCCATTCCCCCCACTCTGAGGCATCTGCCCACCGTGCCCGCGCCCCCCCCCAAACATCCGGGCACAGAGACCCCGAATCCAAAAACCAAGGCGGCGGCGGAACATACTCAACCCAACCGCGACCCGCGAAGCGGTGCGTCACAGCAAGCCTCGTTGCCCGAATCGGCGCCACCGGGAATTGGCTCCGAGCACTTTACGGTGTTGGTCTCCTCCCTGAAGGATGCCGACAACGCCCAAAAACTCGTCGATCAACTCCGAGCCAAAGGGTATTCATCGCGAATTGAGAATCTCAACCTGGGCGGGAGCGGCCGATGGAATCGCGTCCTGATTGGGACCTTCAAGAATCGTGAGGAAGCCTTGCGTTTCGCTTCCGAATTCAATCGGAAAGAACGCATGGAGGGTTTGGTCATTCGAGAATCACAATGAACCTTTCTCATAAGGAGATGCGTCATGAAAGATGTCTATAAGATCTTGTTTCCGGCTGACTTTTCTGAAGCCTCCTCGAAGCTTGCCCCTGAAGTCATTGCCATGGCCCAAAAGTTCAGCGCCGAGATCCACCTGCTTTTTGTGGCCAGCAGCTTTGAGAAATTCAAAACCTTCTACATCCCCCATCCCTCCCTGAAGAACTTCGGCGATGAGGTGCTGCAGGGGGGCCAGAAGAAACTGGCGGAATTTGTGGAAGAATTTTTTGCGATTATCCAAAACTGAAGACCGCCGTGGTGCAGGGCGACCCGGCGGAAGAGATTCTTAAGTATATCGCCGCTCAGAAAGTCGATCTCGTCATCATGGGCACACACGGCAGGAAGGGGCTGGACCGCATTTTGTTCGGCAGCGTTGCCACGCAGGTGGTGCAGAAGTCCCCCGCCCCGGTGCTGACCATCAACCCTTACCGGTAGGTTTGGAAGATCCTGCGGGGGTGCTCGGATCCATTAAAGTTTCCGATTTGTGCTGGACTTCAGCCAGACGAAGCCAAGGATCATTCATGTTAAGCAAGAACGCCGGTGGCTTGCTTCCACCGGCCTTTGCTAAACGTTTGGCTGCCCCTCGATCAGCACCTCATGGGCACTGACCGGTTCTTCAATGCCTTTGACCTTGAGCGCTCCGATCGGAGAAGTCGCAATTTCATCTTTGACCAGCTCATACGTGCGCTGCGAAATCAGGATACCCCCGACGGGGGCATTCGTTTCCAGGCGCTGAGCCAGGTTCACCGCCGACCCCAGCACGGTATAGGCCAGGCGCCGCGAGGAACCCATATTCCCCACCACTACTTCCCCGCTGTTGATGCCGATGCGAATGCTGAGGGGAAAACCATCCGCCTGCCGCCATCTTTCTCTGAGCTCGGCGGTTTTCTTCTGCATTTCCATGGCGGCGCGCACGCACCTCACCGCATGGTCCGGCTGCGGCTCCGGGTCTCCGAAGAAAACCATCAGACCGTCGCCAATGTACTTGTCCACCGTCCCCTGGTAACGGAAGACCACTTCAACCATGGCTTCGAAATATTCGTTGAGGAAGTGCTGGATCTGAGCCGGTGAAAGGGCTGCCGAATGGGTGGTGAAATCCTTGATGTCACTGAAAAGGACCGTCAATTCCTTCTTCTGCCCTCCCAAGGTGAGGAGTCCCGGATTGGTCATGATTTTCTTCACCACCAGGGGCGGGAAATAGGCCTCCAAAGTCCTTCTGAGAACCTCCTTTTCCTTCGCGCCGATGAAATAACGATAGGCCGTCACGAGGACCCCTGCAAAGAACATCATCAGGAGCGGACCGACAACCCCGACAACGAGGCGGGCCTTCAAGAAACACAATCCCGCAAAGATCAGATATCCTGCTGCCAGGGTGACCATGTGGATCGGGAAAAAGGGAGTCGCAAACCTCAAGGAGAGCGCCAGGACAATCACGGCCAAGAGCAGCTCGATCATCACCATTTCCCGTCTTGAAAGTTCGCGCAGGAATTCCTCGGTGAGGATCGTGTGGATGGCGTTGGCGTGCAAACCGCTCAGCGGAAAACTGAGGTCGGTCGGTACCGGGCCCACGTCGGACGAACCGGTTGAGACGTCGGAGATGAGGGCGATCTTCCCTTTGAGCTCCTCCGTCCAGGTCTCCATTTCATCCGGATTTTCCGAAGCATTATAGATGTCCGCGAAACTATAATGGGTCATGCGCTCCCACGGACCGATGTAATTGACCAGCATATTGCCGCTGTCATCTATGGGGATGACGATGTCACGGCTGGTGCCGTCCGGTCGCCTGGCGTCTTTAAGAGTGATATTGTTTGCGGGGGCAACGGTAATTCTCTCCGGGGCAACACCGAGGTAGTCGCAGACCACCCTGAGAGCAAAACTCGGATAGCACCCGTCACCATACTTCACCAGGAGGGGAACCCGGCGGAAGACGCCGTCAGCATCGGGTTTGATATTGATGAAACCGAGACCTTTCGCGGCCGAGGCCAGGGGGATGAAGGTTGTCAGCGGGTCCTTTCCGAAATACAGCCCGGAAGGATCGCCGATAACATGCAGCGGCCATTTGGTCCGTTCGAGATAACGGTCAATCTCCTCATTGCGAGCATTCTTTCTTGCCGTCCCTTCATGATCGGCAAGCAGGAAAGCGAGACCAAAATAAACCGTTCCGGCTTCCCGGGTGGCTTCGATCAAGGCTTGGTCATCCTGAGCATTGAGGCGCGAGGCAAAAATGAAATCATACGCCTGGATCGCCGTTCCCATCGCCGCCAGGTTTCTCACGGCCCGGGCATAGTAGGAGCGATTGAGGTAGTAATTGTTCAGTTTCTGGATTGCCGTGTTGTTGATATCGACGTGTACGATCGTGTCGTGGTAGGCGGGCCGGAGACCGATCGACCGCATGGCGCAAGCGAAAGAATCGATCGATCAGCTGCGCATTCAGCGGCGCAAAAACCCCCGGCAGAAGCCAGACGAAAAGGTGAGCGGCAATAAACGAGGTCACGACCAGAAACATCGTGACCTTGGCCGGTTGCCTCCTGCTATTGGTGGTCAATGGTGAACGTCCTGGCAGCAAAGCCGGGAGCAGAAATCTCGGTCGCAATGACCGCGATGTCCGGGCGATTCATTCCCTGGGCCTTTTCGAACCCGCGGACGGCCCCGCCGATGGTTTCCGGGCGCTCCGCCGCCGTCGCCAGTTCGCGATGCTGCTTCTTGAAGCTGCGGACTTCATCCAGAACCTGTCTGGTCAATTCTGTTTTTCGAGGCAGGCTCAATCTTTTCGTATCGTTCGAAAAGCTCTTCGAGGCTTCCCAGTCGCTTCGCCGAAGCGAGCAAGTAGAATGTCTCTCGGCCGACATGCTGGTCGAGTTCAAACCAGCGGTCTCCTTCCGGGATGTAATATTTCCTCTGCTGCTGATAGTCGGTCGAAAGCTGCTTCAGCGTATATGGAAACAATAGTTTGACTTCATCCTGAGAATTGTGGTGGATCAATAAACATAGCACTCGTTCTGCAGCTCAACCATCATTTTGAGCTGGTCCCCGGTTTTCAAGACCGTGTTGCTGCCGACTACTTCAAGTTTCGGATCGGTCCCGCTTTGCGTCAGTGCCCCAAAGGCCCAGCGGAACTTGATCGTCTCCTGATCAGCTGCACCCGCTTTGCCCGCAGGCAAGCAGACCAAGATCGCAACCAGCAGAATCGTTCCGAAGTTTCGAATCGCCCATGTTCGCGCCCTCACCGTGCCCTGCCAACGCATTGTTCTCTTCTCCTTTGATTTAACTCGATCCCCCGGGAACACCGGAAAAGAAAAGCTCAATTCTTGAGGCTACCCCTTTTCTTCGTGATCCTTCGTGTCCTTCGTGGATAGAGCCCAACAACTATGGTTCCCTGACCAAACGAAAGCCAAGGTCATCGTTCATGGCTTTGGGAAAGCCGCTGCCGCGACGGGCGCAGCGCACGCTCCGTGGACCTCCGTTCCAGTTGCCGCCTCGGATTACCCGGTCGGTTCCATTGCTCTGATTGGTATAGACGGGGTTGTTGCGGTCATGCTTGATATACGCATCGACATCATAAACATCCAGACACCATTCCCACGCATTTCCCAGCATGTCCTGAAGACCGAAGGGATTAGGCGGAAAGGCGCCGACCGGGGCCGTTGCGGAATAGCCGTCATCACACCCGTGAAGGTCTTCCCACGTCCACAGCTTCCGGGCCGTCTGGTCTCCGACGTTCTCGGATTCACAGGTTCGGTCCGGATCATCCCCCCAATAGCGCGAGGTGTCGCTTCCGGCCCGGCAGGCATATTCCCACTCCGCTTCCGTGGGAAGCCTGAACTTAACGTTGCCGCCATTCTTGGTGGTGAGCCACTGGGCAAAACTGTCGGCATCTTCCCAGGCAATATAAACCGCGGGTTGAGGGTCCCCGTTCAGCGATACGCCTTGGAATTCCTTGCTATTGTGAGGTTTATGAAAGGCGCGGTACTGAGCGTTCGTCACCTCGGTTTTTCCCATCCAGAAGGCATCGACACAGACTTCGTGGACCGGTCCTTCGTCAGAGTCCCGACCCGGCTCAGTTTGGGGACTTCCCATCAGATAGCAGCCACCGGGGACCCACACAAACTCCATACCGGTGACCGGTTCTTTCCAAATCTTGAAACTCCGTGGTCCGCTCTCACTGCGAACCGCGGGCGCCGGAGCGACACCGGCGGTCCGGTCCGGAGCAGGCGCCGGAGCGGCAACGGGTGCAGGAGGTTTGAAGTAGAAATCACCTTCGAGAGACGAAGACTCCCAGGGGACCTGACGGCCCTGGGTTGCCTCGCGGACTGCCGAACGCACCTGCTTGAAAACATCCTCGACCTTTAACCCCGGGGCCTTCATCTCCTTAACGAGTTCGCCCGTATAGATCCCGTTTTCACCCGACCCGTCATTGGCAACCGAACCCGGGGCGGTGGCATAACCGACCAGGGTGCCGCTGGGGGCGTTCATGGACGCCAGACCTTGAGCGCTCGAACGAAAACTGCGGGAGAAGGGGTTATCACGGCAGGCATCGAGAATCACGATGTTGAGACGATTCCTCGCATTGTCCATCTCTGCGAGCACCATCCCCACGTCCACTGCTTCGTATTCCACCTGTTTTTCGTGTTCGATCTGCGCTCCCACGGGAATGAGGTAGTTACGCCCGTTCACCTGCATTCCATGACCGGCATAGTAGAATAGCCCGACACCGCCTTTAAGGAGTCTCTGACCAAACGCCTGAATGTCCTTCTTCATGTCCTTCTGAGTAAGATTCTCCCGTTCAATGACGTCAAAACCCAACTCTCTCAGAACCGTCCCCATCGCCCGGGCATCGTTGGGGGGGTTGCGCAGAGGTGCCGATTCATAGGCCCCGTTGCCGATCACCAGGGCTACCCGCTGTTCCGATCGCGCTTTTGGGCTTTCATCGGGACTCAGCTTCAGACCGCGGTCATCCGCACAAACAAAACCGGCAATGCAAAAGATGCCAAAGAAGCACCAGAAAGCCTTAAAGAAAAAGGATTTCAACATTTCAAAAACTCCAAAAGTAAAAAAGGGAGCACCCGCCCCGGGGCAACTCCCATGCTCTAGTCGCTCTTTCAATCGTGCTTCAACCGGCCGTCATGGTCCAAGTGGTCAACACTCTCGGAGGTTCACCAGCACCATAGCAATCGAAAACCGGGAATCGAATCATGTGCCCGGCGCGGACAGGTCACTCTAGCCGGGATTTCCCTGCCATTGCCCGAAGGCACAGCCGCTTCCCGAATCTCTCTCGAATTCCGGAGGGTTTACATAGCATTTCTAAAAGTTTTTGGCAAAACAATTGAAGGTTCGAGTTCCCGGGTGAAAACGGGCTAGACTTCAAGGTATTGTGCCTCCAGAGCGCCGGCCAAAAGCAGAAAGGAATTGATCTTGATGGCAAAAGGCTCAGCATCCTCATGCCCCAGCAATTCCTTGAGATGGGGATGACTCGCGGCCAACTTGCCAAGGATGCGCTGCCGCTCAGCCTCATCTCCAATCATCTGGAAAGTCCCGGAGACGGTGAGCGCCCGGATTTCTCCCCGGCCTGCTGATGGCCGCTCATTCCGGGTATCCACGAGCAGGCTTGCCTGCGGGTTCTGAAGAAAATTCCGATATTTTTGAGTTTCTTTGAGGGTCACCATGAAGACTTTCGTCACGGAATCATCCGTGACATAAGCCATCAAGGAACAATGGGGCTTCCCCTCGGCACAGGTGCAAAGAACACACATCCTGCTCGCTTTGAGCAGATTTTTCATTTCATCAGACGATGATTTCATCAATCTTGCCTCCCGGTCGTTGGCAATTGACGGTAAGCTGGGGCGGCAGGAGAAGGTTTGGCGACCTCCGCACGTCCCGCGACCTCTTGGTGAACCTTTGCCGACACCTCCATCCGGTGGCGGTCCCGCCGGACTAGTGGCATTGCGCAAAACAGTATGGTAATATATTCGGCTGGAAAATGATAAGCTATTTGGCGCGACAGAAGGGAGCTTAATCGATGACAAAAACGGAATTCATGACTCCACCCAATTTTATTCGCAATATCGTGATCGAGGATATGAAGTCCAACAAATTCGGCGGGCGGGTGATGACCAGATTTCCCCCCGAACCGAACGGATACCTGCATATCGGACATGCCAAGTCGGTGTGCCTCAACTTCGGCCTCGCCGCAGAATTTGGCGGCCTGTGCAATTTTCGCTTCGATGACACCAATCCCAGCAAAGAGGACATCGAATACGTCGAGTCGATCATGGCCGATGTCCGATGGCTTGGCTTCGACTGGGACAACCGGTTGTACTATGCCTCGGACTATTTTGAAAAGCTCTACGAGTGGGCGGTGGAGCTGATCAAAGCCGGCAAGGCCTACGTGGATAGTCTGAGCGCCGAAGAAATCAAGGAGCACCGGGGGACCCTCACCGAACCCGGCAAAGACAGTCCGTATCGCAATCGTTCGGTAGCGGAGAATCTGGACCTCTTTCAACGGATGCGGGCCGGCGAATTCGAGGACGGCGCCATGGTGCTTCGCGCCAAGATCGATATGGCCTCGCCCAACCTTAACCTGCGCGATCCCGTCCTCTACCGTATAAAGAAGGAAACCCATCACCGGACCGGAGATCAATGGTGCATCTACCCGATGTACGACTACGCTCACGGACAGTCGGATTCCATCGAAGGGATCACCCACTCCATCTGCACCACGGAGTATGAAGACCACCGACCCCTGTATGATTGGTTCCTCGATGAACTGGGCATCTATCACCCCCAGCAGATCGAGTTTGCCCGGCTGAACCTGAGCTACACCGTTTTGAGCAAGCGCAGGTTGTTGAAGCTGGTTGAAGAAAAGCATGTCACGGGATGGGATGATCCGCGCATGCCGACGTTGGCCGGAATTCGCCGGCGAGGGTACACTCCTGAGGCCTTAAGGAACTTCTGTGAGCGCATCGGTGTGGGCAAGGCCGATAGCCTCGTCGATGTGCAACTTTTGGAATACTGCGTGCGGGAGGACCTCAACCGGCGCGCCCCGCGGGTGATGGGGGTATTGCGTCCGCTGCGGGTGGTGATTGAAAACTACCCGGAAGGTCAAGGGGAAGAACTGGAAGCAGTCAACAATCCGGAAGACCCCGGCATGGGCTCGCGAAAGGTGCCTTTTTCACGCGTGCTCTACATCGAGCGCGAGGATTTCATGGAAGTACCGCCTCCCAAATTTTTTCGCCTGGCCCCCGGCCGTGAAGTCCGCCTGCGCTACGCGTATTACATCAAATGCGTGGACGTGGTGAAGAACCCGAAGACGGGCGAAATCGAAGAGCTGCGCTGCACTTATGACCCTGAGACGCGCGGCGGCGGGGCCCCCGACGGTCGACAGGTGAAGGCGACCCTGCACTGGGTTTCGGCGGCCCATGCGGTGGAAGTTGAAGTGCGTCTCTACGATCGTCTTTTCACCAAAGCCAATCCCAACGAGGATAAGGACGGAGCAGACTTCCGCGCTTTCATCAATCCCAACTCCCTCGAGGTGCTGAAACCCAGCTATGTTGAACCGAGTCTTGGCAACGCTGCGCCCGGGAGTTTCTACCAGTTCGAGAGGCTGGGCTATTTCTGCGTCGACTCCAAGGATTCCCGCGACGGGGCCCTGGTCTTCAACCGTACCGTGACCCTTCGCGATGCCTGGGCCAAGGCAAGGGATAATGCCAGGTAACTATTCATCAACCGTCATGATGTGGATCGGCTTTCTCGGGGTCCCGATTCTGGGAGCATACCTGTTTCAGAACTCCCTCCTCTATCATCCCGACAACTATTCCCTGGTGCAGCTCACCCAGCAGCTGAAGGCCTCTCCGGTCAAGCCCTGGCCTGCGGCAGATGAATCATATCGAGGATTGATTGCCTCCCCGCATACAACCGACTTACGGGGAACGATCGTCGTTTTCCATGGCAACGCCGGATCCGCATACGACCGAATGTACTATGTGAGAGCCCTGGGGCCGCTCGGCTACCGGGTTCTCCTCGCCGAATATCCCGGCTACGGGGCCCGACAGGGCTCGCTCGGCGAACAAAGCCTGCTTGCCGACGCGATCGCCACGGCGAGAGCAATCAGAGAAGAATTTCCCGGACCTTTATACATGTGGGGTGAATCGCTGGGATGCGCTGTGGCTACGGGGGTGGCTGCGGAAGAATCTCTGGCCGTCGACGGTCTGGTTCTGATAACACCATGGAAAAATCTGCCTGATCTGGCCCAATCGATTTACTGGTTTTTGCCTGCCAGGTGGCTGGTCAAGGATAGTTTCGATAATGTTGCGAACCTCCGAACCTATAAGAACCCCGTTGCCGTGCTCATGGCCGACAAGGACGAAATCATCCCGAACAAGCAGACACTTGCCTTCTACGACCTGATTCGCTCGCCAAAGCGCTTGTGGGTTTTCAAAAACGCCGGTCACAATTCCTGGCCCACTTCCCCCCTGGAGAAATGGTGGCAGGAAGTGACCGATTATACCGGTGGCCACCAGGCATTACCTTAATAGTTTGGGAACTTGCTTCTTTCTCCACGAAGAGACACGAAGTATCGGTGGTTATCTCTTCTTGGTGTTGCTTCGTGTCCATTCGTGGATGAAAAAGGACTTCAAGGAGGATAAGAAAATGGCCAAAATCCTGATCGCGGATGATGACCCTCAAGTCAGGGAACTGTTTGAAGAGACCCTCGAGGAACTCGGAGATCAAGGAGTAGAGCTGATTCTCGCCGGCAACGGGATGGAAGCTCTGGAGGCGATCCGCCAATACCGGCCCGACTTGGTCTTCCTTGACGTTCTGATGCCGAAGATGAACGGTCTCGAGGTCTGTGACGCAGCCAGAAACCAACTCGGCCTGCGAGACCTTCACATCGTCATGCTCACCTCACCAGGACAGGACTATGAAGACCAGCGAATGAGGGAAGCGGGGGCAAACGGCTTCATTCTGAAACCCCTCGACCCCGACCGGATCTATGAAATGGCGGTCGCGGCACTGGGACTTTGAGCGGCCCGATTCCAACTCGCGCCCGTCCGGGAAGAGATTGTCCTCCTTCACGATGGGTCATGTCCGGTATTTCCGGAGGAATACAAACCGCCACAAAACCCGGAGTATGCTCGGAGAAGTGTTGGGGGGCGACCCATCAGACAAACGAAAACTCGGCATGGAAAGCCCGCTAGAATAACCCGACGCCAAGAATCCTGGCATTGATTTTGGTAGTCCCAACGGGGTTCGAACCCGTGTCTTCGGCGTGAGAGGCCGATATCCTAGGCCACTAGACGATGGGACCACTGGTGGCTGGGGAACCAGGATTCGAACCTGGATAGGCAGATCCAGAGTCTGCAGTCCTACCGTTGAACGATTCCCCAGCGACGTCGGCAACCTAATAAAATTTCACAACCAAGTCAAGTCAAAAGCTCTCTCGCCAGGAACCCTCAAGAGCTCTCGCCATAGCTCTTAAAGCTACGGGCGCCCTTCAGGACCCTGCGCAAGGAAGCCTTGTTCTATTCTCTCCTTTTCTGTAATATAGAGGATGACAGGCCATCTGCGGGCGCTGCGCCTAACCCGACGGCCGCTGCCGTTTCCTGTCCCCGCAGTTTTACAGCCCTCTACAAGAAAGTGCTTTGATGCGCGAAAACACCGAGACTCCGGAGACCACCGACGTTCAATCCACCTATTCTTTTCCTGCTGCATCAGGAAGCGAGTCTCATCTCTTCGATCTGGAACACTACCGATCGCGCATGGCCAAGTTCCTTGATAGTGAGGACGCAGAGAACCGGGTTTTTTTTCGCGCCCTTGAGTTTGCCGACGAACTCCACAAGGGGCAGCGGCGAAGGTCGGGGGCCCCTTACATCAGTCATCCCTGTGCGGTCGCCGAGATTCTCGCCCGAGAGTTGAGATTCCGAGATCCACGTTTGCTTTCTGCCGCCTTGCTCCATGATGTGGTTGAGGATGTCCCTGCCATCACTCTGGAGGATATCGAGCACCGGTTTGGAGGTGCCGTCGCAGAACTGGTTGACGGATGCACGAAGTTAACGCGGCACTACCTCGACCGAGCCACCCTGAAGGACCTCACGCACAGCAAGATTTTCCTGAGCGCCAGCAGGCGCCTTGGCGTGCTTGTGATCAAACTTGCCGACCGCCTGCACAATCTGCGCACGCTTCACCACCTGCCCAAGGCCAAGAGGCAGCGTATTGCGCAGGAAACCATTGAGGTCTATGCGCCGATTGCCGCAAAGTTCAACATCTTTCCGCTCAAACGGGAACTCTACCATCTCGCCCTTGCCTATCTCTATCCCCGAAAGAGCAAGCGGATCCTGCAATTTGTCCACTCTTTTCGGAACTCCGCCGAGTTCCATGAAATTGTCCGGACCTTTCAGAAAGCTTTTGCCGACGCCGCCTGCCCGGTGACCGTACGTCCTCGCGCAAAAGGCCTGGGCAGTTATTATGATCCCGTCAAGCGCACCCTCGAACTCGCCAATACCGAGAATTATGTCGATATCGGCATTATTTTGCAGACGGAAGACGTGGTAACCTGCTATACGGCGCTCGGCATTGTCAACACGACTTTTCCTCCGATCCCGAGAAGCCTCCGGGACTTCATTGCCAATCCCAAGAATACCGGCTACCGAAGCTTGCACGTTCGCATTCATTGGGCAGGGCACAACTATCTCATTAAGATCCGCACCCCCAATATGGATGAATGGGCCACGTATGGCATTTTGACCGAATGGAACGCCCAAAAACCGCTCAGCGATGAACACTGGCAGGAAATCAGCGAACTGCTGCGCACGATCGGCGAGTACAGCGGGGCGGGACCGCAACGCAAGGCACTGATCCGGCTTTCCGAGGCGGAAGAGATTTTTGTCTATTCCCCGGTCGGGGATATCTACTACCTCCCCAAAGCAAGCATTGTTCTTGATTTTGCCTACAAGATCCACTCCGAACTGGGTGATTTCTGTAACGGTGCGACAATCAATAACGAGTGGGTACCCGTGACCCATGTCCTCAAGGACGGCGATACCGTTCAAATCCTGACTTCTTCGGAACCTTTGGAAGTTGACCCTGAGCTCGAAACTCTGTGTAAGACCCCCCGTTCCCGCTCTGCCATCAACAAGAAACTTCATCAAAAGCGGCAGCGCTATGCCCAAAAGGTCGGAGAAGAGATCCTGATGCAGGAGATTCACCGACACGGTTTGTCCCATGACATCCTGAGTGGGGAAAATACCTATTTCGTCCTGGAATTCCTTAATTTGAAGGACCTGTCGGAGCTCTTTGTCCGCGTGGGGCAAGACCTCCTTTCTCCTCACCTGATCCTCTATTATCTCAAGCCTCCACCGCCGGGATCCGACCACGTCGCGCATCGCGGCTCCCTTAAGTTGCTTCCTTTGGAAAGAAACAACCTTGCCGTTTCCGAACTCGACCGGGCCATCCACAAATTTGCCCGGTGCTGCAACCCTTATCCCGGCCAGGATGACCTTGTCGCCATTTTGAGCGAGCGCGGAACGACCTTTCATCACAAGGATTGCCGGGACCTGCTCAAGCACGACCTTCAGCCTCAGCAGTTGCTCGATGTGAGGTGGAACAAAGACGCACTCTGGCGATTTCCCCTATCGTTTCACGTTCTCGTTTTTCTGGAAACACTCCATTCCCTTATCCCGGCTCTCGCCCGAGCTCCTTCCAACATTACTATAGAAGAACTCGCGAGTTACCTCGACAAACATGACCAGCCGCTGGTCAAGTTGACCGTCCAGCTTAAGGACTTTTCCGAAGCCCAGCGCTTCTTCGCGTGCCTTCCCAAGAATCGTTCCGCAATCGAAGATTACGGCAGAGAAGGAGGCCTCAAGAGATTTTAATACGGCCGACTCAACCCATACCCCACAGAAGAAACTCCACACCCCTGCCCCCGGCATCTCAACCTTGCTTTTTTACGCAATTTGATTATGTTTCTATCGCTCAAATCACATAACCTTGGATCCGTACCGAAAAAGTGAGTGTCATACCCAAAGAGCTGAATATTTGAGATTCGCCTGCGGTGGCTGTTCGAGCCTGATCGACCACCGGGTAGGCCCCCTTTCAGAAAGGAGTTTTAATGAGATTTGCTGAGGCAAAGTCCAAAACCGTCAAGTTTCTCACTTATGTGACGCTCATCTCCGTCATGCTTCTTTTTTCCGGCACCGGGGAGTCCGGCGCCGCTGCAGCAGGCTCCGGCCAGCAGGGACCACCCTCCTTTGCCGATCTGGCCGAGCGGGTGAATCATGCGGTCGTCAATATTTCCACCACTCAAGTCCTCAAAGAAAACCCCATGAAGCCTTTCATGGGCCCGAACTCACCTTTTCGCGATTTTTTCGGTGATGAATTTTTCAAGCGTTTTTTTGGAGACGGCTCTCAGGGCCAGGGTGCGATGAAGACTCATGCTCTCGGGTCGGGATTTGTCATCGATTACGATGGGCTCATTCTCACCAACAACCATGTGGTGGAGAAGGCGGATGAGATTAAGATAAAGACCGACACGGGAAAGGACTATGACGCCAAGGTTGTCGCCCGTGATCCCAAGACCGATATCGCCCTGATCAAAGTGAGCGCCGGTTCCGATTTTCCAAAGCCGGCGCAACTGGGGGATTCAGGCAGCATCCGGGTGGGCGATTGGGTGATGGCTTCCGGTAATCCATTCGGCCTCGGCCACACCATTACCGCTGGGATCATCAGCGCGAAAGGGCGCGTCATCGGCGCCGGGCCTTACGATGATTTTCTCCAAACCGATGCCGCAATCAACCCCGGCAACAGCGGCGGTCCTCTGTTCAATATGAACGGGGAAGTGGTCGGCGTCAACACCGCCATAGTTGCGCAGGGTCAGGGCATCGGATTTGCCATACCCATCAATCTCGTAAAAGAGATTCTGCCTCAGCTCAAGTCCGGCAAAGTGACTCGAGGCTGGCTCGGGGTAATGATTCAGGATATCACCCCGGAATTGGCCGAGTCTTTCGGCATCAAGCAGACCACGGGGGTGCTGGTGGGAGATGTGGTCCCGGACGGCCCGGCGGACAAGGCTGGAATTGAAGCGAGGAGATATCATCACCGCATTCAATAAGAAAGACCTGGATAATGCACACGCACTCTCGCGCCTGGTCGCGTCAACTTCACCCGATACTCAAGCCACTCTAAAAATAGTTCGCGACGGCAAGGACAAAGAAATCAAGGTGACCATCGGCACCATGCCCGAGGAGGCGGTTCAAACGCCTGCAGCCGAGGAAAAAAGCGCCTGGGGATTGACGGTGCAAAACCTCACTGCGGACTTGGCTCAGCGCTTCGGGTGGGACGAGAGCGAACGCGGCGTGGTCATTTCCGATATTCAACCGGGAAGCGCGGCAGCTGAAGCCAAGCTGCGCCCCGGAGACCTGATCAAGGAAGTGAATCGTCAAAAGATTCAGAATGTCAGGGATTATAATCAGGCCCTGCAGAAGCTCAAAAAGAACGAGAGCCTGCTGCTGTTGATCAAGCGCGGCAAAAACACGTTCTACGTTGCCCTGAAGAATACTCCGTAGGAGTTGTCCGCCATTAGACACCTTTCTTTCCCCACGAAGGCCACGAAGGGATTTCTCAGATCCTTCGTGCTCTTCGTGGTCAGGAAGGACATCGAACCGGCTGAGCGACACCGGCGAAAGACTGACGATAAGCCGCGATGATTCATGATTCATTCTTCCTGGTGAAAAATTCTCCCGAGGCAATCCGACGAGAGAAGGAAAAGGCCAGAGCACTCCGTAAATCCCAGTGGTGGTTGCGGAAGGTGGCTAAAGGAGAGTGTTACTACTGCGGGAGGAAAGTTGCGCCTCAAGATCTGACCATGGATCACATCGTCCCGGTCGTGCGAGGCGGACGATCCACTCGAGGCAATGTGGCGCCCGCCTGCAAAGAATGCAACAGTCGCAAGAAATATTTACTCCCCATAGAATGGGACGAATATCTGAAAAAGCTTACCGAATCAGCATCTCCTAAAGATGCAGCCGGCTGGTCGGGCGACGAGGAAGAGGATCACGATGGAATGCACGGAGTGTGAGCTGGCACTGTATTGCTACTCGGAAGCGAGCACCTGGATCTTCCGGACGACCGAGGAGATGGCGGAAAAACTGACAGCGATCGACAGCTGCCCCTACCACAGCGAGGTCCTCAAAGCCGGGGCGACTACGCTGCATAATCGTTGAGAGATGCCCCCGGCATGCAGTGCGACGCTCCCTCTGATCATAGATCACGAGCCGCCAATTGCTGTTTTCCAAGTAATTGCCATGCCGGTGGCGGCACACCGAATGATGGAAGTGGCTGCGTTCCAGGTTTTTTGGCGCTTTTCCGACCACCGACCACTCGATCACTGTTTTCTACGTAAACATGTTCACTGTGCAGTTCTTGGCATGCTTCATGTAATCTTCGGCCGTCTGGATTTCCACGCCTTCGATAAAGTCGTCCGGTTTCAGCTCCATCATATCCATGGTCATCTTGCATGCTACGAATTTCACTCCCTCCAGTTGAGCCATCTCCATGAGTTCCTCAACCGTCGGCATGCCGGCTTTATCGATCTGCCGCTTCATCATCCACGTGGCCACGGACGCCATTCCCGGAATCGCCCCCATAACCCCCGGAGGAATAAACTTTGAGCGCTTGGCGCGGTCTTTGCGGATCACATTGATACCCATAAAGGTATAAAAGATCGTCGCATCCATTCCCTGCCTGCGAGCATTTATGGCCAACATGAGCGACGGGTAGGCCCCGTCGAGGGTGTTGCGGCTGCAGATAAAGGTACAGGATGCATTTGGTGAAGAGGCTTCGGCCCCTGCCTCATGTCGTGAGGTACTTGCTTCGTTCATAGTCTCATCCTCCAACCACCGGCGTCTTAAAGTATTGCGTTAAATATCCCCATGGGAACCAACGGTCATTGTTCCCGGGTCATCATCCGATCCTGGGCATCAGGCCCCATTTGATAAACCAGCAGTTTCTGTCCGGGTCCTGATCCAAACAGAGGATACCCCCGTTCTGGAATTTGAAGACAAGCCTTTCGACGGACCCGGTGATCAGATAGGAGGTCAGCCTCTCCATGAAGGGAAGATGACCCACCAGCATCAGGTCGTCGGCATTGTTGAGATCGTTTGCAAGGGATGCCACTTCGTCAAGAGGGTCGATGCCGCTGCGCATCTGAACGCCCTTTTCGGGATGCAATGCCGCCTCCAAAATGTCCGCAGTCTCCTTCGCCCGCTTCCTGCCGCTGTGCTGAATAAGCCCGACCCGCACCCCGTATTGGCCGGCCACGCCGGCGATGCGTTGCACATCCGCAGCCCCTTCGGCAGATAGGCCTTGCTCGGGGTCCTGCTCCTTTGGCAGGCTCTTCCCATGCTGCACGAGATAGAGAGCCATATCGTCAATCCTCCTTTGGACTTCTCATTGACCGGGCTTTCCGATATAAGCGGAAAAAATCCCGAGCTTTTGAATTAAACACAACCACGGTGAAAAAAGGAAGACCCCATGAGCAGCAGCATCGAAAAGATTACGGTGGACATGCACGAGGACCGGCTCGAAGAAGACCTCGAGCGCTACCGGCAAAAGGCCCTGGAACTGGGGGCCACAAGGGCTCTGGTCGTAAGAGCGGAAGACATTCCCGTTGACGATCGGGTAACGCTCAAATGCCGCATCCCGCGCTGCTTCGGCTACGGCGCCGGGGCTCACTGCCCTCCCCACGCCATGAAGCCCTCGGAGCTTCGAGACATCTTGCAGTCCTACCGATGGGCAGTATTGTTTATCAAAGAGGTCCCTCCCGAGGTGATTGTGAGGGACAAGGCCACCATCAAAGAGCGGGTCGAAGCGTATCAGGCAGTCTACAGGATTGTCAGTGAAATTGAATCCCTGGCCTTTTATGACGGTCACTATCTCGCCTTCGGCTTTGCTGCCGGGTCGTGCCGTCACACCTTCTGCGGCGAACACAAAACCTGCCAGGCCATGGCCGGCGAGCGATGCCGCTTTTCCCTGCTTTCAAGACCCTCCATGGAAGCGGTCGGCATTGACGTCTACAGGATGGTCGCCAAAGCGGGGTGGGAGATCTATCCCATCGGGAGCGGCGCCAAGCCCGCAGATATCCCCAAGGGAACGCTGGCCGGGATCATCATCGTGCAGTGAGCAAAAAGGCTTGGGGGAAAATTCAGGGACTTCAGGCCTGACAGTCCATTCTGGTCCACAGAGAAAGGTTCGTCGGTTTGACGGTTGCGGCAAGCGAATCCCACGGCAGCCACCCGGTTTTCTGCAGGAAGACGTCGTCGGCAGCCGCTTCCGGTGAATAGTACCAGCCAAGCGGTTCCTGGCCGATTCCCAAAAGGAATCGCGTGCGCGTGCGCGGATCGAAGCGAATCCAGAAAGTGCCGATCTCGGTTTCGCAGGTCCACATTGCTATCTGCTTCCAACTGCCGCGAGGTTTGAGCGCTCGCCTTCAGTTTCGCCTCGATCCACTGAAACCACCCTTCCTGCATTGATTGCAACGCTCCCTCACGAGGGCGGCACGGCAAGGGAATCACCCCTTCCGCTGTTATTTGGCAACGGCCGCGTCCTTCATGGACTTCACGGAACTGTCAAAATAGGGCGAATAAATCTGATAGGGCTGACTGGGCTTGGTATAGGCGTAGCTGTTGACGCCGTCGGCATAGTTGTTGGCGCCGGAACCACCGGGAACGAAATTCCTGATCCACGGCCCGCCGCTGCAGCCTCCCGTCTGAGTGGTGCCGATCCCGATGGTATTCGGATAGTAACTGGTATCTGCCGTCGCATAAGACGCCTGCGTTTCGACAAGATACTGGCCATCCCAGGGGCGGACTTGGGGATAACCGAAGTCGTTCCAGTGCTGCACGCGGGACTGATTATAGGAGAAACCCAAATACCCCACTTTAGCCGAAAGCTTCACCCCGCCCTGGTCTTCGACGACAGCAAACCCCACGTCCCGGCCGTTATCCGCTTTTTTGTGCCAGGCATCAAACAGGAAGAAATTCTTGGACGTCCAAGTTCCATATGGTTTGCTGTTCTTCTTATACGCGGGAACAAAGATCCAGTTGCTGTGGAGTGTTCCCTTGCCATCCGACAGGCAATGACCTGCCGTCAGAACGGCTCTGCCCCCGATGGAGGAACCCGAACAGACGTAGTTCGTACCGCCCTGGGTGAAAAATACCTTCCCGATAGCCTTGTAGGGGAAAGTTGAGGAGGCGGTCCCGTACAGAGACGAAGAGCACCTTGAAGGTGTTGTGGGGTGGCGGGTAGGCGTATCCGCCTGCGGTCGTCACCACCCCTGATTTTTCGGAATCGGAGAGTTCACTCAGAGCTCCCGACAAGGCCGGCGCCTCGGACTCATGATCGGAGAGAAGGGCGGAAACCATGCCCCCTTTGGAACTCGGGTCGAAGCCGGGCGGACCCGGTGGGGTTTCTTCCAATGCGAGCGGGGCCGGCAGCGGCGGTTCTCCTTTCGGGTGAGGCATGGGGTAGGGCTTTGCATTCATCATTCTGGCGTTGGTCCAATAATCCCCCGCAGCACTGAGCTTGTTCCCCGACACCCGGTATTCGGCAAACTGCTCGCCCGCTTGACCGGCTGCAGCCGCTGCCAAGGCGATGAGGAGGACCCCTAAAATGGCAAAGATTAACTTTTTCACCACTGATCTCCTTGCCCGCATGCTTTTGCATGTGCTAAAGGAGTCCGATGTTGACAGAAAGGTGCTGAATGCTTTTCCGCGCAAAAAGATGTTTATACTCTGTCCGTCACAAATTAGAATACAACTCTAACAAAAAGAAGTAACAGAAAAAAAGGAAAAACATGCAAAAACGTGGCGGCGGACGGTTTGGAAAATATGGAGACCTCAAGCGCAAGGAAAAGATTCGCCAGACCCGGTTGCTCAAGCGCGAAGGCAATGTGAGACTTACGATCAAGGAGACGCCGGGATTCGCCAAGAAGCGACAAGCCGGACGATAACGGAAGATAGTTTTTATGGAAGCGCAGGATAATCACGAACCCAAGAAAAAGCGGTCAAATGTGACCATACGGCACATGGAAATTGATGATCTGGCAACCGTGTTCCATTTGGGAGAAAAGGTGTTCACCGCCAGAGACGTCCCCAATCTTTACCGCACCTGGGATGAATACGAAGTGGTTACCTTGTTTCAAGGTGATTCCGAGTACTGTCTGGTGGCGGAAATCGATGACGAGATCGTGGGCTTTGCCCTCGGCACGACCGTATCCAAGACTCATTCCGCATGGAAATACGGCCATCTGATTTGGCTTGGAGTCGATCCCGACATTCAGGGTCACGGCATTGCATCCAAGCTGTTCCATCGTTTTCAGGACATCATGGTGGAAGACGGCGTGCGCATGCTGGTGGTGGATTCGGAGGCGGATAACCTCCCGGCACTCTATTTTTTCCGAAAAATGGGCTTCGGCAGCCCCCAGGAGCACATTTACCTCGCGTTAAACCTGGACCCCCAGCTTCGTCAATTGCGAGAGAAGAAGATGAATGGACGATCCTCTTCCCGCTACAGAGTGGAGGACGATGACTAGATCTCCGACCGGCATCCATCCCCCGCGCCTGCGCCAGCTCCTGCGCCGACTCCTCGACATCTACAGCCCTTCCGGCAAAGAGGAGGAAATCCTCGAATACCTTTACGGGTATCTGAAGCGGCGCGGGTTGCCGGTCATGCAACAGGAAGTGGACGACAATCGCTATAACCTGGTGATCCACCCCTCGGAGACTGAAGTTTCAATGGTTTTGATCGGTCATGTGGATACCGTCATGGCCTATGATCTGGAGAACTTCGGCTACGACAAGCAGGGCGACAGGGTTGTCGGCCTCGGTGCTTCCGATATGAAGGGCGGCTGTGCCGCGATGATCGAAGCCTATCTTGCGGCCTGGGCGACCCTCGGTTCGCGACTGCCGGTGGCGCTGGCGCTGGTGGTGGGCGAAGAGGAGGACGGAGACGGGGCCGTGGCGCTGGGCAGGGAGTTCCATTTTCCCTGGGCCATCGTCGGTGAACCCACGAATCTGCAACCGTGCCTGAGCCACTACGGTTACCTCGAAGTGCAGATCACCACTCGAGGCAAGCGGATGCATGCCTCCCTCGCCAACCAGGGTCAGAACCCGATTGATGCCATGCTTCGCTTTCTTCTCAAGATATCCCATTACATCGAGACCAAACGCCCCGAGATGGTTTACAACATCCGCGACCTGTCGAGCTCCCAGGCCGGCTTCGCCGTCCCGGACCGCTGTGACGCCTGGCTGGATATTCATTTGCCTCCGACCGCTCCGGTGGGCGAAATCATCCTCGAGATGGAGGATATGCTGAATGGGGAGCGCAATGGCAACCACGATTTTAACGGCAC
This sequence comes from uncultured delta proteobacterium, assembly GCA_963844985.1. GTDB lineage: Bacteria > Desulfobacterota > Syntrophobacteria > Syntrophobacterales > Syntrophobacteraceae > JADGQM01. The sequence continues at coordinate 79,915 of CAWJQV010000027.1, forward strand.
CCTGCGCTTTGCCACCGTCCACGGCGGCTATGTGATCCCTGAAAAAGGCATACTGGTAGGGGCCCTGAAGCAACTCTACGGCCGCCACGCCCTGTCCTGGGAACCGCAGTCCTTCCGCAGCCACTCCGATGCCAACCTCCTCTGGGAAGCGGGAATGAAGCCCATCCTGCTCGGTCCGGGGGAACTGGTGATGGCCCATACCCCTGACGAAGCAGTTTCTTTCGAGCAAGTCCGTCTCGCCGCCCAGCTCTATTCTGAACTGTTGCTCGCTCTTTCCCGATAGAGACTGAGGGGAATCCGTGCTTCCTGTTTTTCACTCGTCGTACCTGGGTTGCTTGCCAATGCGGTTGTGTGTCCCGGCGCAAACCGTGAATCGTTGATATCAGAATGAAACGGCAATTTGACCAGACCCTCATGCGTGATTCTCACTCTCTCGCTCTTCGGATGCCTCTCCGCGCCCGAAGTCATTGACGACATTAGAACGCTTCCTCAGGACAACACCTTCTATCTCAAACCCTCAACGGCACAAGGCGAAGTCGTCGCCCCGGAAACGCAGCGAAAAATGTATGACGACTTCCTGCATCACTTCTTCCGGCCTTGGAACCTGACCGCTCCTTCGAACACGCGCGACGACCTGAACAACGAATTTGCAAAATATGGGCGCAAACCCGGCTACGGCGAAAACAGCCGAAAAATAACCGGCGAATGGCTGGAAGGGCTCGCCCGAAATGCCGATCTTGAAACCTATCCCAATGCGGGGTTCAGGGGCATTACCGTCGACACCCTCGGACCTGCGCCTCCTGCCCACCCTCAAACCCCACTTCTCCAGCCTGAGGGCGGACGGCTCGGGATACCCCTTTGACAACCTCCAGAATTCGGCCATCCCGGCCAACACCCCCATTTATGTGGCTCACGTGGCCAGGGACAAGTCGTGGGTCCTGGCCGAATCGCCTTACGGATCAGGCTGGCTTCCCGTGCGGGATATTGCCCCGGTGGATGCAAACCTCATTGCCGTTTGGGAACATTCCGGCTTTGTTGCCATAACCCGGGATGACGTTCGCTCTTTATGACGACAATGGGACATTCCTCTTCAAGACCGGTCTGGGAGCACAATTTCCCATGCTTGACGAGGATGAGCAGAACTACCGGATCATGGTGGCACGGCGGGATGGGGCCCGAACCGCTCAACCCGGGCAAGCGATCATCCCCAAGAGTGCTGCGGTCAAACAGCCGATGCCGCTGACTACGGCCGGCATCGCGGAAATGGCCAACGAACTCATCAATCAACCCTACGGGTGGGGCGGGCTCTACGGGAATCGGGATTGCTCGGCCATGTTGAAGGACCTCTTCGCGCCATTCGGGGTTTGGCTGCCTCGACATTCTTCCCACCAGGCCCTGAGAGGCGGCGATTTCATTGATCTGAGCGGTTTGGCTCCGGAGGCTAAAGAAAAGATGATTCTGGAGCGCGGGATCCCATTCCTGACGCTCATCTGGGTGAAGGGTCATATCATGCTCTACATCGGGAACAGCCGCGGCCGTGCCATCGTCTTTCACAACCTCTGGGGGATCAAGACGCGCGACATCCTGGGCCGAGAAGGGAGAAAGGTCGTGGGCCACGCCGCCATCACCACCCTTCAACCGGGCGCGGAACTCCCCGACTTTGATCTTTCCGGCAGCGATCTGTTGGCCAAGGTCGAAGGCATGACGCTGCTCGTTGCGGTGACGCGGTGAAAAGAGTCCCTCCGCCGTGGGGAACGGCAGGATTATGGCCAACTAAGCCCTGATCAACGTTTCCCATCCTTTGGCAACCGGCGCTCCGACCGAATCTCGGATATCGGCGCCTTGAATATCTGCTCTCCCGTGGTAAACTCTCCAAACCATGGCCACGACAGGGAGGCTGATTTGTCGCCGCCAATCGGCAGCAAGACGACTGACCGCAGAGAACGATGAGAGCGCAAATCATCCAGGGAAAAGGCTTTCTTTTACTCTTTCCCTGCGCCCTCTGCGTGCTGTCCGATGGCGCTCCGGCTTCCCATGGTAAATCGCCACTTGCAGTAGTGATCGTCGGGATGAGGGTCGGGCGGTGCGTACAGACATTCCACGAGGATGGCGGGGTCGATTTCGTGTGCAAAGGTGGCGAATTCATCCCGATGCATTTCCTTGCACGCGTATTCCTGCAGGCCGTGTTTGAGTCTGGCTTCCTGAGTGGCGCAGCGGGGTACGGTGATGATCACCTCGTCCTCCTTTTCCTCAAACCGATAACCGATGAGCAACGCCCATGGGAAGAGCTTTTGAGCCCGTACGAAGCCTTTCAAGCCCGTCTCTTGGATGTCGAATCGCTTCTTCAGGTCTCTTGCCGCCATTTTGGCCACTCTTCCCCAGACCTTTTGGTTGATGCTTTCAGCAGTGGCCAGGTCGAATCGCTCCTCCGTGTAAAGGAACCAGAATGCATCGGCAACCCGATAATGCCATAGCAGGAAGTCAAGATACTTGCGGACCTCCCCCTCGTCCATCTGCTGCAAAATCCCCATTTCCATACAGCCTCCGACTGTCTTTAGAGTTTGGCGTGAACCGTGTATCCTTTTGCCGGTTCCTTACCACAAAACACGCGAATGTTACAGCCACTAACCTCGATGAGCCGAGGGGTCAGCAACAGAGCATGAAATCCACCTCTTGTCTTTGCCATGAAGACCTGGCCCGGCCAGAGGATTCCACGGCAAGCGAGCGGAGCAGGTTGGGTGACACTAGGTGACGTCAAGGATGGAGAATATGCCGGACAGCATTAATCAACCCTTGATCCAGGCTCGGGGGCTGACCAAGGTTTACCCACTGGGAGTGACTGAGGTTGTCGGCCTCGACAACATCGATCTGGACATATCCGCCGGCGAACTGGTCGTCCTCAAGGGCAACAGCGGGTCGGGGAAGAGCACGCTCCTGGCGCTGCTGGCCGGCCTCGATCAGCCAACAGGCGGAGACCTCGTGGTCGCCGATCAGGACCTGAAACAGGCGACCCCGGCCCAGCTTACCCGGTATCGGCGGGAGGTAGTGGGTATGGTGTTTCAGTCATTCAACCTCCTGCCCACCCTCACCGTCCTCGAAAACGTCTCCCTCCCGGCCCTGCTGGCGGGCGGACGACGGGCCACGGTCGAAGCCAAAGCACGGCAACTGCTCACCTGGCTTGACCTCACGCCACGCCTCCACCACCTGCCGGCGCAGCTTTCAGGGGGCGAAATGCAGCGAACCGCCATTGCCCGGGCCTTGATCAATGAGCCGAGGATCGTTCTTGCCGACGAACCTACGGGAAATCTTGACACTCGCAACGGCAAGACCGTGATCGATCTGCTCGGGAGCTTGAACCGGAGGCTTGGCACGACGGTCATCATAGCCACCCATAGCGACCTTGCCGACCCCATCGCGACCAGCGGATTTCGTCTGAAAGACGGCGCGATTACGGAACGTCTATGAACCGCCTGGCCACCTTTTTCCGACTCTGGACATGGTTCAGCTTCCGTCAGCTACGGGGCCACTTGTGGCGCACCATTGCCGTGCTGGTGGGGATCGGCCTCGGGGCGGCGGTGTTTACGAGTGTTCGCCTGGCGGTCAATGCCTCTTTGGACTCCTTCACCCGGAGCCTTGACACGCTCTCAGGAAAGTCCGACTGGACAATCCTTCGGCCCGACGGACGGGTGCCCGAGAGTCTCATCTCCACATTGGTCAGACATCCCGCCGTGAAAGCGCTGTCCCCCCTCTCCACAACTTATGTTCAGGCAGTCGATGACGCTGCTTCCGGACCACTCCTGCTCATCGGTCTGGACCCTATCCTTGACCGATCCATTCGGACCTGGCAATCCGACTCCTCCGGCGAACGTCAGTCCTCTCCGGCTCCGAAATCCGAAGCCCGAAAGCAACGCGAAAACGACCCCGCTCGATCTTCTTCGGGTCAGGCTTCCTCCTTGTGGCTCGATCTCATCCGGGAACCGTTCACCCTGATTGCCGGAGGAAAGCTCCATTCGCGACTGCAACTCCAGGCCGACCATCCCCTGACCCTCGACCATCCGGGCGGGAGGAGGACCTTTCGAGTGCTCGGCAAATTGGCGCCGGAAGGTCTGGCATTGTTGGAAGGCCAGTGAGATGGCACTGACCGATCTTGCCACCTTTCAGGAATTCACGGGAACCCTGGGCACCATCGACCGCATCGACCTCGTCCTGCAACCCTCGGCCCCTCCGGATGCAATAGCATCCCTGCGGGCCTTGCTCCCCGACGGCCTCACTCTCGAACGGCCGTCAGAGCTCAAGGAAAGCGGCCGCTTGATGGTGCGCTCCTATGAGCTCAACCTTTCCGTGTTGAGCTTCGTCTCTCTTTTTGTCGGCATGTTTCTCGTCTATAGCCTCATCTCCCTTCACGCCACTTCGCGTCGGCATGAACTGGCGATACTGCGCTCAATCGGGGCCTCGTCACCGCTGATTTTTCTTCTTTTTCTGGTGGAAGGGGCCTTTTTCGGTTGCATCGGCTGGCTCCTGGCCCTCCCCCTCGGATCGTTCATGGTCAAGCATCTGCTCGGTCATGTCAGCTCCACCATTTCGCATCTGTTCGTTCGAGTGCAAGTGGATCGATTGCTTCTCGAACCCGGGGAGATCCTTTTTTCCTTCGCAACCACCCTCTTCGTATCGCTGCTGGCCGCATGGCAACCGGCCCGCGAAGCCATGCGCGTGACCCCTCGTGAAGTGCTGCAGACGCGGGAGTTCAGCTCGGGAGACGGGGCCTTGAGGGTTACGCTGGCGTGGTCGGGCTTGGCGCTGATCGGCCTCGTCTGGCCCCTTTCGCGCCTCCCGGGGAGCAGCGGAGTGCCGTTTGCCGGATATGCCGCCACATTCTCGTTGTTCGTCGGTTTTTCCCTTGTTGCTCCCTGGCTTCTCGAAAAAATCGGTTCCTTTGTGCCGCCCGTGCTCAGGCGCATGGCGGGGGAGCCGGCCTATCTCGGAGGCCGATACGTCCGCGATGCCGGGACCCGTACCGCCGTCTCCGTGGGGGCCCTGATCACCGCGATGGCACTCTTTGTGGCGCTTGTCATTATGATCCATAGTTTCAGGAAAACCGTGGAACTGTGGGTTACCCAAAGCATCAGCGGTGACCTCTACCTCCGTCCGAAAATGGCAGGGGTCAACCAATATCGGGATGCCCTGCCGCCTGAAGCAGTCGCCGTTCTCAAAACCTTTGAAGGGCCGGTGGACCTTGTTCCTTATCGCCGGATCTACCTGCACCACGACAGAGTTCCCTACCAATTTGAGGCGCTGGATTTTGAAAGTTTCAGGAAGCATGCGCAGCTGCTCTTCGTCTCGGGCGACTCACGGCGCATTCTGCCTCAGCTCATTGACGGCCAAGGCGTCCTGGTCTCGGAGGTCTTTGCCAATCAAACCGGGATCGGGATCGGGAAACGGTTCCAGGCCCGGGTCGGCCAAGCCCACCTTGACCTGCCCGTTCTCGGGGTGATTCGGGATTATCGCACCCAGGGCGGTGTGGTCTACTATTCCATGGCGCACTTCCAGGAGCTTTCCGGAGATACCAGCTGGAGCGGCGTGCGGTTCAACTTTCACGCGGAGAAGGCACCCGTCGACAGTGACGTCAACTCCCTGCAGACCCGGATCCTGGAAGCCTTGGGTCCGCGGCAATACGGCGTTGAGATTACGCTCGGTCTCGACTTGCGTCAGGCGATTCTGAAGATTTTTGATGAAACCTTTGCCGTCACCACCGTTCTTCTCCTCATCGCCCTGGCGGTGGCGACGCTCGGCATCACCAGCACGTTGACGGTGCTCGTCCTCGACCGCACGCGCCAGTTCCACACCATCCTCGCTTGTGGAGGAACGAGGGGGCAAATCCGGCAGATGATTTTCTGGGAGGCTTTGATCATGGTTTTTGCCGGTGAGTTCCTGGGCTTGGCGTGCGGGTTCTCCCTCTCCTATCTCCTGGTATTCGTCATTAATCGGCAGTCTTTCGGCTGGACCTTCATCTATACCGTCGACTGGCTTCCCCTGGTTCTATCTCTCCCGTTGATTCTGGCCACGGCCCTGCTCGCCGCCCTGCCTGCCGGCCAGATGGTCTTCACTCGTTCACCGGCGATGGTCTTGCGGGAACCATAGACGGGATGTTCCATGGCGGTTCGCAGAAGGCAAAGACTGGATATTGAGGAAGTTAAGAGTGGGGAGTACTGAGAAGCGATGCAACATGACCCGGAAAAACTCAGAACTCGAACGAGCGACGCGTCATGCTCGAACGATTGTGAGCCGGCGGCGCCGTCATGCCGGTGAAAACCGGCATCCAGTCGTTTTCCCGGAATCCGGCTTCCGCCGGAATGACGACGAGGATATCGGTCCCTGTATTCCGCGGAGCTCCACCAGGGTCCCGTCCATGGCATACCGTGCCCCGAAGACGGTTCTGCTTATGCTTGTCCTGATGGCCTTCGCAGCAATCCCATGTGCTCAGGCTGAAGACGGCCCTTATTATTCCGTAACCGGTCCCTGCAATCTCAGTTTTCCGGCAGATCACGGACCCCACCCCGGCTACCGCACGGAATGGTGGTACTACACGGGAAACCTTCATTCGGAAAAGGGCGACCGCTACGGCTTCCAGTTGACCTTTTTCCGCCGCCAGATCAGTCCGCCCGGTGCGGACAAAACCTGGCCGAAACCGGCTTCCGCCTGGCGCACGCAGCAGATCTTCCTCGCCCATGCGGCACTGACGGACATCACCAAAAAGCAATTCTACCACGCGGAA
>CAWJQV010000028.1:0-200727 GCA_963844985.1 uncultured delta proteobacterium
CAAATCGAGGCGGTAAAGCTGGCCTTCTCCGACGGCCTCAAGTGCATTGCCGATATGCGCAAAATGAAGGTCCAAGTTGCGGATCTGTTGTCGGAGGACTACGCCGCCGAAAGGCGCCGTCTGATCGGTGCCAGGGCGCTCACTCCGTTACCCGGAAAGCCCAGCGGCGGCGGCACCGTTTATCTGGCCACCGCCGACGGTGAGGGGAATATGGTTTCCTACATCCAGAGCAACTACGAGGGCTTTGGCTCCGGCATGGTCATTCCCGGCACGGGCATCGCCCTGCACAACCGTGGGACTTGCTTCTCCTCCGATCCCGAGCACGACAACTGCCTCGAACCCGGCAAAAAGCCGTATCACACCATCATCCCGGGATTCCTGACAAAGGGCGGGGAAGCCCTCGGGCCCTTCGGCGTGATGGGCGGCTTTATCCAGCCGCAGGGCCATGTGATGGTGGTGATGAACACCGTCGATTTTCAGCTTAACCCGCAGGCGACGCTCGATGCCCCTCGATTCCGCTGGAAGGAAGGCAAGACGGTCGATGTCGAGGCGCAATTTCCCGAGCATTTGGCCGAGGCCCTGCTGCGTATGGGGCACAGCGTGAAACGGGGCGAGGTCGGCGATCGCGATTTCGGTCGAGGCCAGATCATCTGGCGCAATGGGGACGGTGTACTTGGCGGGGGGCAGTGAGCCGCGCACTGACGGGCAGGTCGCCGCCTGGTGACGGGCCGGGACGAACCCGCAACCGGCGGCAATGAAGGGGCTCCGTATGATAAAGATCGTCCACATCCGCCGGCGCAACCACAGGAGGGGCCAGTCCCCGAGGATCGGCGAACGGGATTGGTCGATTTCAGCAGACCCTTTTCTTTGTAATATTTCTGAGCCCCGGGATGCAGGAAGTTCAGCGCGTCCGGGGTCACCTGACTGACTGCCGTCTCCGGGGTCATCTTCGTTGCGTCTTTCCACACCGCAGACAGCTCCTGCGTTCCCGAGAAGATGGTCTTTACGATTTCGTACATCCGGTCTGCAGGAAATTCTTCCATGGCCGTCAACACGGCGGTGATGGCAATGGCCGGGACATCGCTCTCCAGCCCTGAGTAGACGCCTTTCCGAAAAACGGTTGGGTGGAAGACGCCGGGGTTGGCTTTCATGATTTTGTCGCGAACCTCACCGTCCACCGGCAGCAGTACCAACTTCAAGCCAGGGGTGGAGGCGAGATCGATGATGGACGAGGTGGGCACTGCCCCACTCCAAAAGAAGGCCTGGATCTTTCCGTCCTTCAGCGCCGCCACCGACTCGGTCGCCCCCAGTTTTTCGCGGCTGAAGTCCTTGTTCCAATCAAGGCCGATGGCCTTGAGCACGTAATCGGCCTGCTCCTCCGTGCCGCTGTTCGGGGCCCCGGTGGACACCCGCTTGCCCTTGATGTCCATGACGGTAGTGATCCCAATCCCATCCTTGGTCACAATATGGAGCGGCTGCTCATAGAAGCCAAGGACCAGGCGGACCTTGTGCTGGCCGGAAAGGCCGGGCACCTTGCCGGCGTTTGCCCAGACCACGTGGTAGTCATAGCAGAAAGCCATACCCGCGCGTCCGGCGCTAAGCAGCTTGAGATTGTCGATGGCGGCAGTGGTTGCCTCGGAAGTCGCGTCGGTATTGGGAACCTTGTTCCAAATCAGTCCCCCGATGGCGCCGCCCAGCGGATACCATACCCCTCCGGTTCCGCCGGTGGCGATGCTGAAGGAGAATTTGCTCTGCGCATCTGCTGCCGGCACCGCCAAGGCCGACAGGGCAAAAAGGGCGATGGTAAGGGCTACGATCCTAACCTCTCGATGACTCATGACAGTCCTCCTTAATTAGGGGTTGATTTTGACTACCGGTTTTACCCCCGAAAAGCGGGGTGCGCCAATCCCGTGAACTTAGTAGGGCTCCGCAGGAATAGATGTCCGAATTCGGTTCGTCATACCGGCGAAAGCCTGTATCCAGGCGGTTTTTCTGGATTCCGGTTTTCACCGGGATGACGCGTTGAGATCATGGCCACTTTGTTCTGTCGTGGTGCACGAAGAAAAATCATTTCACCGCAATCTTTCATGTTCCCGATGCACACCCGGCAATATACCAAAATACCACTGGAGATGGTATTTTCAATGCAGAGTACGCTGACATCGCAGAGAATTCATTTCTAAGTTTTTCTCTGCGCTCTCTGCGGTTGACGCCTTGTGGCCACACTTGCCTCTGGCGACTGAGGCTGCGGAGCGGGCTGTAGCGCTTGGCCCCAACAGCCCTTCCGCTCTCTTCGTTCTTGCCATGTGTCTGAACTATTCTTTTAGGAGTGAAGAGGCCCTCCCGTTGCTTCGACAGGCCCTGCGATTCAATCCTTTTCGCACCTCATTCTATCACCATTTCGGGATCGCTTGCCGTGAAACCGGAAGGTATTGGGTGCAATCCAAAGTGATAGGAAGAAGGGTTCAATGTAGGATAAGGCTGGACATAGGGTTTCAGATGATGTAGTTGAACGTGGGAACCCCCAACGAAGAGGAGGGAACCCATGTCAGAGTGGAAGAAGGGAAGCTTTGAGGAACGACTCAAAGACAACCCGGTATTGTGTAACAGAGTTGAGTCGATCCTCGACCTTGCCGAGAACGTGGACGGGAAGTTCAAGACGGCCGATGAGGCGGAAGAACGGGCCATTGAGGAGCTTCGCCGCTTGGGCAACGAGTTGCTTCAAGAGTGGGCCATCAATCAGGAAAAGAGAGCGTGTGTGTGTGTGTGTGTGTGTGTGTGTGTGTGTGTGTGTGTGTGTGTGTGTGTGTGTGAAGATCTGAGGAAACAAACAGAGGGCCCTGCGGGACACGGTAAAAAAAACTCTACTGGCAAACGACATTCGGGAAAATAGAGCTTCGGGAGCGAGTATTTCTGCAAGAGGGCCAAGTAATACGTCCCTTTTCGCGGAGTGCCAAAGTGCACTGCCGGGGGTATTAGATGCCGTGCAACCAACATGACAGATTTTGGGGCTGAAGTGCCCTTTGGAAAGGTTCCCAAGAAGCTTAAGGAACACTATGGGATAAGTGTTCCCATCACGATCACGCGAATGACTGAGAAGAAGGACAAAAGCGGCGGCATTGCAGGAGCGTTTTAACGAAATCCCCAAAACAAAGGTGTTCAATGTGTCATTGGGGAAATGGACGGCAGCATGATTCCTATTGTGGCAACAGGTGAACGGAGTGAAGGCAGTGGGTGCCATGACCGGAGAAAAGAGCGCCGATTAGAATGGAAAGAGGCGCGACTAACCCTTGCTCATGCCAAAGGTTCGGTGAGTCCTGTTTATGGAGTGACCCTTGGCGGTCCGGACGAAACGGGGGATCTTCTTTTGGATTGCGCCATTCGAGCCGGTTTGGGAGCAAACACCCGTGTCCACTGCGTCGGCGATGGTGCCCCATGGATCGCGGATCAGGTGTCGCGGGTTTTTGGGCTCCAGGCTGATTACCTCATCGATTTCTACCATCTGTGTGAATACCTTGCCGCTGCCGCCCTGGTTTGTGCTCCGGGAGCAAAAAGAGAATGGGTCGAAGAGCAGAAAATGAATATGAAAGAAAACCGGGTCGCTCAAGTCCTGGAAAACCTTGAAAAATACATGGAACCTGAATCTGCTGGAAAGGAAGCACTGGTGAGAAAGTGCCACCAGTATATAAAGAATCGTCAGGATCAGTTCGACTACAAAGGAGCTCTGAAAGCAGATCTCCCTATTGGTTCGGGAGAAGTGGAAAGCGGCCACCGCTACGTCATTCAAGATAGGCTCAAACGCCCCGGTGCTTGGTGGAAAAAAGAAAACGCCAACTCCATGCTTGCCTTAAGAGTTCTCAAAGCTAACGATGACTGGGATGCGTATTGGGAATTGCAGTCCCAACAGCTTGCTGCTTGAATCCCATCACTTTGGATTGCACCCGGAAGGTATGAGGAGGGAATCGCTGCCCTCAGGAAATCCCTTCAGCTTGCCCCCAATGATGTGATCTCGCGAATTGTTCTGGTCAGTTTGTATATGTATGCCGGACGTGAAGATGAGGCCCGAGGCACCGTCGTGGAGATCCAGACGATAGACCCCAATCTCTCGGTCGAGAGGCTCGCCAGATGGACTCCTTGGAAGGAGGGGAAAAACCAGGGATCGCTTCCTGGACTCTCTGCGCCAGGCCGGGCTGAAGTGAGGATAGAGGTTGCGACCAGACTTTTACCAGCTTACTGGATATAGATATGGTCGCGAGTCATCGGCAGATCATTGTTCAATCCTTTCGAAAAGAGCACCTGGAACACGCGCAACTCTCCATATTTGAATCCCGCCGAAGCACCGCGCAGATACAAGCGCCACATGCGGACGAAAGCGTCATCAGACATCTGGCGCACTTTCTCAACATTGCGTTCGAAGTTGTCTGCCCACAGATCCAGAGTGCGGGCGTAATGCAGACGCAGATTTTCCACATCGAGGAGGGAGAACCCAGCCATACCCATTTCCCGCGCGATCTCATCCGGAGTCGGCAGGTAGTTGCCCGGGAAAATGTATTTCCACATCCAAGGATCGCTGGCTGAGGGCTTATCCTTTCCGATGGTATGCAGCAGTCCCAGTCCACCCTTCTTCAGGAGTTGATCCACCTTCTGCATGAATACCGGGATGAATTCCTGCCCCACGTGTTCAAACATGCCAATGGAGACAACTTTATCGTATTGTCCGGTAAGGTTTCGGTAATCCTCGCAAACCACCTCTATTTTGTCCTCCAGGCCCAGGTCCTTTATCTTGCTTCTGGCATGTTCATCCTGCGACTGTGAAATGGTGTTTCCAAGTGCGGTCACGCCATAGTTTTGGACCGCATGGATGAGCATTTCTCCCCACCCGCAGCCGATGTCCAGCAGTTTTTCGCCCGGTTTGAGCAGAAGCTTGCGGGCGATATGCTCATACTTCTGATGCTGTGCCTGCTCCAATGAATCTTCGGGGCTCCGGAAATAGGCGCAGGAGTACGTCATCGTTGGGTCGAGGTAGAGGGGATAGAGTTCATCGCCTCGATCATAATGGTGCGATATATTTTGGCATGCGTGGTTGCAGGTATTTCGATTGGTTATCCGATGCACCCAAAAGAGGAACCTCTGCCAGGGTGACGGGGGGGGTTGATCAAATCCGATGCGGATACCAAGGCGCAGCAGCGTCTGGAGGTCACCATCCAATTCCAGGTCACCGCCCATGTAGGCTTCCCCGAATCCCAAAAAACCATTGGCAATGATGTGCTTTGCGGTCTTTGGTGACTTGAAGCGCAGGGTCACAGCGCCAGGGCGGGAAGGATCTCCGTAGCATACCCGGTCGCCATCCCAAAACTCAAAGGCGAAATTGGCCTCGGGTTCCGCCTGATGCATCATGGTGGCAATCTTTTTGAAGGCCCCTTTCATATGCCGACCTCCTTTCTGACCAAACCGTCAAGGGCATTGCACCATTGGCGTTCTTCTTCTCGGCCAGTCGAGCATTTCCAGGAGATGCTCTCTGAAACCCTTAACGTTTCGAATTGTGTATGATGTGCTTGGAATTATAACGCGAAATGCCCGGTTCATGAAGTACTCGAAACGATCTCGCTCGTCCCAAGCAGAATCATTCTGTCAAGCGGAGTCGATCTTCCGCAGGTTCAAATCGGGCGAAATGGCGCCTTATTCGATCTGGTTGCGACAGTTCAAAACAGTCGGTTGGCATCATCATCATCCGGAAACCCACTTCACTTGGCGGGGGCGGTCAGGGGAGGGAGCAGCTATGGGCGCAAAAACTATTTGTGCACGACCCTCAAAGTTCATCACCTTGGTCGGAGCGAATGTTGTTGCTCTGCATTGCTGGCTGGTCTTCCGTGGCGTCCGAAGGTTGAGTGAGGGGATCAATGGGCCGGGAAACCCTTTGACTGGGCTTACGCCATCGCCGTGGACAGCAGCGGAAATGTGTATGTCACGGGGGAGTCATCCGGTGTTGGCACTATCGTAGATTTTGCGACGATCAAGTACGACGCCGACACACAAACTGCCCCCACGCCATCGGAGGGAAGGTAACAAGGGGCCGGTCCGGTGTATCAGCGGTTGCCATTAGTTTTCCATTTTCCTCTGGGCGACATGACTTTACAGGGCACTGTAAACTCCCGGCAGTGGTGGAGTCGGCGAATCGGCCACTCAATCAGAAAGAACTCGAAAGAACGCAAAGATTGCTGGGACCGAAAGGGCCTGGTCTTCTGTCTTCTTTGCGTTCTGCGCGGTGAAGGTCGGCTGCGGTCGATCAGGCCTCGGATATCCCCGAGAGATCGAGGTCGGGCAGCATGGCCCCCTGTTCCATCAGATTCAGGTGGAGTTCGTAGCAGCTCTCGAGGTCATGGCGGATGTGGCCAACCCGGGCTTTTTCGATATAGCGATAGAGATAATCCCGATAGAGTGGATGGGCGCAGTTTTCAATGATCGCCGCAGCGCGCTGCATGGGCCCAAGGCCGCGAAGATCGGCCAGGCCCTGTTCGGTTACCACAATCTGGACCGAGTGCTCATTGTTGTCGATGTGGGGGCACATGGGCACAATAGAGGAGATCTTACCGCCTTTGGCGATAGACGGACACATGTAGATGGAAAGATAGCCGTTTCGAGTGAATTCACCGCTGCCCCCGACGCCGTTCATGACGTCCGTCCCGAAGACGTGGGAGGAGTTCACATTCCCGTAGATGTCAACTTCGAGCGCCGTGTTCATGGCAATCACGCCGAGCCGCAGGACAACTCCCGGGTGGTTCGAGATTTCCTGCGGGCGCAGGACAATACGGGGCGCGTAAAAATCCAGGTTGTCATAGATCCGCTGCAGGGTTTCGGGGGTGAGTGTGAGACTGGTGGTGCTGGCTCCCGTGAGCTTGCCCCGTTCCATGAGATCAACCAGGGAATCCTGAAAGACTTCCGTGTACATCTTGAAGGGCGGAATCTCGGGACTCTCACCGAGGACGCTCATCACCGCGTTGGCCACATTTCCCACCCCGGCCTGGAGGGGGAGGAATTCCTTGGGGATGCGCTTGGCCCACATTTCTCCGAGCAGAAAATTCAAGACGTAGTCGGCGATTTTTCGACTTCGCGCATCCGCCGGAGTGAAACGAGCCACCCGGTCGGGTTCGTCGTTTTGGATGATTCCCATGATCCTTCGGGGATCCACCAGCGCATAGGGCATGCCGAGCTTGGTCAAGGGGTCGTAGAGGGGGACGGGCACCCGGTGAGGCGGCGGAGGAAGGATCAGGATGTCCGCCATCTCCCGCAGGCGTTGGGAATGAAAGTGGTTGATTTCGATCAGGACGTGGTCGGCGTATTTCAGATAGGCCGGGGACGCGCCGATTGAGGTGGTCAGATACACCCTGCCGTCGGGTGTGACCTCGGTGGCTTCGACGACGGCCACGTTCAACTTTCCGTGAAAGCCGGCCAGAAGCGTCTGTGACAGCTGCGAAAGGTGCATGTCCACGTATTCGACTTCTTCGTTGTTGATTTGGCGCCGTAGCCGGGACGCGCTTTGATAGGGCGCCCGCCACGATATGGCTTCAGCCTCCGCCAGGGGCTCGTCGATGCTCTCGCTGCTCGAAGCGCCGGTCATTACGCGTATCTTAAAAGGTTCGCCTTTTTCGTGGAGTTCCCGCGCCCGCGCGGCAATGGCCCGGGGCATAAGCTTGGCCGCCCCCGAATTGGTGAACCCGCTGAAGGCCACGGTCGCCCCATGGGGAATGCGGGCGGCAGCCTCTTCCGGAGTGAGATCAGGAAACACACCCACGATTGACATCAGTTTCCTCCCGGTCCGAAAAGGACCCCGGCGAAGGGACAAAGCGAGCCCGCAGAAAGGCTTGATGAAAGTTCTCGGGGTCCTCTGCCTCTTGCCGGTGAAATTTGGTTTGCTTTCAACATGCGCTCATCTCCGAAAGGTCCAGGTCGGGCAGCATGGCGCCATATTGCATCAGATTGCGGTGCATTTCGAAGCACGCTCTCAGGTTGTGGCGGATATGGCCGGTCCTCGATTTTTCAAGATAGCGATATAGATAATCGCGGTAAGCCGGGTGCGCACAATGGTCGATGATCGTCCTGGCTCGCTGCATCGGTCCCAGCCCGCGGAGGTCGGCAAGGCCCTGGTCGGTCACAATGATCTGCACCGAATGTTCGTTGTTGTCGATGTGCGGGCACATGGGCACCACACACGAGACCTTGCCTCCTTTGACAATGGATGGACACATGATGATGGGAAGGTAGCTGTTGCGGGTGAACTCGCTGCCTCCTCCCACCCCGTTCACGATGTCGGTCCCGTAGATATGGGAAGCGTTGGCGTTGCCAAAGATGTCCACTTCCAGGGCGGCGTTCATGGCAATGACTCCCAGGCGGCGAATCACCGCGGGATGGTTGGAGATTTCCTGCGGCCTCAAGACGATGCGCGGAACAAAGAAGTCCATGCGGCGGTAGAGTCGGTTGAGCACATCTGAGGTCAGGGAAAGGCTGGTGGCGCTTGCGGCGACGACCTTGCCCTCTTCCATGAGGTCGATTATAGGGTCGTGGATGACCAGGTTGTAGAGCCTGAAAGGAGGAATATAGGGGTTCTTCCCCAGGGCAGCGAGGACTCCGTCGGCGACGCTGCCCATGCCCACCTGCACCGGAAGAAAACCCTCGGGGATACGTCTGGCGTGCATCTCATCGAAGAGAAAACGGATGACGTGGTCGGCAATTCTCTGACAGGTAGCATCTGGCGGGTCGGCTGGATCGATGTAATCCGGTTCATCGCTTTCGACCACGCCGATAACCTTTTTGGGGTCGACGACGGCATACGACCAGCCGAACTTGGTCATCGGATCGAGCATGGGAAAGGGATTGCGATGGGGTGGAGGGGGCAGGGTGAAGATGTCGGCCATTTCCCGAAGCCGCGGTGAGTGGTAGCGGTTGAGCTCGATCAGGACGCGCTCGGCGCATCGAAGATAGGTTGGCGAAGCCCCGATCGAGGTGGACAGATAGACCCTTCCATCCGGGGTGATGTCGGTGGCCTCGATGACCGCTATGTCGACCTTTCCGAAAAATCCGGAAGAGACAGTCTGAGAGACGTGGGACAGGTGCATGTCCACGTATTCGACCTCCTGCCGGTTGATCTGTTTGCGGAGGGTGGCCGCACCCTGGTAGGGGGCGCGCCAGGCGATCGCCCTGGCCTGTGCCAACCCCTCGTCAATGTCCACTCCGCCGGCCGCACCGCTCAGTACGCCGATTTTGAAGGGCTCGCCCCGGTTGTGAAGCCTTCGCGCATGGGCGGCAAGGGCTCTGGGCACGACTTTTGCCGCGCCCACATTCCCGAACCCGCTGAACGCCACCGTCGCGCCGTCGGGAATATGGGCGACAGCCTCTTCCGGGCTGAGTCTGGGGAATGAGTTATGAGTCATAGTCCGTTATCTCCTCGTCAAGAAGTTCAGCGATATGCTTCACTTTCATCTTTCGGCCAGCTCTTCCGGTCCCTTCCACCTCGCAGTTGCAACACGCATCCTCGGCAATCAGTGACCAGCAGGTCGGTGCCTGTCGCTTCCGCGCTCGCCAGCTTGCGCTTGATGCTTTCTGCTGAGAGCTCCGTGAAGGCAATGGAAAACGACCCCCCGAAACCACAACATACCTCTTCTTCTTGTGCATTGCAATATATTATGCCCGCTATCGTGAAAAATCTTCTTGGCTTTCGTTTGTCTTCGGATGTCCCGAAGGGACACGAGAGATACCGATGCAAAATCAAGTTTTCTGGACTATAGTAGCTCGTGGCAGGTGGCGGGTCCAGGTCTACAAGAAAACTGGATTCCACCCCGGACCTGATCCGGGGATGCTGGAATGACGAAGGAGGGCTTTCACACTTTTGTTGTGACCCGCAGGGTCATGGGGGTTCGCAGGGTTTTGTCAGAAAGGAGAATCACGATGATCAAATTGCTGGGGTTGGTTCTTATGTTGGCGCTGTTTTCGGCTTTTGGCGCTGCTGCCCAAAAATACGAAACAGACGTTTTCAAAACCTCTGCGGGTCCCTTGAAGATCACCTTTTTAGGGCACGGCTCGCTTATGTTCGGGTTCGAGGATGAAGACGATTTACCTGGATCCGGTTACTGAATGGGCTGATTTCAGCCAGTTTCCCAAAGCGGATCTCATCCTTTTGACCCACGAGCACAAGGACCACAAGGACACGAAAGCTCTCGACCTGCTGTGTACCGAAAAGACCGTGCTGGTAGGGTCCGAAGCCTGTTCCAAAGATGTCGAAGGCATGAAGATCATGCGCAATGGCGACAGACTGACGATTGAGGGGATAGGCATCGAGGCGGTGCCAGCCTATAACATCGTGCATATGCGCAGCCCCGGACAGCCCTATCACCCCAAGGGCAGCGGCAATGGTTACGTAATCACTTTTGGCGACAGGCGCGTATATGTGGCGGGCGACACGGAAAACATCCCGGAAATGAAAGACTTGAAGGGTATAGACATTGCTTTTCTGCCCATGAATCTTCCCTACACCATGACCCCCGAAATGGCGGCCGACGCGGCCAAAAGCTTTGGCCCGAAGATTCTATACCCTTACCATTTCGGCACTACGGACACTTCCCGGATCGTGGAACTGCTGAAGGGTGACAAGGGCATCGAGGTGCGCATCCGCAAGCTGAATTAGAGGTCCTGAAAGATACACGAGGAAAGTTCGGGAAAGTACTTTCATGGTTTAGAGCGAAGTCGGGGAGGGTGCAAACGGATCTGGGACATTTTCCGAGGAAACCACTATGAGTGACGAGCATCGCCGCAAGCTGGACAACCGGCTGACTCCGCTTCACCTTTATAAGCTCACCCCGAGGACCAACTGTGGTGAATGTGGATTCCCCACCTGTCTGGCATTCTCGACTCAGGTCATCGTCGGCCGTGGCAACCTGCAGGACTGTCCGTACCTTCATCCGGAAGCGTTGGCGCCCTTTCACGCTCAACTGGCGGAACAACATCTCGCCGGGATCGGTGTTCGCAGGGAGAGTTTCGAGAAGACCTTCGAGTTTCTTCGCGGCGAAGTCAAAAAATGGGATTTTAAAAATATTGCGGAGAGCCTCGGGGCCGCCTTCGAGGAAAGGGGAGGGGAGCCGTCGTTGAGGCTTTTCTACTTCGGGAGGGAGGTCCGGATCGCGACGGATGACATTTTTCCTGAGGCCGGAGAAGAGCTGGACCCATGGGAAAAGATTCTGCTTTACAACTACGTCATCGGAGGGGCGGTCGAACCATCGGGCGTTTGGGTGGGAATGGAAAGCCTCCCCAATTCGGTTTCCAAAATCAAGAGTTTGAAAACCCACTGTGAAGAACCCCTCGCCCGATCGTTCGCCGGAAAGATGCTGCTTCTGCCGTCAGCCGTGGCGGGGCTGGGTCGGCTATTGACCTTGAGCGAGGAAAAGGTCGACTTCGGGGCCGAATTTCAAATCCTGCCGAGGCTCCCGGTTCGTGTGCTGTGGTGGGATGAAGATCCTTCCGAAGGATTTCAGGCAAAGGCCAAATTCATTTTCGATTCGCGCGTTTTGCAGGTGGTCGACCTGGAATCCTTGATCTTCGCCTGTGAGCAACTCACCGACCGACTGCTCCACGCAGCCGATCGGTGCTGATTGCTTGGCAGACTGTCAAAGAAATGCTGGATAGTGGCAATTTGTCATTCCGGTGAAATAAGGTACCCCAAGCCCCCTTGGCATAGGGGCAACATCCTGGCAGCAGGTTATGGCCGTGCTTGAAATAGTCGCGCAGGAGAATCAGGATGCTGAGCAGGTGTGAAGAAGGACACTTCGTCCCGGTGTCTTCCGATTCGGGCAGACGCGGCCTTTTCCCGGCGTTATTTCTTGGGTTCTGCCGGTGCGGGCACGGGGGCAGGCTGGGGCTGCTCGGGTGCCTTGCCCTTCTTCCCGGCCTTTTCCATCTCCTCGATCTCCTTGACCATGCTTGTAGCCGAAAAGTCCGATTCGCTCCGGTCGTCCTTCTTGGCGCCGGGCTTGGGGGTGTCGCTCCCTCCGCAGGCTACAAGGGCCAGACTCAGGCAAAAAATGAGGGCCATCAAAACCGCAGCATGCTTCATAATATCTCCTCATATTTTTTGTCTCGCGATCCTACCTGGCTTATTCTTTCCTGACAAGAGGGATTTTCAGGGAGCCTTGTTCGGTGTTGTGCTCAAATGAGTGGAGCTTTTACTCTGGCATGGTTCCTACCCCTATCTTCATGGTTCCCGGCCTCCTTTTTAGGTCGAGTGGTGCTGAGTACCCAAAAAGTTCCTACCCTTTGGTTCTTGCTGCTCTCTCTTTGCCTCCTGCTTTCCGTGCCGTCCGTAAGTTTTGTGATTTTACCTCCACGATGAAGCAGGGATCGTTGATCAGAGTGAACCTCGGCACGCCCTCCTCATGGGGAAAGGGAGTCCGGTCGATGACCTCCTGGGGCAGGAGCGTGGTCTCATCGAAGATGTTGAAAGCGAAGTGGAGCAGGTTGAGCTTCTCCTCATAGCGTTTCTCGAGCAGAAAACCATAGAGGGCTCTCACCGCTTCGGCATCACTGACGTCGCCTCTGTCCTTCCTGGCGATGAAGGCATGGACGAAACCCGGAACCGGCTGAAGGAGTGAATCTAAAAATAGACGAGCGCTCCATTCGCGAAGGCCCTCATCCGGCTCAAACCGCTCGAATTCTCTGAAGAGTCTTTCCCAGTCGATGGCGGTGCAAGAATTTTGCATGATAAATCCTTATCCACTAAGATTCCGGGGCCTTTATACAACAGTCTCATTTTCGACTTGCCTGCCCAAACCCTGTGACCCCAAATCCGGAATACTCATCGATGAAAGAAAGCGTTTAGAAGGGTGATCGAGCGTTCTTCGATTCGGTCATCAAAGCCTTACAAGCAAGCAAAGATATTGCAGAATCGATCTTTGCGCAATATACTCATGCTAATGGAGTCTTCTGTCGAGCATCAGGAATCGGATCCAGCTTTTGACGCATGCTTGTCGACGTGTGGGTAATGTTTATTATGGCAAGAAAGGGAGCGACGAAGATGAAAATCGTATGTCTTCTGGGAAGTCCAAGGCCTAAGGGAAACAGCGCTTTCATCGCCGACCGCTTTTGCAGGACAGCGGAAGCGTTGGGGGCGGAGATTCAAACCTTTGCGCTCAACAAATTGAAATATCGGGGCTGCCAGGCATGCATGACCTGCAAGACGAAACTCGACCGGTGCGTGCTGAAGGATGATTTGACCGAGGTTCTTGATGCGATCCGCGATGCGGAAGTCCTGGTGATGGCGTCTCCCATCTATTACGGTGAAGTTTCAAGCCAACTGAAGGCCTTCATCGATCGCACCTTCTCGTATCTGGCTCCCGGACTATGCCACCAATCCCATCCAAGCCGTCTGGCTCCGGGCAAGAAGTTGGTCATGATTCTCGCCCAGGGAGATCCGGGTGAAGAGCGATATGCCGATGTTTTTCCGCGGTATGACGGCTTCTTCAAATGGTATGGTTTCACCGACAGCTATTTGATTCGATGCCTGCGGCGTGTTCGGACTGGGCGAGGTGGAACAGCGTCAGGACATCATCAGTCGGGCCGAAGGACTGGCGAAAAAGATCGGCCTCCTGACGGCTCCTTTCATAAATTGCCCTTTCAGGATGTTTAATGCCTGGCGGATAAAACCAGAAAGAAAATCTGTGTTTATCTGTGTGCATCTGTGGTTAGTGAACGATTCTCAGGAAGGAGACAGCAATGAAACGTCTTACTTTGTTTTGCTTCTTGCCTGGTCTTGGGTTTGTGCGCCGTTAGGATAAGCCTACTGCGGCAACGTCAGCCCGTTTGACATTTTTGACGGGAGCAACCTCAATCAAGTCATCAAGCGGAACAAGCTGATCGTCGGCATGGAGGTGGCGTTCTTCCCCTTTGAGTATGCCAATGAAAAAGGCGAGCCGATCGGTTTCGATGTGGAGATTGCGCAGTTGGCCGCCAAAGAATTGGGGGTTGAGATAGAGATCAGGGACATGGAATTCAGCGGTTTGATTCCCGCCCTGCAAAGCGGCAAGATTGACATGATCATCTCGGGGATGACGCGCACCCTGACCCGGGAGAAAACCGTCAGCTTCACCCAGCCCTATTTTGTAACCGGCCTTTGTGCTCTGCTCAGCAAGAAAAGAGCCCCCGACATTCAGGATGTGAAAGAACTCAACTCCCCGGACCGCATCCTTGCCGTCAAACTCGGGACGACCGGGGACCTCATCACGGGAAAGCTCTTTCCCAAGGCCCAGGTGAATCGCTACAAGGAGGAGACGGCCTGCGCGCGGGAAGTGGTGACGGGGCGCGCCGATGCCTTTCTCTATGATCAGCTCTCCATCAGCAAGCACCACAAGGAAAACCCCGAGGCGACACGGGCGCTCTTGAAGCCCTTCACCTACGAACCCTATTCCATTGCCATTCGCAAAGGGGATGCCGACTTTCTGGGCTGGCTCAATCTGTTTCTCGAAACGATCAAGGCCGACGGCCGTTACCAGGAGCTTTATCAGAAGTATTTTCACGACATTCTTCCGTGAGGAAGCAACCCATGCCGTTGATGTCCTCCATCCTTGACTCCTTGACGAGTGGGGTAATCGCCATCGACTGCGATGAGCGAATCATCGTGATAAACGATGCTGCGGCTCGTCTCATGGATGTTTCCAAAGAACAGGCGCTGGGCTCCAGAATGCTCGAAGTGATACCCAATTCGGGGCTGGTCAAAGTGCTGCGTACCGGCAAGCCGGAGTTCGGCGGGCGCCAGATGATCGGATCGCGAACGGTTCTCACCAACCGTTCTCCAATCATGCATGACGGCCTAATGATCGGGGCCGTCTCGGTGTTCCAGGACATTACCGAGATGGAGCGGGTGTCGCGGGAACTCGATTCCACCAAGACCCTGGTGCACACGCTGGAGGAGGTTTTGGCCGGCGCCGAAGAGTGGATGGTGGTGGTCGATACTAACGGTATCATCACCATGATCAGTGAAGAATATGCGGAATTCAACGGGACGACGGTATCCAAGGCGATCGGCAAGCATGTCACGGCAGTGATAGAAAACACCCGCATGCACATTGTCGCCCAAACCGGCGTGGCCGAAATGGGCGAGGCCCAGATCATTCGCGGGCGGGAGTTGATCGTCAACCGTATTCCGCTGAAGGAAGGCAATCGCGTCGTCGGCTCTTACGGGCGGGTCGTGTTCAAGGACGTGGAACAGCTTTGGGAACTGGCCACCAAGCTCAGGGTCCTTGAATCGAAAGTTCGCTACTACGAAAAAGAGCTGACGCAGCTTCGGGGGGCACGTTATACTCTTGACAGCATTGTCGGATCGGGGCCGGCCATTACCGCCGCTAAGGCCGAGGTGCTCCGCGCCAGCCAGACCGATTCCACGGTTTTGCTTCGGGGAGAAACCGGTACCGGCAAGGAACTCTTCGCCCATGCCGTCCACGTTGCCGGGCAGCGGCGCAGCGGCCCTTTCATCAAGATTAACTGTGCGGCGGTGCCGGCCGAACTGCTCGAGTCCGAGTTGTTTGGCTACGAGGAAGGTGCCTTTACGGGAGCCAGGAAGGGTGGAAAGCCGGGAAAGTTTGAAATGGCCGCAGGAGGCACTTTCTTTCTTGATGAAATCGGTGACATGCCGCTGCCGATGCAGGCCAAACTGCTGCGCGTCCTCCAAGAACGCGAAGTGGAGCGGGTCGGGGGGACCACCACGCGACCTGTTGACATAAGGATCATCGCGGCTACCGGTCGGGCCCTCGAGGACTTGGTGAGGCAAGGTAATTTCAGGGCCGACCTCTATTATCGCATCCACGTGATTTCCATCACCATCCCGCCGCTGCGTGAACGCCGGGAAGACATTCCGGCGATCGCCGAACACTTCCTTACCCGGCTTGCCTCAGACACCGGCGAGCCCAAAAGGTCCATATCCCCGGAGTTGATGGAGATTCTCAATACTTACGACTGGCCGGGAAATGTTCGCGAGCTGCAAAATGTTCTTGAGCGGGGGGTGGCGATGACCAGGAGCAAATTGCTCAGCCCGGAACACATGCCCGATCACCTCCTCCGCACCACGCCTAACGTACGCAAGGATGTCGCTCCGGGCTCTCTTGCCAATGTCAAGGCTGAGGCTGAACGAAACGCCATTATCGCAGCCCTGCAGGCGGCCGGAGGGAACAAAACGCGGGCTGCCACACTGCTGCGCATCCACCGAGTGAAGCTCCACGAGAAGATGAAGCGCTACCGGATTTCCTACAGTGTACCGATATAGATACATATTGTACCATTAAGGCTACATAGAACTCCAAGACTCACCGCAAAACCCTTTTTGCCTTCAATTTTCAATCTCCCGTCGGCCATGTACCTAAGTGGTTACATCTCCCACGGCCGTGTCTAATTCCGTAGGTTTTCCAAGAACTCATGTAAACCGCCACTTTCCGCAGGGGGAACATCTCAACCGCATGATCGCTGCTTCAGTGGCACAACGATTGCACAATCATTTCGCCACACCACACAACCATCCAGGAACACTCTATCAAGGCAACGCCGGAGAGGGGGTGAAAAGCGCTCAGGAATGCCGCAAGGACCGGATCGGCCATTCAACTCATGAAAGGAGGCAACAAGAAATGATTACCATTGGTGACAAACCAAGAGATGCGTTGATGCTCGTTGCTGCCCTCTGCTGGGGTTTTGTCATCTTCGCCAGCTGGCAGGGAGCCCTCACCAAGAATGAACAACTCATTTATTTCGGTCTCATGACCATGCCCGTCCTCGTTGTCATCTATTTATTGATGGGTGCTGTAGTCAATCAACAGATGCACATGTCCGTGCTCATCTGGCCCGTGCTTCTCAACGGCATCACTCAGGCCGTAGCCTTTACGATCGTTTATATGACGAAAGGGCAAAAGCTCGAATTCATCCTGGGGATGCATCCCGGCTTCTTTGGCGCCATCATTTTCTTCTGGATCGGCAACTTCCTGACCTCGACTCTTTCCTTCGCCTTGCTTTTTGACACGAAAGCGGTCCCAGATGATGAATGGGACACGTTCATGAAGGAAGTTGCGGCGCCGGAGAAGCTTCACTGAGAAAGGAGAGAACAATATGGACGAACAACTGATTCAACCCTCGCCATTGATCATAGGCTACACTGTTGCCTTCCTTCTCGTCTCCATCGGGATCGGGTGGTATGCGAACAGGTATGCCAAGACGGCAGAGCAGTTCTTTGGCGGAACCAAGACCTTTGGCGGCGTCGTCATCGGTCTTTCCTCCATGGCTGCGGTAATGAGCGCTTTCGGCTTTATCGGCGGTCCCGGTCTGGTTTACAAGTTCGGGTTCACCTCCATCTGGATGACCATCGCCTGCGGTCCCGGTTTCGCTTATGGTTACTGGGTTATCGGTAAGCGCATGCGCGCCATGGCCGAAGTGACCGATGTGGCGACGCTTCCCGACATTGCCCGGGTCCGGTTTCAGAGCCAGGCGGTGCGCGGCATTCTCGCCCTGGGATTGTTCCTCGCGGCTATTGCCTATCTCTCCTCGCAAGTGAAAGGCGGCGCCAAGCTGATGAACCAAATGCTCGGCATTTCCGAGGAATGGGGGGTTGTGGTCATGTTCGGCACCACGCTCGCCTACATGCTCGTGAGCGGGATGTCCGGGAGCATCCTCACCGACGCGTTCCAGGGACTGATCATGCTGATTGGCGTTGCGGGGGTGGTCGTTTCCTTTTTCACCATCACCGGAGGGGATTTTTCGCTGATTCAGAACGCGCCCAATTTTGGGGCCAGCTTTGTCGACGGGGCCGGGGCCATGCCCTTCCAGCTCGTGATCACCTTTTCTCTGGTCTTCTTCATCGGCGTCATGGGGCAGCCCACCATGCTGGCCAAGATGTACGCCGTTAAGACCCACAAAGATCTGAAGCTGGCCGGCATCCTCGGCGGCACCACCTACGGTCTCACCTCTCTGGTCTGGATTCTCGTGGGATACGGCGCCGTGTATCTGGTCGCTTCCGGTCAAGCCCCTCCCATCAAAGACCTCGACAAGGCGGCGTTCCTCTTCGTGAGCAAGACCGGGGGCGTCATGCAGGCGCTGGTCATGGCGGCGCTCCTTGCGGCCATCGTTTCCACCGCCAGTTTTTTCATTTCGATGGCTTCCGGCTGCATTACCCGAGACTTGGCGGGATCGATGGGCCATGAACTCTCCCATGAAAGGCAGGTGGTGGTCGGCCGCTATCTCCAAATTGTCGTGACGATTTTTGCCATCGGGTTCGGTTACTGGGGAGGTCGGGCGGTTGCCATTCTGGGGACCCTCGGGTGGGGATTTTTCGCCTCGGTGACGATTCCCACGTTTGTCATGGGACTTCTGTGGCAGCGCTGTTCGAGGGAGGGGATCCTCACCGGGCTCACCTTTGCGGTCGTCTTGAATGTCCTGCTGCCGGTCCTGGAGAACTTCCAGGTCTACAAGCTTCCTTTCCCTTACTACCTCTTCACCATCGGGGGTGCGATTATCCTGACCACGATCGTCTCCTTCTTCACCACCGGGGCAGCCGGTGAGAATATCCCGAAGGCGATGAGACCGGTCTTCAAGCTATGAGGCTCGGCCGGGGGGCCAGGGGGAGGAACCGAATGGTCCTTCCTCTCCCCGCCGGATCGGCGGCAAAGAGTTGCCAGGTTGCCTTTACGGGCACCTCGCCGACAATCCTGAACCGGCGCCCCCCGGATTCAGGCATTTAGAAATCAATGGAAAGGAGTTCTCCGATGGCAGAAATGGTCTCCAAGAAAGCATCGACCCATCCCATGCTGACGCCGGTGCAGGCGATGCGCATGAAGAAGGGCAAGATCATTTCAGCAGAAGAAGCCGTCAGCCTGATTAGAGACGGTGATATAGTGGCAACCGAGGGCTTTGTGGGAGCGGGTTTCGCGGAAGAGATCGCGGTCCAGCTTGAGGACCACTTTTTGAGGACGGGAAGTCCCCGGAACCTGACCCTGATTTACGCGGCCGGGCAGGGAGACGGCAAAACCAAGGGCCTGAATCATCTCGGCCATGAAGGGCTGGTGGGAAGAGTGATCGGTGGGCACATCGGGCTGGCGCCGAAGCTCCAGGCGTTGATCCGGGCCAACAAAATCCTGGCCTACAATTTTCCCCAGGGGGTGGTTGCCCATCTGTTCCGCGACATTGCCGGACACAAACCGGGACATCTCACTTACGTCGGTCTGGGGACCTTTATCGACCCGCGGATCGATGGGGGCAAGCTCAACGAGATTACCAGAACCGAGGGAGAAGACCTGATCGAGGTGGTCCACGTGGGGGGGAAAGAATGCCTCTTCTACAAAGCCATCCCCATCAATGTCGCAATCCTCAGAGGAACCACCGCCGACACGGATGGAAATATCACTATGGAAAAGGAGGCCCTCACCCTGGAGGCGCTTGCCATAGCGATGGCCGCGAGGAATTCCGGAGGTTTCGTCATCGTGCAGGTGGAGCGGATAGCCGACCGCGGCACCCTTAATGCCCGTCAGGTTAAGATTCCGGGGATTCTCGTGGACTGTGTGGTGGTAGCCAGGCCCGAGAATCACTGGCAGACTTTTGCGGAATTCTATAACCCTGCCTACAGTTGTGAGATTCGCATGCCCATGCAGGACATTCCCCCCATGGAAATGGGGCCGAGAAAGATCATTGCCAGGCGGGCCGCGTTCGAGTTGATGCCGAACAGCGTGGTGAACCTCGGGATCGGCATGCCCGAGGGGGTGGCGCAGGTCGCCAATGAAGAAAAAATCATCGAGTACCTTACCCTCACTGCCGAACCCGGCGTGGTAGGCGGGGTTCCCAATGCGGGCTTGAACTTCGGCACCGGAACCAATGTCGATGCCTTGATCGACCAACCCTACCAGTTCGATTTTTATGATGGCGGAGGTCTCGATATGGCCTTCCTCGGGGCTGCGGAAGTCGATAAAGAGGGGAATGTCAATGTCAGCAAGTTCGGGCCAAGGTTTGTTGGACCGGGTGGATTCATCAACATAAGCCAAAACTCGAAAAAGATTGTTTTCGTCGGTACTTTTACGGCCGGAGGACTGAAGCTTGCCGTGGAAGACGGCAAGGTGAGGATCGAGCAGGAAGGAAAAGAGCGGAAGTTCATCGACCAGGTCGAGCAGAAGACCTTTAGCGGCAAATATGCGGCGATGAACAAACAGCCGGTCCTCTACGTGACCGAACGCTGTGTCTTCAGACTTGGCGAAGACGGCCTGGAATTGGTCGAAATAGCGCCGGGAATTGATCCGGAGCGGGATATCCTGGCACTCATGGATTTTAGGCCGATCGTCAGGAACGGACCCAAACTGATGGATCCGAGGATTTTTCATGAAGAGCCCATGGACCTAAAGAGAGACCTTCTGACTCTGCCCATCGAGGAGCGACTGACCTACCATTCGGAGGAAAACCTCTTCTTCGTTAACTTTGAGAATTTGTATATCAAGACATCCGAAGAAATTCAGAGGATCCAGGGGTTGGTGGAAGCGATACTCGCGCCGCTGGGAAAGAAGGTCTATACGATTGTTAATTATGACAATTTCAACATCGCGCCGGAATTGGTGGACGAGTATACCGACATGGTAAAATATGTCATGCAGTTCTATGAAACGACTACGCGGTATACCACCAGCACCTTCCTCAGGATGAAGCTCGGCGACGAACTGGAAAAGCGGGATGTGGCGCCGCACATCTACGAGACCAGAGAACAAGCTCGACGAGCTCTGGTGGAGAAATCGAAGTAACCTGTCCCGCCTGCAGCCCCGGGTGATTTTGTTCGCCCGGGGTTTCTCTGCCCCATGGTCTTTCTGCACCTGCACCAAATCTTTTTTGAATCAGACCTGGAAATGAAGTATGCTCAGCGTCGGCATGTTATTTCAGTCGCCCGGGCCTTTCCCGGAAACGATCGGTTCCGACGGTTGTTACCAGGGACTTTTCAAGAAGTATTCTTACGACCTTCTGTCACGACAGGCCAATGCGCTATCGCCTCTTTGTCCGATTCCTGCTCTGGATCGGGTTATGTGCAAGCCTTTTTTTCCTCTTTGCGGGGATCGACTACCCGTGGAACTGGCGTGTGCCATGGGAGTATCGCAGGCTCTATCTGGTCGGGTTCTATTACACCCTGGCGGTTTCGATGGGCGCTATTTGTCTCGGTTTTTGTTTCGGGGTGATGGGCGGTCTGGCCAGGGTCTCCAAGAACGTCCTGGCCCGGGAACTGGCCACTCTCTATGTGGAATTCTTTCGAGGCACGCCTCTGCTGGTGCAGATTTACGTGTTTTATTTTTGCGTCGCCGCCGCAATTCATTTCGATAACGCGCTGATTATTGGTATGGTTACCCTGGCCTTTTTTTCGGGGGCTTATATTTCGGAGATGGTCCGGGCGGGCATTGAATCCATTGACAAGGGGCAGGTGGAAGCGGCCAAGGCGACCGGGCTCGACGACTGGCAGACCATGCGCTACATCGTCTTCCCGCAGGCCTTGAAACGCATCATCCCGCCGGTGACCGGGCAGTTTGTGTCTTTGATCAAGGACTCGTCGCTGCTTTCGGTCATTTCCGTGCGGGAATTGACCAAAGCTGCGGAGATTGTCAATGCGACCACCTACAAGACCTTTGAGGCCTATCTGCCATTGGCGGGGTTATACCTCCTGCTGACGTATCCTCTTTCTTACCTCACGCGCCGCCTCGAAAAGAGACTGAGCCGCGAGTGAACCTACCACGGGAGGGTTTGACCTGATGAAACCGGAATTTGATTCCCTGCTTGCCGCCGGGACCGCCGTGATTGCTGATGTTTTCGATGCCATGAAGCAAGTTCCCCTGGTCGTGGATAACCGCGTTTCCTGCATCAGCGGAGACTGTCGATTTGTGGGCCCTGCTTACACGATAACGGGAAAATCCTTCCACTGGTCAGGCAGCGGGGACCGGGCGAAGCTCGAGGCCATTGACCTGATGCCCGAGGGCGTGGTGGCCGTTTGGGCCGGCACGGACATCCGGGGGGTCTGCTGTTTCGGAGATCTTCTCGCTACGGCGATGAAAGCCAGAGGGGTAGGGGGGGTCGTCGTCGATGGAGGAGTGAGGGATACCGCCTTCATTAGAGAGCTGGGGCTGCCGGTTATGGCCCGCTACCGCACTCCGGCCCAGGCCATCGGTCGATGGCAGGTGTCTTCACGCCAGGTCCCGATTCACGTTCGTGGAGCCTTGGAGGATTGGATCACGATTTGCCCCGGGGGACATCATCGTCGCCGATGAGGATGGTATAGTGGTGGTGCCTCAGGATAGCTTCGATCAGCGTGCTGAACCAGGTCCTGGCAACCAGCAGCAAGGACTCGCAGGCTCGCGAGGACATCTCCCGCGGCCTGGGACTGCTGCAGGCGATTGAAAAATATGGGCATCTGTAGCACATTTGTGGTCATCACAACCCGAGCTTGTGAGCACCCTGTTCATGCCTTTTTAATCGCGTCCGGGGCCTGCAGGATTGTTGACAGGGAGCAGGGCGAATTGGTATACGAAGATGGATTATGCTCTCACGGTGAACGTTACCCGCTTGATTCAATTAGCCACGGACGATCAGTCACCCATTTTGTGAACGCTCCTGCTTAGGCGAGCAGGATACCATTTCCACATTCAAGGTCTGTTGGATTCAGGCCGGTGTTCGTAAGTTCCGAGAAGGAAGTAAGTCGGAACCGGGGGGAAGTCCTCCAGCCGACTTTGGCGAGGTGACCTTAGAGTTCAGGAGGAAAGCATGAAGAAGCACATGAAGGCAGGTATTCTGGTATCATTGGCGCTGGTCTTACTGCTGGCCCCGGTTGTGGTCATGGCCGGCGAAACCCTCGATGCCGTGAAGGCTCGCGGCCATCTCGTCGTTGGAGTCAACGGGGGCCTCTTCGGCTTCGGCATGCCTGATGAAAAAGGCGTCTGGAAGGGACTCGACGTGGACACGGGGCGTGCGATCGCCGCAGCCATCTTCGGCGATCCCGAAAAAATCAAGTATGTCACTCTGACTACCCAAACCCGGTTTACCGCCGTTCAATCCAAGGAGGTCGATGTCCTCTGTCGCAACGCCACCTGGACGCTGACTCGGGACACGGACCTGGGTTTGAACTTTGTTCAACCCAATTATTACGACGGCCAGGGCTTCCTGGTCCCCAAGAAATTGGGGGTTAAGAGCGCCAAAGAGTTGAGCGGGGCCAGCTTATGCGTGCTTCCCGGGACAACCACGGAGCAGAATGCTGCGGATTACTATCGTGCCAACAACCTGACCATGAAACCGGTGGTCATCGAGCAAAACCTGGAACTCAACAAGGCCTTCTTTGCCGGGCGCTGCGACGTCTTGACTTCGGACGCCTCTCAGTTGGCCGGCATCCGGGCTGTAGCCCCCAATCCGGATGACTACATGATCTTGCCCGAAATCATCTCCAAGGAGCCGTTGGCCCCGGTGGTGCGCCATGGAGACGAACAGTGGCGTGATATCGTCAACTTCACGGTGCTCGCCCTGATTGCCGCCGAGGATATGGGGATCACCTCCAAGAACGTCGACGAGATGCTGAACAGCAAAGACCCCAACATCCAGCGCTTTCTGGGGGTGACGCCGGGCAACGGCAAGGCCCTGGGCCTCGATGAGAAATGGGCCTACAACATTGTCAAGAAGGTCGGCAATTACGGAGAGATTTTCGAGGCCAATGTCGGCGAGAAAACCAAGCTCGGCCTTAAACGCGGTCTCAATGCCCAGTGGAAAGACGGCGGCTTGATGTACTCACCGCCGTTCAAGTAGAACGGAGGTCGGAAGTCGGAGGTCGGAAATCGGAACAGGGGTATTGGAAACCGGGTACCGACCTCCGGCGACTCAACCCGGTAAGGCTTTGTCCAATAGACAAGGCGACAAGATTCTGAGGACCCACGGGCGGGTGCAAAGCCCGCCCCTACAGAAAACCATGCGATTTCCGGCGGGTGAGCAGAGTTCAACCCCGCCCGAATCCGCAGTGCTTGGTCTTGACAGGCGTGGCTGCGTGGTGTTTCACGCATTCCCACCGCCGGGTTGGGCAAGAACGACACCAGTCAACTGAGGGAAGAAATTAGAAGGTGACCGAGGGTCAAACGACGTTACCAGCGCAGGGGGCATCCCGGCAAATCCCCTTCTGGCATGACGCCACCAAACGGGCGATTGTCTACCAGGTGGTGGCGCTGACCCTGGTGCTGGCCCTGGGCTACTATCTTATCGCCATCACCCAGGCCAACCTGCGAAGGCAGTCCATCGCCACCGGTTTCAGCTTCGTGACCCGGGAGGCCGGCTTCGAGATCGGGGAGGCGCTGCTTCCCTATTCGTCCGCCGACAGCTATGCCAGGGCCCTTCTGGTCGGGGTGTTGAATACCCTGCAGGTTTCTCTGGTGGGCATCGTTCTCACGATCATCCTGGGGACTATTGTCGGGATTGCCCGCCTTTCGACGAACTGGCTCGTCTCGCGCATCGCCGCCGCCTATATCGAAGTTTTGCAGAACATCCCCGTGCTTCTCCAACTCTATTTCTGGTACTCCATTTTTCATGACAACCTGCCCACCCCGCGTCAGTCCCTCAACCCGTTCGCGGGCTTCTTCCTGAACAACCGGGGATTCTATTTTCCGATCCCGGTTCCCCACCCCGCCTATATGCGGATGGGAATCGCCCTGGCTGCGGCCTGCTTCATCATTTATTTCCTGCGGCGCTGGTCGCGAAGACGTCAGGATGAGACCGGCCAAACCTTTCCGGTCTGGTCGGCGGCGGCCGGAATGGTGGTGGGATTTCCCCTCATTGTTTGGCTCATGTCGGGCACTCCGACGGAGTTGAACGTTCCCAGCCTCAAGGGTTTCAACTTCGAGGGCGGGATCTCGGTGTCTCCCGAGTTTGCTGCGCTGCTGCTGGGCCTGGTGTTGTACACCGCTGCCTTCGTGGCCGAGGTCGTGCGGGCCGGGATCCAGGCGATTTCGCGCGGGCAGACGGAAGCGGCAATGAGCATCGGGCTCAAGCCGGGTCATGTGCTGACCCTCATCATTCTTCCCCAGGCCCTGAGGGTGATCATCCCGCCGCTGACCAGCCAGATGCTCAATCTGACCAAGAACAGCTCCCTTGCTGTCGCCATTGGTTATCCCGACCTCGTATCCGTGGCGAACACGACGATCAATCAGACCGGTCAAGCCATCGAGGGCGTCTCCATCATTATGGTGGTGTACCTCTTCTTTAGCCTGGTGACCTCAGCTTACATGAACTGGTACAACAAGAGAAAGGCCCTGGTGGAAAGATAACGCCGTGGAAGCGATGGTCCAAAAGGTGAACACGGAAGAGGTCAAACCGCCACTGACCGCCGTTGGCGTGATCGGATGGATGAGGGCCAATCTGTTCAACAGTCCCTTCAATTCGGCCCTTACGCTTCTTGTTGCTATTTTCGCTTTATCTGACCGTTCCTCCCTTTCTCCGGTGGGCCTTCTTCGATTGCCTTTGGAATGCGGACGGCCAGCAGTGTAAGGCGATCGACGGCGCCTGCTGGGCCGTCGTAACCAAGAACCTGCGCTTCATTCTCTTCGGCTTCTATCCCTGGGACCAGCAATGGCGGCCGGTTGTCAGCATCGGCATTCTTTTTGGTCTCTTTTATTACAGCCGCAACCGGAGCCATTGGAACCGAAAGCTGCTTTACATCTGGGGCGTCGGGGTAGTGGTCATGGGCGTGCTCATGCGCGGCGGCATCTTCGGTCTGTCCGACGTCGAACCAACCCAGTGGAGCGGTATTTGTCTGACCCTGCTCCTGTCGCTTTTCGGACTCACCGCCGCCTATCCCCTGGGTGTGCTCCTGGCCCTTGGCCGCCGTTCCCGAATGCCGGCCATCAAGAGTCTGAGCGTCGTCTACATCGAACTGATCCGCGGCGTCCCGCTGATCAGCATGCTCTTCATGTCGTCGGTCATGTTTCCCCTGTTCCTGCCTGAGGGAATTACCGTAAACAAGATTCTGCGCGCGCAGGCGGCGATCATCATCTTTACGGCTGCGTACATCGCTGAGGTTGTCCGCGGCGGTTTGCAGGGAATTGCCCGGGGGCAGTACGAAGCTGCCGAATCGCTCGGTCTGGACTATTATTTGAAGATGCGCCTCATCATCTTGCCGCAGGCCTTGAAAATCGTCATCCCCCCTTCGGTGGGCATTCTGATTTCAGCGTTCAAGGATACGTCCCTGGTCGTGATCATCGGGCTCTTCGACCTCATGAAGACCACCCAGGTCACCCTTGCCAATCCGGAATGGATGGGGTTCAGCACCGAGGCTTTCATTTTTATCGGCCTCCTCTATTTCGGAGGTTGTTTTTCCATGTCCAACTTCAGCCGCGACCTGGAACGTCAGCTTGGGTCTTAGGGTGGTGCAGGCGAAGATCGAAAGACTTTTTTGCGAGACAAGGATTCCCGAACGAGTATCCCTATGATTGACGAGACGATCAGCACCACAACGAGTGATCCCGGCGCCGACCCGATCATCCAGATCAGCGGCCTGCACAAGTGGTTTGGCGACTTCCACGTCCTCAAAGACATCAATCTTACGGTCCAGAGAGGGGAGCGGATTGTCATCTGTGGCCCGTCCGGATCGGGCAAATCGACCTTGATCCGCTGCATCAATCGCCTCGAAGAGCATCAGCGCGGCCAAATTATCGTCGACCATACCGAACTGACCAATAACCTGAAAAACATCGAGAAGATCAGAGTGGAAGTGGGCATGGTGTTCCAGCACTTCAATCTCTTCCCTCACTTGACGGTCCTGGAGAATTTGACCCTCGGGCCGATCTGGGTGCGCAAGACGCCTCGTGCCGAAGCCGAAGAGCTTGCGATGGCCTTTCTGAAAAAAGTTCACATTGCCGAGTTGGCCAAAAAATTTCCCGGCCAGATCTCCGGAGGCCAGCAGCAGCGCGTTGCCATCGCCCGCAGTCTGTGTATGAAGCCGAAGGTGATGCTTTTTGACGAACCCACCAGCGCCCTTGACCCGGAAATGGTAAAGGAGGTGCTCGACGTAATGATCCAGTTGGCGCGGGAGGGGATGACGATGCTCGTCGTTTCTCATGAAATGGGTTTTGCCAGGAGTGTCGCTCACCGCGTGCTCTTCATGGATTTCGGGCAGATCCTCGAACAAAATACCCCCGATGAGTTCTTCTCCAACCCGAAGCACGAACGGTCGAAGCTCTTCCTGAGCCAGATCCTGCACTGAGTTCCCGAAAGGCAGTGGTCAGTCGCCGGTGATCAGTGGTCAGAAGAAGCTCGAAAAACGCAGCCGCCGAGAGGCGAGGGTCTTGCTTGTCTTTGCGCTTTTGTCGTGAGGATAAGATGGACCACGATTTGCAGGATGATTCAACGCGAGGACCCTCGAGTCGTGCTACTTTGCCGGCTTTTCCAGAACGACGACGGACCGTGCCTTGACGAGGTACCGAAGACTGGCCAGGGGGATGCCGGTTCCCTGCTCGACGATGTCTTCGGGGCTTGGCCGGCTCGTGTCGACCACCCGCAGCCAATCCTCCTTCCGGCCTTCCTGGACGGTGAAGGGCAGGTCTTCCCAATGCCCGTTTATCATCACATAGAGGTCGCTGTCGTTGAGGGCCGAGCCGCGAAGAAAATAGGCAAGAGCGCGCGATTCTTGTGAGAAATCCACCCCGCTCATGGCCCCGTACCACGTTACATCCTGCCGCCAGTAGCGGCTCCTGCCGATCGACGGATGGGCTTTGCGAAAGGCGATCATGAGTTTAAAAAACCGAAACATGTCCCGGTTTTGCCCAAGCAGGTCCCAATCCAGCCAGGTGATTTCATTGTCCTGGTTATAAGGGTTGTTGTTTCCCTGCTGGGTATTCATAAATTCATCCCCGGCGCAAAACATGGGCGTACCATTGGCTAACATGAGCAGGCAGCAGAAATTTCTGATTTGCTGGCGGCGCAGGGCCACAACTCCCGGAGGCACCCCGGTATCGCCTTCCCAACCGCAGTTCCAACTGCGGTTGTCGTCGGTCCCGTCGGTGTTGTTGTGCCCGTTGGCTTCATTGTGCCTGCGGTTGTAGGCGACGAGATCGTACAGGCAGAAACCGTCGTGGGCGGTAATGAAATTGATGCTTTGGTAGGGGCGGTAGACCGCCCGCGGCCCTTCCGGGAAGAGGTCGTCGCTGCCGTAGAGGCGCTGCATGAGGGCCCCGACCTTGCCCGCGTCGCCTTTGACGAAAGATCGGACATCGTCGCGAAAGAGCCCGTTCCACTGCCGCCACTGCAGTCCGGGAAAACTCCGTCCAAGAAGGTAGCTGCCGATGTCCCAAGCTTCAGCCACGAGTCTCAGGCCGTGCCCAAACCCCATGACGCTGATCTCGGATATCAATGCCGGGTCCTGAGTATTGACCGAACCTGCGAGAGTGCGCGTGAAAATGGATGCCAGATCGAACCGGAAGCCGTCCACATGCATGGCGGTTGCCCAGTATTTCAGGCTGGAGAGGATGAGTGTCCGAACGACGGGGTGAGCGCAGTTCAGGGTGTTTCCGCAGCCCGTGTCATTGAGGTATTCGCCGGTTTCCCGGTTCAGCAGATAATAGCTCCGGTTGTCGATCCCGCGATAGGAGTAGTTCGGACCGTCTGTTCCGGCTTCGCTGGTGTGGTTGTAGACTACGTCGAGCCACACTTCGATCCCGGCGGTGTGAAAGGCGTTCACCATCTCGCGGAATTCCCGGGCCGGGTCGGAGCAGGCATAGCCCCGGTGGGGTGAAAAGAAGTTGAGGGTCATGTAGCCCCAGTAGTTGCCCTCCTGGGGATCGAACTGATAGACGGGCAGCAATTCCACGGCCGTGATGCCGAGGTCTTTGAGATAGGGAATCTTGGTTGCCAGGCCGGCAAAGGTCCCGCGCTTTTCCGGGCTGACTCCCGAATTGGGCCGGGCGGTGAATCCCTTTACGTGAAGTTCATAGACGATCAGATCGTGGGCATGGCGCGGGCGAAGGTTTTCCTTCCCGGCGAAAGGCTGTCGGTCCTTCAGGAGCATCCCCAAAGGCGCCACCCCATCCGTAGGCCCCGGCTTCTTGGCGGCGTCACGGTCGAAGCCGGGAGGGAAAAAAACGGAAGCAGCGAAGGGGTCGAGAAGGACTTTCCGGCGGTCGAAGCGGTGTCCCCTGGAGGGAGCGTGGGGCCCATCGACGCGATAAGCGTAGAGAGTCGCTCCCCCGAGTCTTCTCCTCGGATACCAGACAGTGCCATATCAGGCCGGTCTTATTGAGGATGGGGTCAAAGACATACTGTTGGACCGGGTTGACCGGATCGTCTTCCTTATAGAGGAGGAGGGTGACACTTTCGGCATGCCGCGAAAAGAGGGCGAAGTTGTACCCCTGCTGCGATGCGACCCATGTGGCCCCGAGGGGCCACGAGGAGCCCTCTACTCTTTCCCAGTCATCACTGATCTCAAAACCGCCGTTGCTCTCTATCATGATTCCGCCCAAGTCTCCCGTTCCGGTTGCTCCGTTCAGTACCCTCGAAAC
The DNA here is from genome assembly GCA_963844985.1 of uncultured delta proteobacterium. Lineage (GTDB taxonomy): Bacteria > Desulfobacterota > Syntrophobacteria > Syntrophobacterales > Syntrophobacteraceae > JADGQM01. The sequence continues at coordinate 29,544 of CAWJQV010000028.1, forward strand.
GGCCTGTCAAGAGTTACTTTCGCATCATTCTACGTCAGTCGCGGTTTGAAATCACCAACCAAAACCGAGGTAAAGGTTGCTTTCTCCTTCACGGAAGAGCTTCACCATGTTACCCTATGGAGGCCTTTGTTTGTGAAGAGAGGTTTATTTGGCCCTACTGCCAATGATTTATATGAAATCCCCCGCTTTTGCCAAAGGGGGCCGGGGGGATTGTCATGCTTTGTTGTGACCCATCGGGTCACGAGGGTTATAGAGGACGTCCATGAGCAATAATAACACTTATGAAAATGCGGGAAAAATCGTCATATGTGAGGGCGACATCGATTACCAGGGCATTGTGAAACACATCAATGACGGCGTCGTCATCATCCGGGAAGGGAATATTGTCTTCGCGAATAATGCGTTCTATGAGATTGACGCAACGGTCTCCGGAGCAGGTCATGGGAGCGGATTTCTCCGCCTTCATATCCCCTGCGGATCGGGAGGAAGTAACCCGATACTGCACGGAAAGGCTTTTCTCATCAAGCCTCTCCGACCGGATCGAATTCACCATGCCGGGAGAGGATGGAGAAGCGATCATCGAGATGAAGGTGAGTGTCGTCGAGTGCGGTGGTGCCCCATCCATACTTGCCGCCCTTACCGACATCAGCGAACGCCGCAAGACGCGTATCGAACTGGAGAAGATCAAGGGGCGGCTCCAATCCATACTCCACTCCATGAATGAACTCGTGGTCTCCTTCTCCCCTGACGACTATACCATCCTTTCGATTAACCCTGCCGTGGAAGCGCTCTACGGCTCCCCGCTGAGGGATTTCACCGGCGGGCGGAAGCATATCATGGATTTCGTCCATCCCGATGACAAGGCGAAAGTGGAGGAGTTCTACAGGGGACTTCTTGAAGCTGAGTTTGCCGAAACGGAGTACCGTATCGTCAGCAGCAACAAGAAGGTCAAATGGGTTCTTGATGAGGGTCACATCGTCTATTCGAGCAAAGGGGCGATACGCCGGATCGACCATGTCATCAGGGACATCACCGAGGAGAAGAAGACGATTGATGCTCTTAAACAGAGCGAGGCCAAATATCGGGATTTCTTCGAGTCAACCAACGAAATGGCCTATGCGGTCACCCCGCAGGGGATCTTCATCGATATCAACGAGGCCGGCCTGAAGCTGCTGGGTTTTGAAAACAAGGAAGAAGCCCTGGCCAGCAATTTGAAAAACTTCTATGTTGACCTGGGGGAAAGGACGGCCCTTCTCACGGAGCTCAGCGAGAAAGGCCTGGTCCAGGGGATGCAGGTCAAGTTTAAAGACAAGGCAGGGGATGTTATCGAGGTCGCGGTGACCGCGCGGGCGAAAACCGATGAATCCGGTGACCTGCTTTACTACGAGGGCATCGCCCACAACCTCACCAAGGCGCTGGAAGACCAGCGGAACAGAGTGCTGCGCAATGCGGCCGGCGGCATGTGCCATTACCTCAATACCCACCTCATGCAACTCGACGGCTCAAAAGATGTTCTGGCAGAAGAGATGAAGTCACTCGAAGCCCTCATCGAGAGCCTTGCTCAAGGGGATGACCCTCGAGCGATTGGCGACGAGATGAAACGGATCCTGGAAAGCATGCATCAGTATCTCGATGGCATCAAGGGCGCTTATGAGCGGATTTCTGAGGTAACAAGGGCGTTCAATAAAGCCTTCCTCTACAAAGAAGAACAATACGCCACGGGCACGATCCTCGACATCTTCAGGGCTCACGGCTACGAGGGCGAAGAGCCTTGAATCGAATGGCGCATGCCGGCAAGGGACCTCAGGGGGCCGAAGGAAAGCAACCGCGCTTCAGCACGAGCCCACCAGGCTTCTGATGCCGGCCTGCCCGTTCAGATGGCGGAGCTTTCCGAGGGCTTTTTTCTCAATCTGCCGGATCCGCTCCTTGGAGACGTGGAGGGTTTTTCCAATCGCTTCCAGAGTTTTTTCAGACTGCCCGTCCAGTCCGAAGCGGAGCCGTAAAATCCTTTCTTCCCTCGGTTGCAGTGCCGACAGCAGTTGATGGGTCAGCCCGGAGACTTCTCGGCAGGAGCAGTGTTCCAGGGGCGAAACGGCGCTCTCATCCCTGATGAAGTCGCACAGCCTCTGACCGTCTTCCCCAATCGGAGTTTCGAGGGATATCGGCTGCATGGCAAGCTTCAGCACCTGTTCGACCTTATTGGGGTGGTGGTTTGCCTTGCCGGCGACCTCCTGGAGGGATGGTTCCCGCCCGAGTTCCTTGCGCATTTCGTGAAAGGTTTTGAAGAAGAGGTTCTTCAGTTCAATGAAGTGCACCGGCAAGCGGATGGTGTCGGTCTTATCGTAGATTCCCCTGATGATGTTCTGCCTTACCCACCACGTAGCGTATGTACTGAAGCGGACTCCCTTGGTGTGATCGAAGCGTCCTACTGCCTTGAGCAAACCCATGTTGCCTTCTTGAATGAGATCCTCGAAACTCATGCCGCGGCCGCGGTATCGCTTGGCTATGCTCATTACGAGACGGAGATTGCTTTTCACCATCTCCTGCTTGGCGCTGTCGATTGCGGCCACGATCGTTGTGGCCTGTCGGTGCAGTTCCGGGTACAGGCGATCTTGGGGATGACTGTCTATCAATCGTTCGAAAGAGCTCAAGATCAGCTTGAGGACCTTATCCCTGGCGCCGGGGAAGGCCTTCTCCCGGCCCAGCAGGCGATGGACCTTCGCCTTCAGCTCCCGTAACGGCATTTCTTGGAGCGAATGCGTTTCCACCAGCCGCACAAGACGTTCCTGACCTTTTCGAATTGATATGGCCAATTCGATCTCCCGCTCCCGGGTGAGCAGTGGATATTTTGCGACCTCTTTCAGGTAGTGTCCAAGGGAGCCGCTCTCGAAGCCAACAGTGGCCGGCTCGAAGGCTTGGACCGAGCTTTCATCGTCGCACATCTCAGGTTCGTCCTTTTCCGCCTCAGCCTCCGGCTCCATCCCGAGGTTCGGTGAGGGACGCACAGCAGGGTCCTCTCGTAATTGTGTTGCTGCAATCCCCGCCCACTGAAAAGGCTGCTGATCTCATCCTCCACATCGTCACACAAAGCAATTTCAAGGGGTATGGATTCGCCGCACAAATATCCCATCATGACATCCTCCTGTTCCATCTCTTCTCTTCTCCTCTCCCCCGCCCTTTATCCACGGGGTTACAGACTGGATATGCATTGCTTATGCCAACGAAATTCAAGATAAACGGGAAGCATTAGGGCAAGGTTAAAAGGGGATTAGAATTTTCTAATAAAAGGGGGGTAGTCGTGGGGAAACTATCGAAGGTGGAGGGCAGTCTTTTCCCGAAAGTCCCCATGGAAGTTGACTTCATGCCGGGTTGGAAGACCTTCGTGAACTGAGGAGGGGATCCGGGGCGGAGTAGCCTGCCGTTTTGCACGGGCGCTGTTGCGGGCATGGATTGGTTCTGATTTAAAGGATTGCCAAGTGAATTCATCGGTGCGTGTCTCTCAAAAACGAAAGAAAATCTAGAGAATCTTCTACCGGTTGCGATTCTTACTCCCGCTCTCCGAGCCACGGACGATTTCCCCTGCATTAACGCGCCTATCCCGGCAGGATGCGATGCTTCTTCTGCGCCTTCAGGGAATAGGGGCACACCGCCGAGCAGATACCGCAGACGTGTCCGTTGTGGTACTCCCGGTAGTGTTCTTTCTTCCAGTTGTCGCATATCAAGACATCCAGGATCTCTTCACGCACTATTCCCGGAAACCATGCGCGGCCTTTCAGCGCCCCGGCAGGACACGCATCAACGCAGCGGGTGCAGCGCCCGCAAAAACTGCGCTCCGATGGAGGGCCGCAGGAGAGTTCCATGTCGGTGAAGACCGTTCCCAACCGAACCCAGGAGCCATGATCGCGCGTAATCAGTTGGCAATGGCGCCCGATCCACCCCAAACCTGCGCGGGTGGCCGCCGTCTTGTGCGGGAAATCGCCCTTGACGCCGGCGGTGTCGGTGCGATCCGAAGCCGCCAACGGCTGCGAGCGATGCCCGTGGCCTCTGATCTCCGCTGCAAGTGCCTCACTGAGGTCATTAAGGCGATGGTTGACCCTGGAATACTCATCGGCATAAGCCTGGTTGGGGCCTTGTTGTATTGCGGTCATAACCAAAGGATTCATGGGGATAAGGAACGAAAGGGCACGGGGAAACCTTTGCCCTGTTCCATCCTGCGGCGTTGAAAAACCTCGGAGGTCGGCTGCACCCCGGAGGACGATGTCTTGGGCCTGGAACCATTGTGTCAGCCAATCGGGAAAAGAGGCAGGTGGCAAGCGCAAGGGAAACCTCCCCGTCTGCTTTCGATGGTCAAAAGAGATGTCTTCGATACTCATTTCCCTGTAAAGAGGGCGTTTTTGCCACATAAAGAGCGAGGGCCCCATGGCCTGCTGCCCGGTCAGTTCCACATTGGACTGACATCCGGCATGAGCGATCTGCATGACGACCTTCCCTCCCGCATTATGAACAGCTGTCGTCATTTCGAAAAGAGCGGGAATGAACCTGTCGTCATGGATTGCCAAATGCCACGGTCCGGCCTGCCCTCCCGGACTGACGCAAGTGTGAACGGAAATGATGAGGCCCACTCCCCCCTCAGCAAGACGAACCATGAGATCGCTGAGCTTATTGGTGCAACTGCCGTCAGTGTCAGCCATCCCTTCCCACGTGGCGGACCTGACGAATCGGTTTGGTAAACCCAAACCATTAATACGGGTACATTCAAAGACGCCCGCCATATGGTTCCTTCGCAACTCTCTGCCCTCTTGAACATCATTTCGGATGCAGGATGGGAATCTGCTTTTCTGCGAAAGATCGTCACGTGGTCAATTTTCGTGTGCGTGTCATCATTTTTTCGCTTTCACCAGGAAAGGAAACGGAGGCAGGACCGAACTGCGCTCTCGAGACGGTTCAATCAGCCATATCTTGAATCGCAGGCACGACCCAGTGGTATGAAGCATACAATTGGACCTGAATGGTGTCAATCAGGAGTTGACTGAGCATTCGGTCGTGCATTTCCCAAACAGGCTGACGTTACCGCACCCACAAAAACAAGATCGTAGAAAAATTCCCGGCGGGTCGCATGCCTTTCCTTTTCCCGATCGAACCCGGAGCGCAGAGTCGGCGGTTTGAAGAGCCTCTATTCAACAAGGCCAAATTCCTTCAAGATGGCAATTCTCAAAGTTGCATTCCATACCCAACCGGAAATACCGGGCGTGGAATATATCCGCAAATCTTCCCCACTATGCGTATTGATATTCTGCGAGCATTTCTAGCCTACCTTGTGCTTGATAAAAGTCCCGTTCCTATACTCTTCAAAGGCAATTCGAAGTTGTTCCTGCGTGTTCATAACGATCGGCCCCTGCCAGGCTACCGGTTCGCCCAGTGGCCGGCCGGAAAGGAAGAGGAAGCGGACCGGTTGGTTATGGGTAGAGATCGTCACCTGCTCGCCGCCGTGGTTGTAGAGAATAATGTTCTCCGGGCCGATCAACTGCTCCCGCCCGCTGTCGAACCAAGCTGTTCCGGCCAGCAGGTAGGTCAAAACCGTGTAGCCATCCTTGACCGGCGCGCTGAAGGTCGTTCTCCCCGGCACGGTGATATCCATGAAGACCGGGTCGATGACAATCTCCTTGACCGGTCCCTGGATGCCCTCGGCCTCACCGCTGATGATTTTTGCGGTCACACCGTTTTCGAGGCTCACCTCCGGGATGTCGGCGGCCTGGACGTCACGGTAGCGGGGAGGCATCATCTTCTGCGTTGCCGGCAGGTTGGCCCAGAGTTGAAAGCCCCACATCATGCCGGTCGGGCTTTTTCGGGGCATCTCCTGGTGGATGATGCCGCTCCCTGCGGTCATCCACTGCACGTCGCCGACGCCGATCACCCCTCTGTTACCCATGCTGTCGCCATGCTCGACCCGCCCTTTCAGGATGTAGGTGATGGTTTCGATCCCCCGGTGCGGATGCCAGGGGAAGCCGGCCAGGTAGTCGTCCGGGTTCGGAGAGTGGAAATCGTCGAGCATCAGGAACGGGTCGAACCGGGGGACCTGGTGGTAACCAAAGGCCCGCTTCAGGTGTACGCCGGCCCCCTCAATGGTCGGTCTGCTGGTGAAAATAGTTTCGATTGTTCGTGCTGTTGTCATGCTGTTCCCCCATTCAGAATGGGATCGCCAAATGTGAGTGACTGAGCAGCGCTCGGTTACACCAAATTAAGACTGCATGGAAAGTTAATCAACCAAAGGCTCGAAGATGCTCGAGAAGTCTGATCGGCCCATCGCGATTATCTCTAGCGCTGCATCGAGTGTCGCGGCATCGGCCACATCGCCATGATCAAGCGAAAAGTTTGAACGGCATGGCAACCTGATTGAATATGGGCCATGTTTGCCCGATTTGAGCCCGCGGTAATCGACCTCGCCCGATAAAATGGTCCTGCTTGGGGTCAGCGCAATTGTTTCGTGTGCTTTATGAACCGGGCATCCTGCGTTATAATTAGAAGTGTATGAGACACAATTCGAAAAGCTGAAGGCTTTAGAGCGCATCTCCTGGAAATGCCGGGCCGGCTGAGATAAAGAAAACGCCAATGGTGCAATGCCCTTGGCCGGGTTTGGTCGGGAAGGGGGTAGGTACATGAAAGGGGCGTTCAAAAAGATTGCCTCCTTGATTCATCATGCGGAACCTGAGGCCAATTTCGCCTTTGAGTTCTGGGATGGCGACCGGGTATGCTACGGAGATCCTTCCCACTCTGGCGCTGTGACTCTGCGATTCAAGTCACCGAGGACCGCAAAGCACATCATAGCCAATGGTTTTTTGGGATTCGGGGAAGCCTACATGCGTGGTGACCTCGAATTGGAAGGTGACTTACAGGAACTGCTGCGTCTTGGTATCTGCATTGGATTTGATCAACCCCCTCCGTCACCCTGGCAGAGGTCCCTCTTTTGGGTTTATCGGATAACCCATCGAAATACCTGCAACTATGCATGCCAAAATATATCGCACCATTATGACCGAGGCGTTGATTTCTATTCCCTCTACCTCGACCCAACGATGACTTACTCCTGCGCCTATTTCCGGAGCCCCCGGGATTCATTGGAACAGGCACAGCATCAGAAGTATGAGCATATCGCGCGCAAGCTCCTGCTCAAACCGGGTGAGAGGCTGCTGGACATCGGCTGCGGTTGGGGAGGGATGCTCATCCATGCGGTCCAAAACTATGGCGTGACCGCACTGGGAAACACCATTTCCCCGTTGCAGTATGAACATGCCAGAAGCAAGATAAAGGACTTGGGCCTGGAGGACAAGATCGAGGTGGTTTGCGAGACTACCGAAACCTTACCGGAAAATACGATAAAGTTGTCTCCATTGGCATGTTTGAACACGTCGGGCAGGAATTCATCCCGGTATTCATGCAGAAGGTGGATCAACTCCTTAACCGGGGCGGACTGGGTCTGCTGCATACCATCGGAAAGGATGTGCCCTCAGCGAGCGATCCTTGGATCTGGAAATACATTTTCCCGGGCAACTACCTGCCCACTCCGGATGAGATCGCGCGGGAAATGGGTATTGCCGGGTTCTCTCTTCTCGATGTCGAAAATCTGCGCCTGCATTACGCCCGCACTCTGGATCTGTGGGCAGACAACTTCGAACGCAATGTTGAGAAAGTGCGTGAGATGTTCGATGATGTCTCGGTCCGCATGTGGCGCTTATATTTGCGCTGTGCTTCGGCGGGATTCAAATATGGAGAGCTGCGCCTATTCCAAATGCTTTTTTCGAAAGGATTGAATAACGATCTGCCGATGACTCGCGACCATATCTATATCCAGTAAGAATAAGTTGGTGACATTCCGGTTTTTAGCAGAGGGTATTTCTGAGCCTGACGTATTCCTCGGTTTGATGCTACAATGTCGGCAGTTTTATCCGTTTCAATGAGTTAAATGGTTTTGCAGCAAATTTTCGATCGACGCGAGGAACATATGGCCAGGGAAAACTTGATTCTCCGATTCTTTTGTATCGCTTCTCTTGTTGCGGGTCTTCTGGTTTGCAGCGGCTGTATCAAACCCAAGATCACGCTCTTTCCCGATGCGACCGAACCCCTCAAGGAATTCACTCTTCAAGGCGCCGGCAAAGAGAAGATCCTCATCGTTCCGATCACCGGGTTCATTTCCGATAATCCCAAGGACACGCTTCTTCGGCGCAGGCCCAGCATGGTCCAGGAGATTGTGTCGCAACTGAAGAAGGCGGAAAAGGACGAGGACATCAAGGCTGTCATCCTGAAAATCGATTCGCCCGGCGGTTCGGCTACCGCCAGCGATCTCCTGTATCACGAAATGACACGATTCAAGGAGCGCACCAAAGTTGGCCTGGTGGTGGTGATGATGGATGTTGCCGCTTCGGGCGGATACTACATTGCCCTGCCGGCGGATTACATTTTCGCTCACCCCACCACTATTACCGGTTCCGTCGGTGTGGTGTTCCTGAGGCCCAACGTGTCCGGGCTTCTCGGGAAAATCGGGGTCGAAATGGATATCGACAAATCGGGTAGAAACAAGGACATGGGGTCTCCCTTTCGGAGGGCGACGGAAGAGGAACGCCAGATTATGCAGAACGTCATCGATGATCTGGCCGGGAGATTTCTCACCCTTGTGACCCATCACCGAAGACTCAAAGACGATGCCAAGGCCGACATCTCGTCGGCCCGCATCTATACCGCGGACGAGGCGCTGCGACTCGGACTCGTGGACGGCATCGGATACCTCGATGACGCCATCGGGAAGACCATCCAAATTGCCGGACTGCCCGAAAAGGCCAAGGTCATCGTCTACCGGCGCACCGAATATCCGGACGACAATCTTTACAACACCAACACCAGCAGGCCCGGAATGCCCGAGATTCATCTCCTCGATCTGGGGCTGGCCGATTCGTTCCCGCCTTTTCGCAGCGGCTTCTACTACCTCTGGTTGCCGGGCCGGACCGATTAGTGGCCAGTGGCTAGTTGACTTCCAGTGCAAGCGCTGCCGATATTCTTACTGACCACCACGAATGCGAAGATCAGGACGAACTCAAAGCAAGCGCCGCCTGCGGCGTAAGGTTTATTCGGTGAAGGATCTCACCCGGCAAGCTTCTCCAAGGTGTCGGCGATCTCTTCGGCCGAGACCCCTCTTCGCAGATCCTCCATGCGGTGCATGACCGCAGCAAAGCGGATGCCTTCCGCCGCGCTGATCCACTCCAACTGGAGCCGTTCGGGGCGAATGCCGCGCTTGGCCATCTTCTTCCGGACTTTTTTGACGCGCTTCTCGGTCCAGTGGTTCGCATCGATATAATGGCAGTCCCCGATATGGCAGCCGCTCACCAGGATTACCGGAACGCCCCGGGCAAAACCCCGCCAGATGAAATCTTCGGAGACGCGTCCCGAACACATGGTGCGGATGAGGCGCACGTTGGGAGGGTATTGGAGGCGGGACACCCCGGCGTAGTCCGCTCCGGCATAGGAACACCAGTTGCACGCAAAGGTGAGGATTTTTTCCCCGGGCCGATCGGCAAGCATGGCGTCGATTTGTTCGAAGATCTGAGCGTCGCTGAAGTGGTTCATGGTGATGGCGCCAAAGGCGCATTCCGCGGCGCACGTACCGCATCCGGCGCATGCCGCGGTATTGACCACGGCGGGAAGCTTCTTCTTGACGTCGACGGCGATGGCGTTATAGGGACAGACTTCGGCACACCGCCCGCAAGCCTTGCAGTGCTCGGCGATGACCTCCGAAGTGATCGGTTCGGTGAGGATTTCTCCCCGGTGCATCAGGCGGATGGCCCGGGCTACGGACGCCGAAGCCTGGGTGACACTCTCTTTGATGTCTTTTGGACCTTCGGCGCAGCCGGCATAGAAAACCCCCCGAGTGGCGGCGTCGACGGGCAGCAACTTGGGATGGGCTTCGAGGAAGAAGCCATCCGAGGTGAGCTGAAGTCCCAGCATCTCCTGAAGTTTGCGAGTGCCCTTGGCCGGTTTGATGCCGATGGCAAGCACGAGCATGTCCAGGTCGTAGAACTCGATGGTTCCGGTAGCCGTGTTTTCGACGGCGACCCTGAGGCTCCGGTCCGCCGTCTCCTCCACCGTGCCGGGCAATCCCCGAATGTAGTGTACACCCAGGCGGCGGCTTCGCTTGAAGAGGTCTTCAAAACCTTTGCCGAAGGCCCGGATATCCATGTAAAAGACCTTCACATCCAGGTCGGGGTGGTGTTCCTTGAGCACCAGAGTGCTCTTCACCGTGTTCATGCAGCAGACGTTGGAGCAATACGAGGCCCCTTTTCTGGCCGAACGCGAACCGACACATTGGATAAATCCGATGGACCGGGGCCGCCTGCGGTCGGTCGGGCGGATGACTTCGCCCTTGGACGGCCCGCCCGCGTTGACGAGGCGCTCGAATTCCAAACTGGTCAGAACATTTTCGAAACGGGTGTAACCGTATTCGTCCATTTCGGTCGGATCATAGGGTTCCAGACCCGTAGCGACAACGATGGTGCCAACCTTCTCGACAATTTCTTCATCGGACATGTGGAAGTTGATGCAGTGCTTCTCGCAGGCTTCAATACATTTGGCACACACGGCGGGATTGTGGCCCAGGCATTCGTTGGGGTTGAGCATATACGCCGCCGGGACCGCCTGGGGGAAGGGCGAATAAATGGCTTTCCTTGACGACAAACCCAGGTTGAACTGGTCCGGGCGAACCACCGGGCAGACCTTGGCGCACTCGCCGCAAGCCGTGCATTCCTTTTCATCGACGTAGCGGGCCTTCTTGAGAATCTTGACCTCGAAGTTGCCGACAAAGCCCTTTACGTCGACAACTTCACTGAGGGTGAGCAGCTTGATTCGGGGATGCCGACCGACATCCGTCATTTTCGGTCCGAGGATTCAGATGGAACAGTCCATGGTGGGGAAGGTCTTGTCAAGCTGGGCCATGGTGCCGCCGATGGATGGCTTCTTTTCCACCAGCACCACATCGTAACCGTTGTCGGCAAGATCGAGCGCCGCCTGGATTCCGGCGACACCGCCGCCGATCACCAGTGACCGCTTGGTGAGGGGAAGTCGTTCCGGTTCGAGAGGCTGGAGTTGGCGCACCCGCGCCACGGCCATTCTGGTGAGATCCAGGGCCTTTGCCGTCGCGGCCTCGGGTTCGTTCATGTGCACCCAACTGCAGTGCTCGCGAATATTGGCCATTTCCAGGAGGTAAGGGTTGAGTCCCGCGGCCTGAAGCATGTGGCGGAAGGTGGGTTCGTGCAGTCGGGGTGAGCAGGAGGCCACCACGACCCGGTCCAGATCGTGCTCGGCGATGTCTTCCTTGATGCTGTGCTGTCCCGGTTCGGAACAGGCATAGGGGACATCGCGGGCCACGACGACATCGTCGAGGCCTGAAGCGAGTTCGGACACCTTCAGGCAGTCCACGGTCCGGGCGATATTCAACCCGCAATGGCAGATGTAGACGCCGATGCGGGCTTTCGGGGCTTGGCTGTCCGTTCGTTCCATTTCATCTCTTCGTAAGAGTGACTGATCACTAGCCACTAAAATCATTCCCACCGAATGGTTTGGGCGAGGACCGAGGCCAGGTCGAGCATCTCCATTTGGAGTTCCGCCCCCAAGAAGGGGTCTTCCATGGCGCAACGCAGGTGGATCTGGCACTTGGGACAGGCCGTAACCAGGAGATCGCTGCCGGTTGCTTTCGCCTGCTGCAACCGCTTGACCTGCAGGGCCTTGCTATAGCTGTCGCAGCCCGTCCATGCGCAATTGCCGCAGCAGATCGCCGCCATTCCATGGTCCTGCATTTCGGTAAAGCTCTCGGGCTGGAGCCGGTGAAGGAGCTTTCTGGGCAGATCGGCACCTTCTCCCGGGCGGTTCAGCCGGCAGGAATCCTGAAAGGTCAAGCGTCGATCGAGCTTTTCAAAGGTCACGGCGCCCTTGTCGATTTCTTTCTCCAATAATTCATAGAGGTGGGTTACCTTGAATCCCACTTTAAGGCCCTGTGCCGCATAATCCCGGCTCAACGTCCGGTAGCACTCCGGACAGGCCGTGATCACCTCTTCAATGCCCAACTCTTCGATGGCCTGGACATTCAGGGCCGCCAGCTTGAGAAAACTGCCGCGGTCCCCGGACCAAAGCAGGTCATGCCCGCAGCAGCGCTCGTCTGCAAGGAGGTTGGGATGAATGTCGAAGAAATTCAGCAGCCGCAGGCTGTCAACCAGGATATCGCGGGTTTGCACTCCCAGATGGCTTCTGAAGAAGGTGTCGAAGTAGGGGGCACAACCGCCGAAAAACAGCTGCTTCGATGAATTGTCAAGGTGAACATCGTCGGGAAGCCAGCTCCAGTGGCGGATGTTCAGGTCGGGGGAGGTCATGGTGCGCATCAGCGACTGAAAAAAGCCGTCATGGGCCTGATGTCCGCCCACGCCAGAGGTTTTGTGGATTTCCCTAAGATCTCGGATGAATTCCGGGAAGGTCACGGCGGAGGGACAACGGTCATAACAGGTCCCGCAGGTCAGACACGACCACGTGTCCCGGACCACGGAGGGGGTATCGACTGATCCCGAGATAATGGCATTGGCCACGGACCTTGGTGAAAACGGCTTCCCGATGAGTCCCAGAGGGCAAGCGGAGGAGCACTTGCCGCAATCCTGGCAGGTATAGACGTCATGGGCGGCCAGGAGCCGCGCCGTGACTTCCCGGGGAATCGTGCGTGCCGTATCGGCGGCGGGGTCGGACGTGGCCGTCGGGCCATCCAGGGGTTGGGACAGATCAGGTTTCCTGGCAGCGGGCGGAGTCACGGGACTCCTTCCCAACTGCTCAATGGTGCCTTTGAAATCGGTCAAGAAAGCGAACAGGGGTTCGGATTCATCCGGCAGAAACGTCGCCAGTTGCAGCCGTCTCTTGCCCAGGCCGAGGAGTTCCAGGATCCCGCGGGCGTCCTCCACGTTGCTCACCGCCGCCGGAGTGCCGCTCCCGTAGCGGCAGGAACCGGGCGCGCAGCCGACGAGGGCGACACCGTCGGCGCCCATTTCGAAGGCTCGGAAGAGGAGCGACTTGCTGATCCGGCCCGAGCAGGGGATGCGGATCATCCGGATTTCCAAAGGAATTCGGGACCCGTTGTCCTGCAGTGTCTGAAAAGCGGCATGCGGACCCCAATTGCACATGAACAGAATAATTTTTAGGTCTTTCATGAAATCTCGTTTCAATGACTACAGCAGAACTTCATCGATCATCTGTTCCAGGTAGAAACGGTCTCGATAACGACAGTCGGCGGCGCCTGACGGGCAGACGGCGATGCAGTTGCCGCATCCTTTGCATAAAGCTTCGTCGACCACGGCATGGTAGCCGACCACGCCGTCCTTCGCAAAACTTACGGCATGGTAGGGGCAAATATCAACGCAGCGACCACAGCCTCGGCACAGAAGGTCATCCACCACCACCGTATAGCCCTTGTTTTGCCGGGGCCCCCGCGGCATCACCGAAGCCGCGAGGATGGCCGCCGCAGTGCCTTTGACGCGTTCCGATACGCCGATTCCGGGAGGATTGGCCAGAAAGAGCCCGGGAACGGAAGTGGAGCCGGGGGTGAAGAACGGGACCCCGGTCACTTCCCGCTTTTGCATCGACGCCTCCACCCGGCGCGGTGCCAGTTCATCCATGGGCAGGTAAGGAATCCGTTTGCGCGAGGATTCACCGAGGATTACGGCGCCAACGTGGAATTCCCGTTCGCGCCCGGAGGTCTCGGTAGTCACCTGGAAATTTCCGACCGTGCCCCGCAACCGTGTTACCACAGAGCCAAGAAAGCCATGAATGTTGGGGTGAGTCGGGGAATCACGCAAGGGCTTTTCGCTCGAACCGAAAAGGAAAACCTCCATGCCGGCTTGAGCCAGAGACAGAGCGCTCCGGATGGAAGCCTCGGAATCGGCCACCACAGCCGTTGTGAAATTATAGTGGCGGGCCGGCGTCAACATGGACTTGAGGCGTCTGGCTCGACCGACGGACCTCTCAATGAGCCCCCTGAATCGCTCCGCGGCCAGTGCCGGGTCTTCCTGCAGAAACCGCAGGACCTCGCCGCGCAGGTTGCAGGTCTCAACCATCGCGCGACTGATGCCGGTGGCATTGAAGAGCGCGCTTTTCAGCCGACTGCGCGGATCGGTGCAGGAGCTGCAAACGAAATTAAGCGGACAGCAGACGCAGGAAGCCAAAACCACGCGAGTCAGGCGGCGTTCCCGGATCGTTCTCAGGATCCCGGTCGAGCCCTCCGGAATGCAGGCCGAGACGATGGCTTCGGCATGGACGATATCGGGTTCATCGACAAGGCCGGCGAGATAGCCGTCCAAGTTTTCCGACCAGCCGAGGGAGTCGTTGCAGCGGCAGACAAACACGCCGATGCGCACATCCGTTGCGAGCTGGGGGTCGGGGGGCGAAAAGGAGAGGCCGTGTCCCTTCATCCGCTGCGAGCTGCCGCCGAGCAGGAGCATTGCTTCTGCGGCTGCGGCAAAGCCGCGGAGCATCATGGCATGGACATCGTCTTTTTCCGTCTTCTTGCTGTAGGCCCGAATCACATCCTCCCCGCGGATCGGGGGCGCGGCATCCGGATCGGCGATGATGACTGCGCCGGCGTGCTCGATGCCTTTGTCCGACACCTGGTCATGCCTGATAGTCCCTTGCAGGCCGCAGGCTTCAAGACACTGCAGGCATTCCGAACAGACCCCGCATTGCAGGCACCGGGCCGCCTCCGAGCAGGCCTGAGCTTCGTCGAAACCGAGGGCAACCTCGAGACAAAGCTCACTGCGGCACGCCGGTTCTCTTTCCGGCATGCAGGTTCGCGGCATATTGGGCACGTCTTTGGGTATTTCAGGAAAATCCCTGGCCGCCGGCCGCTTGGTGGCGGAGGGAGAGGGTTTTTCACCGCTGAGGTGACAATGGACGGCGCGGGCGACTTCCCTTCCGGCGGCCATGGCCTGGACCACGGAAGACGGTCCGCGGGCGACATCCCCCGCGGCAAAGACGCCGGGGACGTTAGTGCGACAGTTGCCGTCAACCCGGATGTAACCGGCTGTCGATGGTGTTTACGGGGAGGGCCTGCGACGGAACGGAGGTCTCTCCGACCTGTCCGATGGCCACAATGGCTCGATCGAAGGGGAGGTCAAAGGGTTCTTCACCGGTGATAATGACCGGCCAAGGGATCCCTTTGGCATCAGGTTCCCCGGGTCTGGTGGGCATGCAGCGAAGACCGGAGAGCTTGTCTCCGTGGCCGAGGAAGGCAGTCACTTGTGCCGAGCAGAGAAGGCTGATCCCTTCTTCCCTGGCGGCGCAGATTTCCTCGGCATTGGCAGGGATGAGATGTTCAGGGAACCAGGATATGATGGTGACCTCGGCGCCCAGGCGCACGAGCGCGCGGGCCACATCGAAAGCAGCGTTCCCGTCCCCGATGACGGCAACCTTTTCCCGCAATTCTCTGATTTCCTCCCGGTATAAACGACCCAGAAACTCAAGGCACCCTTCGACGCCTTCTTGGTCCTCACCCGCCACCCCGAGCTTGCGGTCCACCCAGACGCCGGTAGTGAGGATGACTGCTCGGTATTGTCTCCTGAGTTCATCCAGGCCGTTGATGAGGTCGACGGGTGTGGCCGTAGCTATGGCAACTCCCAGCTTCCGAATGAGGTCGATTTCGTAATCGAGAATGTCCCTGGGGAGGCGGTAGGGGCCGATGCCGTAACGGAGCAATCCGCCGGGGTGCTGTTCTTTTTCAAAAACGGTGACCGGATAGCCCAGGCGGGCCAGGTCGGCGGCGGCGGCAAGACCTGCAGGCCCGGAGCCGATAATCGCGACGGGCTCCGTGCGGGTTGCCGCCGGCTTCGGGTCGCAAGGTCCCTGGCAGGTCCTTTCGTAATCGGCGACAAACCTCTTGATGTCCCTTATGGCCAGCGGCTCATCCAGCTCTCCTCTGACGGCAGGCCACTTCACACGGGTGCGTGCATATTCTCCCGCAGATGCCCGGCAGAATATTGTCCCGCCGAATCAGCTCCAGGGCCTCGCGGAAACGGCCGACCCGCGCCAGGGCGACATAACCCTGCACGTTCACCCCCAACGGACAGTTGGCCTGGCATAGAGGCTGCCGGCGTTTGTCGATGACCGGCCGGCCGGGAAGGCTTTGACGGCCGTGGAAATGAATCGGTTTCGAACCATCACCGATGGTGACCGGACAAACCTCGGCACAGCGGCCGCAAAGAACGCACTGGTCGGGGTCGATGAAGGCTTCGAAATTCTTGAAATGCGCGCAGAAACCCTGAGGAGTATGTTTCAGAGAACTGATTTCACCCGGTATGACGCAGCGGATTTGCGAATTTCGAAGGATCCTGAGCAACCCCGGTCTCATGGCGTAGTTCAAGGTCACGCCCGACGGGAGGCGCCAGGCCTCCGAGGCCAGTTTCTGGTCGAGGTCGGGGTCGGGGTCCACCAGCGTCACGGGAATCCCCATTTCACCCAGTTTGTTGGTCGCGGCAATACCGGCAGGGTTGGCGCCAATGACCAGGACACGATAGAGACGATCTTTAGGGTCCCTCATGAGCTTGTTCCACCTTGCCCGGCAGCCTTCTTCCTGCGTCCCTTGAGAACGGCAAGGCCGTAATCGAAACCTTTGTTGAAGGCGGCAACATTCTTTTCCCGGGTCCGCTTGGGCACGGTGTCAGCCACCGTATCGCGCACGGCATCGGCGGAGACGGCCCCCGTCACCGCCGTGAAAAAGCCCAGCATGACAACATTGGCCATCATCTTGTTGCCCAGTTCTTCGGCCATGCGGGTGGCCGGAATGGAAAAGAAGTTGGCGCCCCGGGGGTCGGCGGACAGGAATCAGGTCCTGGTCGACCAACAGCGTGCCGCCGTCTCGAAGAAGGGCGTGGAACTTGTTGTAGGCCTCCAGGGACATGCACACCAGAATGTCCGGGTTCCTGACGTAGGGATAATGAATGGTGGAGGAGGAGATGATGACCTGAGCGCTGCAGGCCCCGCCCCTGGCTTCGGGCCCGTAAGACTGGGTGAGGGTGCTCTCCTTCTGGTCGATGAGACTGGCCGCCCGCCCCAGAATCTGACCGGCAAGGACGATGCCCTGTCCGCCAAAACCGGTGAGGATGATTTCCTTATGCAACGGTGCGCTTGTGTTGGAATTCATGTTCTCATTCTTCTCGTTGAAGGAATGGCGAGGCCTCTGCTTTTCCTGGTGCAGCAGCCATGAAGCCGCTAAGCATTGGCATCGAAACTCGGCCGGCACGTCTTGTCATACATGTCCGTACAGGTCGGCCGCTCCTGGTCAATGAATTTCCCCAAGGTGATGCCCTTCGCAAAATCGAGTATGACCTCTGAAGGATGAGCCCCATTCTTGATGATGGTGTGATCGCGATAGGTCTGAAGGGTCTCGAGCGGCTTTTCGCGGTTGCGGCGCCCATAGCCGGTAGGGCAGGGGGCCAGGACTTCGATAAATGAGAACCCCCGCCGCAAAAGGGCTTCCTCGACGGACTTGGTGAGGTCTCGCGTATGCAGTATGGTCCATCGGGCCACATAGGTGGCACCGGCGGCGTAAGCGAGCAGCGGGCAGGTTAAAGGGCGACTCGGGATTGCCCATGGGAGTGGTGGTCGTTTTGGCCATGCTCGGTGTGGTCGCCGCAGCCTGGCCGCCGGTCATGCCGTAGTTGAAGTTGTTGACGCAAATCACGGTCAGATCGACATTGCGCCGTGCCGCATGGATAAAATGATTGCCCCCGATGGCAAAGATGTCGCCGTCCCCGCTGAAGACCACCACATTGAGCTCGGGATTGGCGAGTTTCATGCCGGTGGCGAACGGGATGGCCCGCCCGTGGGTGGTGTGGTAGGAATCCAGACGGACATACCCGGCGGCCCGGCCGGAACAGCCGATGCCCGAGACCATCACCGTTTTCTTGAGGTCGATCCCGCAACCCTTCATGGCCACAAGACAGGATGAAAACACGGTACCGATGCCGCAACCCGTACACCAGATATGGGGGATGCGGTCGGTGCGCAGGAGGTCGTCCAGGGGGTGTTCCGCATGGGCATGTTGCTTTGACATATTACCTCTACGGGAAAGCCTTTTCGAGCTTCCGGGTTTTGCGTAAATATTCAGACATTTGGACTTGCTGCCAGCGATTGGATGTTTTTCAGCATCGCCACGATCTCCTCCGGGGGGATCACCGCACCTCCGGCATGACCCACCAAAAAGGCAGGCGCGCGGCCTGCGGTGCTCCTCTGCACCTCGAGGTGGATTTGGCCAAGGTTGATCTCGACCGTGACGAAAGCTCGCACCTTCTCGGCCAGACGCCTCACCTGCTCCTCCGGAAACGGCCACACCGTGATCAGCCGCAGCAAACCCGCCCGAATGCCCAGTGTCCCGCGCTTCGTCCACGGCCGCCAAACTGCTTCGCGCCGAGATGCCGTAAGAGACAATCACGATCTCGGCGTCGTCAAGGCGATAGCTTTCGGTGCGAACAATGTCGTCGAGGTTCTTTCGGATCTTGTCGGTCAGTCGCGCCATCATGGCGGCCTGGGCTTCCGCGGTCATCACCGGATAGCCCCTGACATCGTGGGTCAGACCGGTGACATGGATGCCGTAGCCTTCTCCGGCGATGGCCATGGGGGCGACGCCGTTGGGGCCGGGCAGAAAGGGTTTGAAGCGGTCCTTCCGCCCCTTCGGTCGGGGTCTGTTCAGCGTCTTAATGCTCCTCGCCTCGGGAATCGACACGCGCTCACTCAGATGGCCGGTAACCTCGTCGGTCATGACCAGGACCGGTATGCGGTAGACCTCGCTGAGGTTGAAAGCGGTGATGGTTTCATAAAACAGTTCCTGGGGTGAAGCCGGCGCCAGGGCAATGATTTCGTAATGTCCGTGGGAGCCCCAGCGGGCCTGCATCATGTCCCCCTGGGCACCCAGGGTGGGCAGTCCGGTGGACGGTCCCGCGCGCTGCACGTTGACCACGACGCAAGGGGTTTCGGTGCAGATGCCGAGGCCAAGGTTTTCCATGATCAGGCTGAAACCGGGTCCCGACGTGGCGGTCATGCTCTTCACCCCGGCGCAACTTGCCCCGAGGATGGCCGCCATGGCGGCGATTTCGTCCTCCATCTGGACAAAAGTCCCGCCGACGTCGGGAAGGCGCGCCGCCATGTGCTCGGCGATTTCGGTGGCGGGCGTGATGGGGTATCCGGCAAAAAAAAGACAGCCCGCCGCCAGGGCCCCTTCCGCACAGGCCACGTCGCCCGTAATGAAATGCTTGCCGGTCAAAACGGCTGGGTTCATAAGATCCTTCTCACTGGCTTTCCGTCACTGAACGCGGAGGGGGCTCTCCGGTTCCGGCGGCGCCTCTACCGAGTAAATCGCCAGGTCCGGGCAGATAATCTCACAATAGTGACAGTTGACGCAGGCATCGTCTTTCTTGACCACTGGTGGACGGTAACCCTTGGCGTTGTAACGGTTGGCGAGTTCGAGGACGTCCCTGGGGCAAAACGCGATACAGTAGCCACAGCCCTTGCATCGTTCCTCCAGAATGTGGACGATCCCTCGCGAAACCTCGATTTCGGCGGAATCAAGAGGGGTCCGCCAATATTTCATGGGCTTTTCTCCGTTGTTCCGGTGCTGAAAGGTTCCTGCTCTCTCGGCAAGGCTGCCGTGAAGCCGAGCCCCGAGTGATTCATCAGTCTCCAGGGGCTCTTCCTGCTCTTCAGTGTAACCATTTAGGCAATTGCGGGGAGCAAGTCAATACTTTTGAATATGAAACAAGGTGATATTTTGGGATTGCATCGATTATTTTCCGGGGGTATCTAAGATTAGAAAAAGGGATTAAGGGTGGATCGGGTAAAGGATGAGGAATTCACCTTGTTGGGTCTGAGCAGAACTAATCTCTAGAATAATAGGAAGTAGTATTAGTGACCCATTCCCTCGGTGATTTGGCAGGGGTAAAATATTATGATGACCGACGAAGCCACTCGTCGGGAGTGTCTCGATCCAGAGGAGCTCACTCTTGACTTTTGTGACACCGGCAGGGCGTTGACCATGTTGATGGTTGTTCAGAACGATCCCATAGTTCCGCCCGGATTGATCGTCGAAATTTTGCAGGAGAAGGGTCTTCCCTTTCGTCTGATCAGGACCTATGCCGAGGACCATTCCTTTGACTTGACGGAGGGCTGCGGGGTCATTGTGCTGGGAGGGACCATGTCCGTTCAGGACACCGCCCGATTTCCCTTCTTACGCGAACTGAAACACCAGATCCGGGAAGTGGTGCAAAGGGGTATCCCGTATCTGGGCATCTGCCTGGGCGGCCAGCTCCTGGCCGAGGTGCTCGGCGCCGAGGTCCACCTGCAAAAGCGCGGAGAAAAAGGCTGCCACCAGATTGAACTCACCGAGCAGGGCGATCGCGATCCGATCTTTTCGGGTATGCCGAAACGCTTCAGTTCCTTTCAATGGCACGGTGATTCGTTTGATCTCCCTCCTGAGGCCGTCCATCTCGCTCGTACCGGGACCTGTCCCTATCAGGCCTTTCGCTGGGGAAAAACGGCCTACGGCATCCAGTTTCACCCCGAGGTCACGCGGGAAATCGTTTCTGCTTGGACTTACGACGTGGATGAGGGGGAGAACGTCCTTTCAGGCTTCACAGAGAGTGAAGAAGCCTATCGTTCCGCTGCTTTAGTTTTCATCAACAATTTCTTGAACATTGCACGGAGGTAAGCGTGGAAACAGACATCCCGCCCCGTCACCAGGACCTCTTCAATGATCCCTGTTTTACGCCGGCATCCGCGACCCTGACTAGCCGAACTGCGCCATGATCGTCTTGATGAATAATTCCAGGTCCCGGGTATCGTGCTGAGCGACTCGATAAACGATATCCAGGTCCACTTTGCCGTATTCATGAACGAGAAGGTTCCGAAATCCCACCGCACGGACCATCCTTTCCGTCAGATCGCGATCCAGGATGCGCCTCTCTTCGAGCAAGTAAAACAGTTCATTGATGCTTCCGGCAATTCCCAGACCTTCCTCATTCACAATATGGGAGGCGATGTCGATGCAGTTCTGTATGGCCATCTGAAGGTTAAAGAGCAGGCTTTCCTGACGGTCCAGGTCTTCGAGAAACTCCGCAAGCCCGACAACCTGTTTTTCGCGAATGCGCCCCAAATGGCGCTCTGCAGCACTGATTTTTCGGTACAAGACCTCTCTAATAACCATCTTCTCCTGCCAGACGTCGTCTGAGGTTCCGTTCCTGCCTGCGGAGGCAAGGGGCAAAATCGGCAAAGAATACCAGGCTTACCATGCGAAACTCCGCCAGAGCGATCTTATCCTTGCAGTGAATGAGTTTGCCGCGGAGCATGGCTTCCATGCGGGTCACATAGGAAGCATCATTGAGAAAGAGCAGGTGAATATCCTGGCGAAGGAGACGTCCCAGAGCTGGGATAAGGCGATCCAGGAGGATTTTGCGATCAACCCTTCCCGTTCTCTCATCCAGCAGGAGAGCGAGGTCCAGATCGCTTCCTGCGCGGTTCCGGCCCCGCAGCACGGACCCGAAAAGGAAGACGGCGACGATGCCTGCTTCACTTATGAAAAATGCGTCGATTTTTTTCCCAATTTCGAGGATCCGTTCCATGGGGTCCCTTCCTGGTAATGATGATGTTGATCCGTGCCCATAATATCTGAAGGTCCAGGTTGGTAAAAGCGGAAAGTCAGCTGAGGATTGAATGCGGGTTTGAGGATTAAGAGGGTGAAGCCGGCGGGGTTGCAGCAACATGTTGAAACGGTTCGAAAAGTGCCGCATGAAAGGAATGATTAAAAAAATTGACTTAGGTCAAGGAAATCGGAATACTCAGGGTGCTATCCAGTATCTGCCTCCAGTATCGCAACGGCAATCTGCCGCCTGTTCTCGCGAATCTCCCTCCAGCCGTTGGCAGAGAGTGCTGTTGTTCTCAGGCGAAGAGAGCCGTCCCTGCAATAGTTAGTTCCCATCCGGAAACCCCTCCCTTGGTGAAGTGGCAGGGGGAGGGGGTTGATCAAGTGTCGGCAATCACACCTTTTTCACCCCCACCCAGCCTCCCCCATCGAGGGGGAGGAGAAATTCGGGACCTTTCCGGATGGACACTAGTTATTTTTGCTCCCCGGTTCATAGAGGGTCCATCGGATCCATCATGACCCGGTGGCAGCCGAAAACCTCTCACGCATAAGGAAGTCACATGGGAATTCGCGGATTTCTCGGCGATAAGCGTAAGCTGCTGCGGATCTCGGGCCTGGTGGTCCTGGTGCTTGCAGTCGTCGGCGTGTATGTGAACTTTGGCCCTCCCGGACTCTACGCCAAATCCTCCACTCCCGAATTCTGCGCTCAGTGCCACGTCATGGAGGCGGAATACGAGAATTGGTTTCACAGCGGGGGGCACAGTCGGCTCAAGTGCGTCGATTGCCACCTTCCCAACGACAACATGGCAAGGCACGTGACCTGGAAAGGCTACGAGGGGATGTGGGATGCCTTTGTTTTCTATTCGGGTCGGGTCCCCGAGAGGATCGAGGTGTCTCCATCGGGAGCCGTTATCCTGCAGGAAAACTGTCGGCGCTGCCATGCTGAAACGGTGGCGAGAATCAACGAGGATCGCAACTGCTGGCAATGTCACCGCCGCCTGTCTCACAGGAACAGCGGGGCTATGTGAAGGTTATCCGGTTGAGGAAAGGAGAGGTCGATGAGATGGCGAAAGTTTATCCTGAGCTTCCTGGTCCTGAGTTCCCTGGCAGGCTGGGTGATCCTGGTTTCCTGTGCACCGCAGAAAGTCGAGCCGGTCAAGACCGTGACCATCGCCGACGGTGAAATCGATCCCGCCGTCTGGGGCAAGGCGTATCCCCTGGAGTACGACTCCTGGGCAAAAACCAAAGACCCTCGCCCGGCCAAAAAGAGCAAATATAAGCCCGGCTACGACACCGACCTGGTGATTTACGATAAACTCAGCTGAATTTCCTTACATGCCATTGCTCTTTAATGGTTGGGGATTCGGAGTTGAGTACAACGAGCCGCGGGGCCACTGGTACATGGTTACCGACCAACTGGAAATCGACCCTTCGCGGCTGAAAGCCGGTGGTGCTTGCCTGACCTGCAAGACCCCCCTTGCCCCCAAGCTGCAAAAGGACCTTGGACCCGCCTATTATTCCGATCCGTACCTGCAGGTCCATGCCAAGATGCCCAAGGAATTTCAGCAATTGGGGGTAGCGTGCGTCGATTGTCACAACAATAAGACCCAGGACCTCCAACTCTCCCGCGAGACTCTCCAAAAAGCGCTGGCCGAAACCGGCAAGGACTTCAAGCAGACGACCCGCCAGGAAGCCCGGTCCCTGGTGTGCGGTCAGTGCCATGTTACCTACATCATCCCCAAAGACGCTGAGATGAAGTCTACCGATGTCTTCTTCCCGTGGCAGGGCAGCAAGCCCGGCAATATTTCGGTTGAAAATATCATCAAGGTCATTCGCAGCAATCCGGCTCATCTGGAATGGAGACAGAACGTTACCGGGTTCAAGGTCGGCTTTGTCCGCCACCCGGAATATGAATTCTTCACCTACAACAGCGTTCACCAGAAGGCCAACGTGGCGTGCGCCGACTGCCATATGCCCTACATGAGGGTCGGGGCCAACAAAATCTCCGACCACAACGTCATGAGCCCCCTGAAGAATGAGATGAAGGCCTGCCAGCAATGCCACACGGAAAGCCCGACGTGGCTGACCGAACAGGTCTGGGCGATTCAGGAGCGGACCGTGTCCCTGATGAACCGGGCGGGATACGGCACGGCCGTTGCCGCCAAGCTCTTTGAAATAGCCCACAAAGCCCAGGCCGACGGGAAGACCTTGGACCAAAATCTGTATGATCGGGCCAAGGACCTTTACCTTGAAGCGCTCTATCGAGTGATTTTCATCGGGGCTGAAAACTCCATTGGCTTCCATAATCCCAGTGAGGCGGGCCGTATCTGCGGAGACGCCGTGGCCATGGCGGCGAAATCGGAGGCTCTGCTGCGCCAGGCTTTAGCCCAGGCCGGAGTGGAAATGCCGGCGGACATCAATCTGGAGATGGCCAAGTACCTGAATGACCGCGGGAACAAGAAACTCAAATTCCGCCCGGAACTTGAGTTCAAAGATCCCTACGACAACCAGAACCTGATCACCCCGGTGAGCAGCCAGGGAAGGTAGGGTATGGCCCGTTGGGAAGGACGGGGCGATAGACCGAAGAGGGGAAGACGCGGAGACGCGGAGACGCGGTGAATACGGAAGAATCGATGGGGAACCTAGAAACACGGGACATGCTTGGAAAGCAGCGTGATCTTGGGGAGGGGTTGATCCCTTCCTGCAAATCATGCGAACCTGATAAAAAAGGGCGGGCAAAAAGCCCGCCCCTGATCAGCATCCACTAGCCACTAGCCACTCAGTCACTCGTCACCGCTCTTAAGCTCCGCAACTGGGACACCCGGCCGGCTCTTCCTCTTTTTTCTTGCCGTTCTCGGAATCCTTTCCGAATTCCCGCACGATTTGCGCAATCTTCTGCAGCCGTTCATCCACTTTCCGGAACAGGGTGCCCTCGGGATAGGTACCGTCCTCCTGCAGTTCCCCGGCTTCCATGCCGGTCAGCACCGCAATGCCCTCTTCAATCGTTGATACCGGCCAGACATTGAATTTGCCTTCTTTCACGGCGTCGACGATCTCCTGGTCCAGCATGAGGTTGCGCACGTTCTTCGACGGGATCATGACCCCCTGCTTGCCGGTGAGGCCTTTATACTTGCAGATGTCGAACCAGCCTTTGATTTTGTGGTTGACGCCGCCGATGGGCTGGACTTCGCCTTTCTGGCTGACGGACCCGGTTACCGAGATGCCCTGATGAATGGGAACATTGGCAATGGCACTCAGGAGAACATAGAGTTCCGTGCTCGAGGCGCTGTCTCCTTCCACCAGGCCGTAGCTCTGTTCGAAGCAAAGAGAGGCGGTAAGCGATATGGGTTTGTTCCCGGCAAACCGCTCCTTCAAGAAGCTGGTGAGAATGATCAGGCCCTTGGTGTGGATATTACCGCTCATCTTCGACTCGCGGTCGATTGAAACCATCCCGTCGCGCCCGACGCTGACGGTGGCGGTAATGCGGTTGGGCTTGCCGAACATGTGATCCCCGGTCATGAGGACCGCCAGTCCGTTGACCTGCCCCACTTTGTCGCCGTCCGTTTCGACCCAGAAGATGTCTTTCTCAACCAGTTCCTTGATCCGTTCCTCAACCAGGTTCGACCGATAGATCCGCTTCTTGATCGCATTTTCCACGTGCTGGGTCTGGATCAGTTCGGATTTGTCAAGACCGGCAAAGTAGTTGGCTTCCTTCAAGAGGTCACTGATGGTGCCCAGCTCGAGGCTCAGCTTTTCGGTGTTTTCAGTCAGTTCCATGCTGTATTCGATGACTCTGGCAACTCCTGTCCGATCGAGGTGGCGGAGCTTGTGGTCCTTGCAATAGCTGCTCATCATACGGGCGCATTCGACAATGGTGTCGTCCTTGCGATCCATCTGATCGTCCATGTGAGCCTTGACCTTGAAGAGCTTGGGGAAACGGTCGTCGTAGGTGTACAGCAGTTGGTAGATGTAGGGGTCGCCGGTCAGTACGATCTTAACGGCCAGAGGTATCGGTTCCGGACGAATGGTGCGGGTGCTGAACAAGCCGTAGAGTTCGCCCAGGTCTTCGATTTTTATTTCCTCATCCTTCAGGGCCCGCTTGAGCGCTTCATAGCTGATAAACCACCTCAAGAGATCAAGCGCCTTCATCACCAGATAGCCGCCGTTGGCCTTGTGCAAGGCGCCGGGCTTGATCATGGTATGGTCGGTGAACAGGGCGCCAAACCATGCCTGGCGTTCGATGGAGCCGAAGATATTGGTGTAGACCGGATTGGATTCAATGACCACGGGGGCGCCCTGGGTTTCGGAATTGTCGATCAGGACGTTGATGTCGTATTTCCGGAGAAGGGCCTCTTTCGGAGGGACCGGGAAGGGGGCCCCGGGCTGAGGCTGCTGCGCTTCCGCCTTCTTCTTGAAGTCTTCGATATTCTCTAGAATATCCTCCTGAGCCATCTTGAGGAACTCGAGCACCTGCGCGTCATCCTGGTACTTTTCTTCGTAGCGGTCCATGAGTTGGCCGACCACAAACAGGGCAATCTCGTTGTCGAGCTTGGTGTGCTTCTCTTTGAACTCCGCTTCGGCTTCACGGATCACCTTAATGGCGTCTTTCATCTTCTCGTGGAGTTCGTCGCTTTTCTCCCGCAAAACCTTCCTCTCCTCCTCTTCCAGGTGGCGAAGGTCTTCCTGAGTCATCGGTTCCCCCTCTTTGTTGGCCGGGATGATGACCATGCCGACCTGGGAGAACTGGAGAATAAACCCCTGCTCCTTGGCCTCGTTCGAGAGTTGGTCGATGATCTCCCTTCTCACTTTCTCGAAAGACTGGTGGACTTCGCTTTCTTTGGCGCGGTAATCGTCACTGTCGAATACTTCGGGAATCTTCGCCTGGAGCGTCTCGACGAATTCATGCATATCTTTCTTGAGTTCTTTGCCGCGCCCGGGCGAGACCATGATCCCTTTGGGTTTGTCGGGTTCTTTGAAGTTGTAGACGTAACACCAGTCCGGGGGCGTCGGTTCCTGCTTTGCCTGCTCCTCAATAAAGGTTTTGGCCGTATACGTGAGCCCGGCATTGGACGGTCCTGCGATAAAGATGTTATAGCCGCGCTCCTTCATCCCCATGCCGAACTTTATGGCATCGATCGCCCGTTCCTGCCCTACGACTCTCTCTTGAAGGTCTTCCAATGTTTGGGTGCTGTCGAACGGCAGCGTCTCGGGTTCAATGCGGGCTCGCAGATCCTTTACGGGCAATGCCGAAGGTTTATTAGCCATAAGTTGTGTCCTTCCTCCTCAAATTCGGGTCTAGAAATTTTAACAGCGATTGAAACCAGTCTGTGGTGATTACCCTTTTTATCGCAACATAACTTAATAATCCGAGTCGCCCGTTTCAAGAGAAGATTGAGCTTTAGCTCACCACCTCAAGCTTAATGCGTTTTTTCTGACTCGAAGCCGCTGCTTGAAGCACCGTGCGGATAGCATTGATGGTGTTTCCGTTCTTGCCAATGATTTTGCCGATATCATCGGGCGATATTTTCAATTCAAGAAGGATGGAATCATCCGTTTCATGTTCTCCCAACACTACCTGATCGGGGTGATCAGCCAGCGATTTAACCAGGTATTCTACCAGTTCTTTCATTTGGTGAGTCCTTGTTTCTCTGCGGTTTCAGCCTGCCGCGAGCTTGGCCTTTACGGATCGGATCTTTTGTTCGGGACTGGCCGGTTTGTCACGCCGATCATCGATTTTAATCTGGGTCAGTACCCGGGTGACCTCTCCCGAGAAACAGCTTTCGTGCATTTTTCGCAACACCTGCAAAATGTCGTCGAGGTCTCCCGAGATGATGGTGCCCATGGCAGTCAGTTCATAAGAAAGCGAGCTTTCCTGAAGCACTCTGAAAACGCGTGCCACATGCCCGCTGAGACTGGTACCCGGAACGCCGAGGGGAATAATGCTGACTTCTACCACTGCCATATCGCGTCTGGCTCCTTTCAAGAAAAGATCTTTACGTACAGGTTGCAGCCGTCTAGCCGAAATTGGGTCCAAAGCCCTTCCGTTCCCACCCGAATTTCACTATTACCAGGGACTGCCGATGAATGCCAGCATCTCGTTTAAGAAAAAACGTGAGAAACTAGTCAGCCATCGATCTGCCGCCGACACCCATTACTCTGAGCAGCCCTGCGAGGCTCTCCGCAAGGTGTTCATCCCGGTGTGGTTCAAGGGTCAGGAGAGGATCGATGGCCCTGGACCGGAGGAGGCCGAAGAGCAAAGCAAAATCGATGGTGCCGTGACCTACTGGAAGGTGATCGTCATGGATACCGCTGTTATCGTGGACATGGATTTCGTCCAAATAATCGCCAAGGGTTTCGATCCACGCGGACAAGGGGGTTCTGGAGAAACTGTGCTGGTGTCCCACGTCCAGACAGAACCGGCAGTAAGGCGAATCAAGGACCGCGAAAAGTTCACGGTGCAGTTCCGGTCCGTATTCCCAGACGTTCTCAAGGAGCAACGGGATTTTGGACAACTCTGCTCTCGCGGTTAAAGGTTCCCAGATAGCGAGGCTCCGCTCCAGGTAGCACTTGTGGTCCCTGCCGTGATGGCGGGGATCAAAACCGGTATGGCAGACCACCCGGACGGGCTGGAAGATCCCGACCAGGTCAAAAAGCTGTTGCAATCGAAGCTGCGAGACTCGGCGGATAAGAGCATCGGAGCTGCCCGGACAGAGATCCCAGAAAGGGCCGTGCAGGCTAATGCGGCATCCCTTTTCCCGAAGCTTCTCGGCAACGGAGCCAAAGAGGGACCTCGAGACGGAATCGAGTTGTTCCGCTTCCAGTCCAATTTCCACGTTGATCCGGTGTTCCAGGACCATCTCCAGATAGTCCGGAAGAAATTTCCAGGGCAGGTTCACATGCACCTGCGCCAAAAGACCGGCCGAGGCTTCATCGAGGTTGTTGAGCAAGCGGGTGGGGTTACGCGCCAAGGAATTCCTTCATCCTCTCTCTTCAATCCTTCTGGAGATCCTGACGTTTGGCCTGTCGGTAGAAATGACGGCAGTAATCACTCGCCGACCAATAGCTTAGAATTACCGAAACCCAGAGGAAGAACAAGCCGATGGCATCGAGGAGATACTGAATCGCAGCGATGGAGAGCAACAGAAAGGACAACCCTATGGTCTGCGAGACCATCTTGTTCTTTCCTATGCGGTTTGCATCGAGAATGAGACCCTGACTGGCGGCGATGGAGCGAATGCCGGTGATGGTCATGTCTCGTCCAATAATGATAAAGACAAGCCAGGCGGGGATTTTTGAAAGGGGGATAAGCATAATCATAACGGCCGAGGTAAGGAGCTTGTCGGCCAGAGGGTCCAAAAGCTTACCGACGGAAGTAACCAGATTGCGCCGCCGTGCCAGGATGCCGTCAAGGTAGTCGGTAATGGAGGCGACAAGGAAGAGCACAAACGCCGTGTTCAGTGACTCCGCGGATGCGGGGGGTGTCATCACCACAATAATCACCGGTATGGTTGCCATCCTGAAATAAGTCAGGAGGTTCGGAAGGCCGATCAGGTGCTGGCGTGAGAAATCACTGCGGGTCATGGCGATCATTTGGCCTGGCTTAAAATAATGATTGACGGCTTCCGCCCGAAGGCGGGGTCATAAACAAAAAACATCGGCAGGTCGGTGCCATTGCCCCATGCACTCATTTGGTGGACTGCTCGTAAAAGTCCAATACCTTCCGAACGTAGTTCCTGGTCTCCACGTAGGGGGGGATACCGCCGTGCTTTTCTACGGCCTCCGGTCCCGCGTTGTATGCCGCTAATGCGAGTAAAAGGTTATTGTCGAACCGGTTCAACAGGAACTTCAAGTAACGAACTCCCCCGTCAATATTTTCGTTGGGATCGAAAGGATTCACCACCCCGAGGTCCCGCGAAGTTCCCGGCATAAGCTGCATCAATCCCATCGCGCCCTTGGGTGACACTGCGGCGGCGTCAAAGGCGGATTCAGCCCGGATCACCGCCTTCACCAGATTGTAGTCCAGGCCGTGGCGTCTGCAGAAAAACCTGATATTCGAATCGTAAAGGCTCTGATTGAGAGGGTTGCAGGAAGGAATCAAAGTGCGAAGCGAATACAAGGGACGAGAACCGGGCGATTGCATTTTGTTCACAAGATTTGCAGCATAGGGCGGAAGCGTCGGCGGTTTTTACCTGGTTTGGCAAAGTGGGCACATTCGTGAAGTGGAGCACCCCGTCCTTGTCCACATAACGGAACATCTGCGCAGAGCAAAGGGTGGGCCAGGCCGGCACGGACGCCAGAACCAAAAGAGGGAAAACAAAACCGAGAGTGAATTTCGTCAGATTTCTCACAGCTCATCCTTCACGATCGGGATTGCGACAGGGACGTCTTCCCACGCGTCTATTTTCTCCACCTTTTGCCAGTCCTTCAAGAATTTGTCCATACCAATATCGGTGAGGGGGTGCTGTGCCAATTGTTCAATTACCTTGAACGGTATGGTGGCGATATCCGCCCCCAGCTTGGCTGCAGTCAGGACGTGGATAGGATGGCGGATGCTGGCCACAATGATTTCCGCCTCGAAAAGGTAGTTCGCGAAGATGTCGACGATCTGTTCGACAAGGTTCATGCCGTCCTGAGCAATGTCATCCAGGCGTCCCACGAAAGGGCTGATGTAGGATGCCCCGGCTTTCGCCGCCAGCAGTGCTTGAAGTGGGGAAAAGACGAGGGTCACATTGGTACTGATACCCTCTTCCGAAAGCTGCCTGACCGCCTTGAGGCCCTCCAGAGTCATGGGAATCTTGACCACCACGTGAGGGTCTATTTGCGACAAGTCCCTGGCTTCGGCGATCATCTCTTCGTGAGTCGTGCTGACCGCCTCAGCGCTCACGGGGGCCTCAACCAGTTCACAGATCGTCCGGATATGTTTTTCGAAAGCCTTGCGACCCGTGATGCCTTCCTTGGCAATGAGCGAGGGGTTGGTGGTGACTCCGTCAAGGATGCCGAGGTTGTGAGCTTCCCTGATTTCATCAAGATTGGCTGTATCAATAAAGAATTTCACGGCTTCCTCCTGGTCTGAGAAGCGGCTGCCGGCCGGGACTCGGCATCCAGCTTTGCTCGTAGTTCCTCGTTTGAAGGCATCCCCGGGGGCATTGCCGGTCCGGGTCGGAATTGGCCTTGGTCTGTCAGGCCCCCCCGTGGCTCACAAGATACTTGTCCCGACATTCTTTACAGCAAAAGTGGACCGTTCGTCCACCGATTCTTGCCTCGACCCCGCTTTGCGGCAGAAAATAGGTCCCGCACTGGGGGTCGCGCACCAGTTCGGCTTCCTGTGAGGACGGCTTGTCGTCGGGGTTGTCCCCGGCGGATCGGAGGAGCGAGGTCAGCCACGGTTTCATAATCCTGTAGCCAAAGTAAATCAGAAACCCGTAAAAGATGAGTCGAATCATGGAATCTCCACTCGTTCCACTTTCTGATCATTTTTGTCGCCGAGAATCCTGTGCAACAGGTCACGGGCGGCGACCTTTAAGGTCGGATGCACCCAGTCCGGGTCGATCTCCAGCAGCGGCTCCAAAACAAAGCGTCGTTCATGAAGGCGAGGGTGGGGTATGGTGAGTGCCGGCAGGTCGAACTGACGGTCGCCATAGGCCAGCAGGTCCAGGTCAAGCGTCCTCGGGCCCCAGCGTGTTTGTCGGATGCGGCCGAAGTCGCTTTCAATCTGAAGCATGAGATCGAGCAACTCCTTCGGATGCAAGTCGGTTTCGAACAGCACCACGCTGTTGATGAACCAGGGTTGATCGGTGACCAACAAGGGCGCCGTGCGATAGAAGGAGGACCTCTTGACCAAATGCACACGGGGATGGTCGGCCAAGCACTGGATCGCAGCAAGACAGATCGCCACCGAATCCCCCTGATTACTCCCCAAGCCGATGAGAACCCGCTCCATCTTAAAACGAGAGCTTTCGAACGCGCTCCACAGCCTCGGCAATCCGCTCTTTGTCCACGGTCAGGGCCAAGCGGATGTAGCCCTCCCCGGGGGCACCGAAGCCACTGCCCGGGGTGGTTACGATCCCGCATTCGGTTAACAACAGCGAGGTGAAAGCAGAGGAAGTGTACCCGGGTGGAGTCGGGCACCATACGTAGAAAGTGGCTTTCGGGACCATGGGATCAAGGCCTGCGCGGCGCAGTCCTGCAATGAGCACATCGCGCCGCTCCTGGTAAGTGCGCTGCATGGCGCGGACACACTCCTGGTCTTCCTCAAGGGCCGCAATGCCCGCCCACTGAACGGCATTGAAAGCTCCGGAATCGATGTTGCTTTTGACCTGCCCCAAACCTTCGATGAGCTTGGCGTTGCCTACGGCAAAGCCGAGGCGCCAGCCGGTCATGTTGTAGGTCTTGGAAAGGGAGTGAAATTCGATGGCGACTTCCTTGGCCCCGGTAATTTCGAGAAAGCTCATGGGACGGTAGCCGTCAAAGGCCATTTCACTGTAGGCCGCATCATGACAAACAATCAGATCGTATTGCCGGGCGAAAGCCAGCACGTTTTCGTAAAAAGCGACGTCTGCCGTGGCTCCGGTGGGATTGTTCGGGTAGTTGATGAACATCACTTTGGCACGGCGTGCGGTGTCCGGAGGAATGGCGTCGAGGTCCGGCAGAAAATTGTGTTCCCGCACCAACGGCACGAAATAGGATTCCCCTCCGGCAAAAAGGGTTGCCGCGTGGTAGACGGGATAGGCCGGGGTCGGAATTAAAGCCAGATCCCCGGGGTTGATGAAAGCCAGGGGAAAATGGGCGATCCCCTCCTTGGAACCGATGAGCGTCAACACCTCGCCAAGTGGGTCCAGCGTCACGCCGAAGCGGCGCTGGTACCATCCGGCGACGCTTATCCGGAAATCGTTCATGCCGGAATAGGAAGGATATTGGTGGGTTGAAGGGTCCTCCGCGGTCTCCTGAAGCTTCCGAATGATGTGTCCGGGTGTAGGAAGGTCCGGGTCTCCCACTCCCAAATTGATAACATCGACACCCTTGGCAATCAGCTCCGCCTTTAAGCGATCGATCTCCTGAAAAAGATAAGCGGGAAGCTGTCCCAGTCGCTCTGCCTTCGCAAATTGCATTCATACCTCCGATTCTAAATTCCCAGCACATTCTGCATGTCATAGAGCCCGGGCGGTTGGTGGACCACCCACAGGGCAGCGCGAATGGCGCCGCGGGCGAAATTGTCGCGGCTGTGGGCGCGATGGCTGAGCTCTATTCTTTCGCCCATGCCGGCAAACAGCACCGTGTGTTCGCCCACGATATCTCCTCCCCGAAGCGTCTGAATGCCGATTTCCCGATCGGTTCGTTCCCCGATCAGGCCATGCCTCGCGTAGACGCCGACCTGATCGAGTTTGCGGTCGAGAGCTCCGGCCACGATCTGCGCCAATTTGAGAGCGGTGCCGCTCGGGGCGTCCTTTTTGAAGCGATGGTGGGCTTCCACAATTTCAACGTCGAAGCCGCTGCCGAGCATGCGCGTAACATCAGCCACCACCTTGAAGAGCACGTTGACTCCCATGCTCATATTGGGCGTCAGGACAGCGGGGAAATTCCTGCTCAGTTCACGCGCCTGCTCCATTTGTTCGGCACTGAAACCCGTGGATCCCACCACCATCGCGATTTTGCTTGCGGCAGCAACCTGCAGATGCCCGAGAGATGCCGCGGCATTGGTAAAATCGATGACCACATCCGCTTCTCCGAGAGTCTCCTGCATGCTCCCGCAAACGGTTTTTCCTGTTGGGGCCCCCCCGATTATCTCGGCGAGGTCACTCCCCACAGCAGGGTGCGCGGGGTGCTCGAAAGCCCCCGTCAGTTCGATGCCCTCCGTGTCCCGAACCAGCTGAGCAATCCTCGAACCCATCCTGCCGCCGATCCCGGCTACAGTTGCTCTAACCATCGTGTGCTCCTCTTAAAGCAGTAACTCATGTCGATCGAGGACACTCGACGACAAACGAAAAGAACGGACTACTCCCTGCTGCCTACTGCTTACTGCTTACTTTTCAGAGTAGACCGTAGGCCTGTAAGTCGCCGCGCAACCTTTCACGATTGGCTTCCGACATGGGAACCAGGGGCAGACGCACTTCGTCGCTGGCAATCTTTTTCATCATCAGGAGAGCAGCCTTGGCCGGCGCCGGATTGGTTTCATAGAAGAGAGCGTGGCACAGGGGCAGCAACCGGTAGTACAGTTTTTGCGCCTCAGCGAATTTCCCGTCGAGGCAAAGACTGCAGAGGTCTGCCATATCGCGGGGAGCAATGTTGGAGACCACGGAGATGACCCCTTTGCCTCCGACGCAGAGCAGGGGATAGGTCAGGTAATCTTCTCCCGAAAGCACCAGAAAGGTGTCGCCGCAAAGAGCGATGATGTCCGTGATCTGTTTCATGCTGCCCGCGGCTTCCTTAATGCCGACGATGTTGTCAATCTTTGCCAGCCGGGCGATGGTGCTCGGTTCCATGTTGACCGCCGTGCGGCCCGGGATGTTGTATAAAATGATCGGTATATCCACCTTTTCGGCGACGGTCTTGAAATGGCGGTAAAGGCCCTCCTGCGTGGGCTTGTTGTAGTAGGGACTGATCATCAGGGCGCCGTCCGCTCCGGCGTTCCTCGCATGCTGCGTCAGCCGGATCGCTTCCGCGGTATTGTTGGATCCCGTCCCTGCGATCACGGGGACCCGCTTCTTCACCTGGTCAATGGTGATTTCCACGACCCGTTCGTGTTCCTGGAAGGAAAGGGTCGCCGATTCCCCGGTGGTCCCGCAGGGGATGATGCCGCGCGTGCCGTTGGCAATCTGAAACTCAATCAATTGCCGCAGCGAGGTTTCGTCAACCTGCCCGTCTTTGAAAGGCGTCACAATAGCCACCATTGCGCCTTGAAACATGTCGCTCTCCCTCATTATCGTAAAGTTTCATCCCAAAGTTTTGCTTCGTAAACGACTTTGGCATCTCCTTCCAGGTAGACTTCCGCAAATTCCGGCCGGCCTCGAGTGTGTGTCTGCTCAAAATAGATGGTCAGGGTTTCTCCGCTTTGAGTCAGCACTTCAACGGGAGATGCCGCACGATTCCTCGCCGCTGCAGTCAGCACGGAAGCAATGGAGCCGGTCCCGCAGGCGAGGGTCTCCGCTTCCACGCCGCGTTCGTAAGTACGCACGGCCATATGATGAGGGTCAAAAAGCGCAGCGAAATTGGCATTCGTTCCAGCGGGTTGGAATTGAGGGTGATAACGAAGACCGCGACCGAGCTCGAAAACATCGACCGTTTCCAATGCCGCCCGGTCGGCGACAAAGTGAACCACGTGAGGGACGCCGGTGTTAATAAAGTCCAAAGAA
The DNA here is from genome assembly GCA_963844985.1 of uncultured delta proteobacterium. Lineage (GTDB taxonomy): Bacteria > Desulfobacterota > Syntrophobacteria > Syntrophobacterales > Syntrophobacteraceae > JADGQM01. Next base: position 64,587 of record CAWJQV010000028.1, read on the forward strand.
AAGGAACGGTTTTCGACCTGCAACGAGATATCCGCTTTCAGACTGTGAGGAGAAGTCACACGAACTTTTGCTTTCTCCCCTTTGATTTCTGCCTGGATGATTCCGGCCAGGGTGCGAAAGGCCATCTTTTGACCGGGCGCGATGTTCTTGAGATGGGCGAATCGCGCCGCGCAGCGGGCGCCGTTTCCGCACATTTCCGCCTCACTGCCGTCGGCATTGAAAAAGCGCCACTTGAAGTCAACCTCGGCATCGTCTTCGATAAGGATGAGACCGTCGGCCCCAACCGAAAGCTTCCGGCGACAGGCGGAGCGCACCAGATCCTGACAGCGGTCGGCATCGATCCGCAACGACCGGTTGTCGATGATGATAAAATCATTGCCGCTGCCGGTCATCTTGTAGAAGGAAAGGGGAGTGTCCAGGCTTGTCATCTCTTGATAAAACTCCATGGCGCTAGAAACCGGGAATCGATTCTCCCCGGATCAGGTCGTCCCACGTTTCGCGCTTGCGAATGATAAAATAATCGTCTCCTCTGACGAGGACCTCCGGGGGCCGCGGTCGGGAATTGTAATTGGAGCCCATGGAGAAACTGTAAGCCCCGGCGCTCATGACGGCGAGGTAATCTCCCGCCTTCACGAGCGGCAACTCCCGGTCGCGAGCCAGAAAATCCCCCGATTCACAGATCGGGCCGACGATATCCGCAATATGGGTCTCGCTGCCTGGTTTTGCCACCGTCTGGATCTGGTGGTAAGAACCGTAAAAGCTTGGACGGATAAGGTCGTTCATCCCGGCATCGATAATAACAAAATTCTTGTCCGCGGTTTTCTTGGTGTAGAGAACCTTGCTGAGCAAAACACCCGCGTTGCCGACGATAACGCGACCCGGTTCGAAAATCAAGGTACAAGATAGCCCTTTGAGTTCCTGGAGGATTGCTTGCGCGTATTCACGCGGATGAGGGGGTTCCTCCCGGTCATAGACAATCCCGAGACCGCCGCCCAGGTCGAGATAGCGAACGGATATACCGATCCTTTCCAGGCGTTCAATGAGCATGCGAAGGCGCCGCAGCGTGTCGACAAAGGGCGCAATCTCCGTCAACTGGCTGCCGATGTGGCAGTCAACACCGAGGATTTCGATATGATCGAGATCTCGCGCCTGTTCGTAAGCCTTAAAGGCGTTTTCGATATCAATCCCGAACTTGTTCTTCTTCATTCCCGTGGAGATATACGGGTGGGTTTTCGGGTCAACGTCGGGGTTGACACGAAGAGCAATGCGCGCCACTCGTCCCGACAATCCGGCGCGCGCCGCGATCGCTTCGAGCTCCTGAGTGGATTCGATATTAAACATCAGAATGCCCTCTTTGAGGGCGTAATCGATCTCTTCAAGGGTTTTCCCAACCCCCGAATAGACGATCCGGTCGGCTGGGATGCCTGCCTTGCGGGCGCGAAATAGCTCTCCTCCCGAGACAATATCGACCCCTCCGCCAAGCGAGCCCAGAAGATTGAGGATCGCGATGTTGGAATTGGACTTCACCGAAAAGCAGATGAGGTGCGGGACTTCGGCAAAAGCCTCATCGAAAACGGTGTAGTGCTGATGCAGGGTAGCCTGACTGTAGACGTAGCAGGGCGTCCCGACCGCCTCCGCCAGCCTGCGCAGTGCGATGTTCTCGCAGTAAAGCTCATCCTGTCGGTACAAAAAATGGTGCATGACGCTCTCTAACTTTCATGACCCTTCGGTCATAACAGATGGATAGAAATCCCTGCTTCGTCATTCCAGCATACTTCCGGCTGGAACCAGTCTTGAAGTCCTGGACCCCTGCCAGAGCTGTCCCCGCAGCCAGGGGAGCATGCAGGGGCGACTTGTGGCAATTCATATAATTGTCATTCGCGGCGGCACCCGTGAACCATGAAAATATGGGTTGGATCTTTGAACCCGCAATCCGCAACCCTCAACGATCGATCATCAAGCTCCTGATTTCAACCCACTTGGATACCAGCCCTTCCCGTTTTCCCGCCTGGTTGCCCACGGCGGATACGGCGTAAGAGTAGATCACGTTCTTCTTGACCGTGGAATCAAGATAGGGAGGGTTTTTGACCGGGGTAGTGGTCAAGCGAATGATCTCTTTGCCCTCCCTTCGGTAAACTTGATACCCTTCGACCTTGCCTTCGCTCGGAAGCCAGTGCACCTCCAGGGCTCCCTTTACGGGGATGACCCAGACGTTGAGGGGGGAGGCGGGGGCACGGCATCGGGCGCCCTGGCCTGGAGGAAAACCGAAGGTTCTCCCAGAATTAGAGTATCTTCGAAAAGATAGACCGGAGTAACGCGATAGTCGTAAGCCTGACCGGATGCCACGGCGGAATCCAGGAAGGTGCTTCCCTTAACCGGCAGTGCCGAAAGTTTTTCCCAGGTCCCTTCCGGGCCGTGGCGCTCCACCAGAAACTGGACTTCTCCCGGGGAAACTTGGCCCTGGTTGGTTTTGGGTGGGGTTGCCTTCCAGAGCAGGGCGACCCCGCGCGGTTCGGGTGCGACCGCGAGGCTTTTCAGCGGCGGAGGCGGAGCAAGGACCTTTGCCACCGAAAGGTTTGAAGAGGACAGAGGGTGTTTCCTCTGGTCCCGGATGACGACCTGATACCGGTAGGCATGCTGTGCCGACACGCTCAAGTCCACCCAGGTAAAAACGTTGCCTTCGCGAATCGCCGGTGCGGGATTCGCGGGATCAACGGAAAGGACTTCCTGCTGCCCTGATACGGGACAGTCCGGGCAGCCGCGGTTTCCCCAGCTCAGCTCGCTCCGTACAATGGCCAAGGTATATCCCGTGCCTCTAAGGGATTCATCGAGTTGCGCGGGAAGCGACCAGGTGACCTCCACCGCTTTGAGTCGAACTTGGGTCTTCAAATCCTGGATCTGGGGGATCTGCTCCGGGAGGATCGGTCTCGGATAGCTCTTAACGCCGCATCCCGGCAGCAGCAGTCCCAGTCCCATGAAGAGAACCGGCACAAAACCCGCGAGGCGGGTACAACTCTTACCAAAACGGATATAAATAATCATGCCCATTTGATTCCGCATGTAGATTTATGGTGCTGCCTTCAAGGCCTGCTCTTTCGCCTGCAGTTCCGCGTATGGCTCGGAGCAGGGCCTCCCGGACCCGGGAGGACGCCGTACCTCCCAACGAGGTTCTCTGATCGATGACACTGTCCATCTCGAGAAATGGAAAAACATCGTGGTCGAAGGCTTTATGAAAAGCCTTGAGTTCGTCAAGACTGCACTGCTGCAGCTCTCGGTTATGACGAAGGCAGTGCTGGACAATTTGTCCCACGATGTGGTGTGCTTTGCGAAAGGGTACGCCCTTTCGAACCAGGTAGTCAGCCAGGTCCGTGGCCAGGGTGAAGCCCTCGGCAGCCATCGCTGCCATGCGTTCTCTTTGAAACCGGACTTCCGGAAGCAGCCGTGCGAGCAGGCGCAGCGTGCTGACAACCGTGTCGGCGGTATCGAATACCGGTTCTTTGTCTTCCTGCAAATCCCTGTTGTAGGCTAGGGGAAGGGCTTTCGTGAGGGTCAGCAAGGCCATAAGATTGCCATAAACACGGGCCGTCTTCCCGCGCATGAGTTCCGGGACATCGGGGTTCTTCTTCTGAGGCATGATGCTTGACCCGGTACAGAAAGCGTCGCTGATGTCAACAAAGGCGAACTCGCTGGTGGACCAGAGAATCAACTCTTCCGCCATCCTGCTGACATGCATCATGAGAATGGCGGCGGCGGCATTGAATTCGATGAGATAGTCCCGGTCGCTGACGGCATCGATGCTGTTTTCGGTAATCCGTGGAAAGCGCAGGTGCTTGGCCGTCCATTCCATATTGATGGGAAGGGTCGTCCCCGCAAGGGCCGCGCTCCCCAGGGGCATCACGTTCGTGCGCCTGAGACAGCCCTCCAACCGTCTCATCATCGCGCCGGAACATTTCATAATAAGCCATGAGGTGATGGGAAAGCAGGAGGGGTTGCGCGTGCTGCAGGTGGGTAAAACCCGGCATAATGGTCCCAAAATTTTGTTCTGCCAGCGAAACCAGGACCTTTTGAACCTCGAGGAGGAGCGTCCGGCACTGGTGGAGCAGGTCGCGCAGGTAAAGCCGCATGTCGAGGCAGATCTGATCGTTGCGACTTCTTGCCGTGTGCAGTTTGCCGCCGACTTCACCGATCTTCTGGATCAATCGCTGCTCGACGGCCATGTGGATATCTTCCTGGGCGGAGGTCAAGTCCATCTCCCCCCGTTCGATCTCACGTTGAATCTCTCCCAGGCCCGCAACAATCAGGGAGGCATCCTCATCCGAGATGATTTTGGATGCGGCGAGCATGCGGCAGTGAGCGATACTGCCTTCGACATCGTAACGATAGAGCCGCCTGTCAAAATGAACCGATGCGGTGAATTCTTCCACCTGCTTGTTCATCTGCTGTTCAAAGCGGCCCTGCCAGGGCTTTTCCCCCATATAGATCCTTGTTCTTCGGTTACTGAATTTTCCTTTACCGGCGAATGGCCGTTCATTTCGAGGAAATGGCCCTTTAGCAAGGTCTTGCAACAGTACCGAAAAGGCCCGCTTCAGGCCGTTTCCTCCTTGAACACCTCGTCCAGAATACCGATCAATCGGTCTATTTCCGATTCCTCTACCACCAGGGGCGGCACGAAGCGGAGTACGGTGTCATGGGTGCAATTGATGACAGCGCCCTTTTCGAGGCACCGTTCCACGAACTTGGCACCCGGGACCTCGAGCTCCAGGCCCACCATCAGCCCGCGGCCGCGCACTTCCTTGACCAAGGGATGCCGCAGGCGGAGACTTTCGAGGCCGGCAAGGAAGTAATTTCCGAGCTCCCTTACTCTTGCCAGAAAGGACGGTGCGGAAATCGAGCTGCAATACGCGCAGAGCCACCGAGGTAACCAGCGGAGTCCCGCCGAAAGTGGTTGCGTGGCTGCCCGGAACAAAAGCTTCCGCAGCACGATTTGTGGCCAGCATGGCGCCGATGGGCAGGCCGTTGCCCAGGGCCTTTGCCAGCGTCATGATGTCCGGTGCGATCCCCTCCTGTTCGTGGGCAAAGAGGGTCCCCGTGCGGCCCATGCCGACCTGAACCTCATCGAAAATAAGCAGCAGGTCATATCTGTGGCACAGTTCCTTGAGTTCTCCCAGATAACCCGGAGCGGGGAAATTGATGCCTCCCTCTCCTTGAATGGGTTCCACGATGACGGCACAGGTCCTGTCCGTAATCGCCTTTTCCACCGCCTCAGCGGAATTGAAGTCCACAAAGGTGAACCCCCCGACGAGCGGCTCGAATCCCTTGTGGACCTTCTCCTGGCCGGTCGCCGAAAGGGTGGCCAGGGTACGGCCGTGAAACGATTCCTTCATGCTGATGATGTGGAAACGACCGGCGCCGTAGCGGTCCTTACTGTATTTGCGGGCGAGCTTTATGGCGGCTTCGTTGGCTTCGGCCCCGCTGTTGGAGAAGAACACCTTATCCGCAAAGCAGAGTCGTGTCAATTCGGCTGCCAGTTCCACCTGCGGGCGGGTGTAAAAGAGATTGGAGACGTGCACCAGAGTATCTGCCTGCCGGCACATAACGGCGGTCAATTCGGGATGGCAATGGCCCAGGTTGCACACCGCGATCCCAGCCAGGAAGTCCAGGTACTCCTTGCCGGTATGGTCCCACAATCTCGTCCCTCTGCCCCGCTCAAAAACCACGGGGAGCCGGGCATAGGTGTCAAAGATGTTCTCCCGACAGGATAATTGCACATCTTCCATAGTCTCTGTCCTCATATGCCTGCTTAAAGAATGTAGCGGCTCAAATCCTCGTCTTTGATGATGTTTTCGAGCGTCTCGCGGACATAGTCCCTGGTGATGGGGATGGTCTGCCCTTTGAGGTCCGGGGCATTGAAGGAGATCTCCGAGAGCAGCTTTTCCATAATGGTGTGAAGTCTTCTCGCTCCAATGTTTTCCATTCGGGCGTTGACCTGATAGGCAAGTTCGGCAATCTCTTCAATCGCCTCATCCGCAAAAACCAGGGTCACCTCCTCGGTCGCCAGCAGGGACTCATACTGCACAATCAAGGCATTTTCAGGTTCTCTGAGGATGCGAATGAAGTCCTCTTTGCTCAGCGACGTCAGTTCGACGCGGATGGGAAAACGACCCTGGAGTTCGGGGATAAGGTCGGAAGGCTTCGATATGTGAAAGGCCCCGGAAGCAATGAAGAGGATATGGTCCGTTTTCACCATTCCGTATTTGGTCGTCACGGTGGAGCCTTCGACAATGGGCAGAAGGTCCCGCTGGACCCCTTCGCGCGAAACATCGGGGCCTCTTCCCGATTCGCGGCCTGCGATTTTGTCGATCTCGTCCAGGAATATGATCCCGGAATGTTCGACCCGCTCGACGGCAAGCTTGATCACCTTGTCCATATCGATCAGCCGCTGCGATTCCTGCTGAATGAGGATCTCCCGGGCTTCGGGTATTTTGACCTTGCGCCGTTTGGTACGCTGCGGAAGCATGGAACCAAGCATGTCACGCAGGTTGAAGTCCATATCCTCCATGCCCGTGCCGGCAAAAATCTCGATCATCGGGAAATTGCGGTCGGGAACATCGAGTTCCACATAACGGTCGTCAAGCGAGCCCTGTTTCAGAAGCTTTCGCAGTTTCTCCCGCGTCGAATCGGCCTGTTCCGCCTCGTCTTGGGCGGCTTTGACTTCGCCCGGAGCTTCGAGGAGCTTGTCCTTGGAGTCTTGCTGCCGTTTGGGCGGCAAGAGAATGTCGAGCAGCTTTTCCTCGGCCAGTTCTTCGGCCTTGAGTTTGACGGTCTCGAGCTCTTCGGAGCGGACCATGCTGACCGCCAATTCCATGAGGTCTCTTACCATCGATTCCACATCCCGTCCGACGTAGCCGACTTCGGTGAATTTGCTGGCTTCGATTTTGAGAAAAGGAGACTGTGCGAGGCGCGCGAGACGACGAGCGATTTCGGTCTTTCCGACGCCGGTCGGTCCGATCATAATGATATTCTTCGGGGCGATTTCATCCCTGAGGTGTTCCGGGACCTGTTGGCGGCGCCAGCGGTTTCTGAGGGCGATGGCAACCATCCGTTTGGCGTCGTGCTGGCCGATGATAAATTTATCCAATTCCCGGACGATTTCTGCTGGAGTCAACGGTTGCTGCATCGGATCAAAGCTCCTCAAAAGTAAATTCCCTGTTCGTGTAGATGCAAATGGACGCCGCAATGTTCATGGCTTCCTCGGCAATGCTGCGCAGAGGGAGTTGCGTGTGCGCCATGAGGGCACGCGCCGCGGCAAGGGCGAAGGGGGCGCCGGAGCCGACGGCGGCGATGCCGTCATCGGGTTCGATCACGTCCCCCGTGCCACTCAGGATAAAGCAGTCATTGCCGTCGGCCGCTACCAGCATGGCTTCCAGGCGGCGCAAAGCCCGATCCATGCGCCAGTCCTTGGCCAGCTCAACGGCAGCCCGCTTGAGATTGCCATTGAATTGTTCGAGTTTCCCTTCGAGCCTTTCAAAGAGCGTGAAGGCGTCCGCCGTGGATCCGGCGAAACCGGCCAGGATTTTGTCGTGATACATTTTGCGGACTTTTCGCGCTTGATGTTTGATCACGGTATCGCCCAGAGTGACCTGTCCGTCTCCGGCCATAACCACGTGCCCGTCTTTGCGGATCGCAAAAACCGTCGTTCCGTGAATAACTTTGCTTTTCATGGGTGTCTGCTTCTCCCGCGTTCGAATAGGGGCTACGTTGGTCTACGGCTGCGCGGATGGGCGGCATCGTAGGTCTTCATCAATTGATCGAGGTGGACGTGAGTGTAACGCTGCGTGGTTGAGAGTGCGGAATGGCCGAGCATTTCCTGAATTGCCCGAAGATCGGCACCGGAATTGAGCAGGTGGGTGGCAAAGGTGTGACGCAACCCATGAGGGCTCAACTGCTGCCACAGCCCGCATCTTCTCAGCTCGGCCCGTAAAATCCGGTGTACCGAGCGGGCTGTCAGCCTGCCTCCGGCGGCGTTCCGAAAAACAGGAGAAAGTCCAGGCCCGGCCTGAGAAAAACGCTTATCGATGGCTGAAAGATAGGCTCGAAGGGCTTCCTCCGCCTTCTTCCCAACCGGGACCACTCGTTCCTTTTTCCCCTTGCCGAGAATCCTGACCAAGCCCTGGTCAAAATCCATGTCGGTCCGGTTCAAACCGACCAATTCGCCAACCCGTGCGCCGATGGAGTAGAGACATTCGAAAAGGGCCCAGTTGCGAATTCTGCGCCAGGTGCTATCCGGTCGCATGGCGTCGCGCTGGAGGGAGTCCAGAAAATGGAAAACATCGTCAACATCCAGAAAAGCCGGGATCTTCGATCTGATTTTGGGAGAGGCCACCTGTTGCGCCGGGTTTTCGTGATGCCAACCACGATCGGCCAGATAATTGTAGAACGACCGCAAAGTCGACAACTTGCGGGCGCGGCTCGTATTCTTGAGGTCCTTGTGAAGGCCGGCGAAAAAACCCCGAATCAAGTCGGGCGTGATTTCAGAGAGATGAATACGCTCGCTCTGCGTCTTCTTTTGAAGATAGCGCTGAAACTGCTCAAGATCGCTGGCATAAGCGCGAGAGGTTTCCGTGCTCAGGCTGCGCTCATGGCGGAGATAGTCCAGAAACAGCGTTTTCGAGTGCTCCAGGGAGAGTTGAGTCTCAAAGACTCGCGTCACTGCCCGGGCAGGAACCGGCTTTTTCATCTTCGCAGCTTCTCAGACCGTGCTTCTGAATTCAACCAGACCTCTCCTCGAACCGTCATTCGCCGAACTTGTCCAAAAACCATCGAATAAAATAACCCGAATGGCGAGAATCAAACTAACTAACACAGAGAACAAAAAAATCAATGACAAAGTCTCGATCACTATCCTTCCGGGCATTATATCAGCGTGAATTATCTTGACTTTAGTTTCCTACTTGCCCTATTTTGCATCCTTGTGTTTTTTCCGGGACTTGACGATTTCGCGCATTTTGTCGCAATGTTCATAGAAAGGATGAGATATGAAAGAGGATGTCTCCAAAGTTCGGACTTTCGCCATCATTTCCCACGGCGGAGCAGGCAAAACCTCCCTGGCTGAAGCCATGCTGTTCAGCGGCGGAGTCACAACTCGCCTCGGCAAGGTTGACGAGGGTATCTCCGTCATGGACTATGAACCGGAGGAAGTGAAACGCAAGATCACGATCAGCACCGCTTTCAATACGCTCAGCTGGAAAAAGCATCAACTCACCCTCGTCGATACCCCGGGAGACTTCAACTTCATCGCTGAAACCAAGACCTCTATGCAGGGGGCCGATGCGGTCCTGGTGCTCGTGGACGCGATTGACGGAGTCCGCGTACAGACGGAGAAAGTGTGGGAATTTGCCGACGAATTCGAGCAGCCCAGAATGATCTTCATCAGCAAGATGGACCGCGAGCGCGCCGATTTCTTCAAGACCGTGGAGGACATTCAAAGCAACTTCGGGAAGACCTGTGTGCCTCTGCAGTTGCCGATAGGGGCCGCAGAGAATTTCAAGGGGGTGGTCGATATCCTGAATGAAAAGGCCTACCTCTACGCCAAAGGAGACAGCGGCCAATTTGAACTGCAGGAGGTCCCGGGCGACCTTAAAACACGCTTGGATGCCTTTAAAGAGGAACTTGTTGAGCGCGTTGCCGAATCCAATGACGATTTGCTCGAAAAATATCTGGAGGAGGGCAGTCTGTCCCCCGAGGAACTGTTGGATGGTTTGAGGAAAGCGGTCGTCTCCGGCAAGCTCGTTCCCGTTGTCTGCGGGTCCGGGCCGCTCAATGCCGGAATCCAGCCATTGCTCGACCTGATCGTGGATTATATGCCTTCCCCCATCGACCGCGGACCGCGGAGAGGGACCCTTCCCGGCAAAGCAGACGAGGTTGCCAGGGAGCCGGATGCCGACGGCCCGTTCAGCGCATTGGTCATAAAGACGATCAGCGATCCCTATGCCGGCCGCCTCTCGGTAATCCGAATCTTTTCCGGGTCCCTCAGCCCCGATTCCGCCGTTTACAATTGCACCAAACAGGCGAGGGAGCGTTTCGGTCAACTCCTCCGGTTGAAGGGCAAGACTCAGGAACAGATCCAGAATGCCGGTCCCGGAGATATTGTCGCTATCGCCAAACTGAAAGAGACCACCACGCAGGATACGCTTTGCTCGGAAAAATACCCGATCATTTTTAAGGCCGTGGAATTGCCTCCAGCGATTTATTCCCTCTCCGTGGAACCGAAGAGTAAGGGCGATGAAGAAAAGATCTTTTCCTCCCTTACCCGATTGATGGAGGAGGATCTGACCCTGAGACTCGACCGCAATGAAGAGACTCGAGAAATGATCCTTTCGGGCATGGGCGAGATCCACATTGAAGCGACGGTGGAAAAGCTTAAGCGGAAGTTCGGTGTTGAAGTGAATCTTCGGGCCCCCAAGGTTTCCTATAAAGAGACCATCAAGGGCAAGACCAGGATCCAGGGGAAATACAAGAAACAGTCGGGTGGTCGGGGGCAATACGGGGACTGCACCATTGAAATGGAACCGCTCCCCAGAGGCGAAGGATTTCAGTTCTTCGACAAAATTGTTGGCGGGGTGATTCCGAAACAGTACATACCGGCGGTGGAGAAGGGTATCGCCGAGGCATCCATTGAGGGAGCGCTGGCCGGATACCCGGTCATCGACTTCAAGGTGGACCTCGTGGATGGCTCTTTCCACGCTGTGGATTCATCGGAAATGGCTTTCAAAATTGCGGGATCCATGGCTTTCAAAAAAGCAGTGATGGAAGCCAAGCCAACCCTCCTCGAGCCGATCATGGTGATGGAAATCACGGTCCCCGATGACTGTATGGGGGATGTGATCGGTGACTTGAACTCCCGCCGGGGCAGGGTCCTGGGGATGGAGAGCAAAGGCAAGAAGCAGATAATCCGCGCCAATGTCCCCCTGGCTGAAGTGGTCAAATACGCTCCCGACTTGCGCTCGATGACCGCAGGCCGAGGCATGTTTACGATGAAGGTCTCCCATTACGAAGAAGTTCCCGGTCCGCTCCAGGAAAAGATTATCGCCGCCTCCAAAGAAGAAAAATAGCTCTCACGGAGGTCTGCGATTGGAAAGGGACGCATGGACCCGAAAGGCGGGCAGGATGTAGCTGGGGAGGAGGATTCGGGGGCTCAGGCGGAATCGCTTGTCCAGAAGGTCAAGAAGATGACGCTGACGGAACGGATTCGTTTCGCCATGAAGTGCGACAAGGAAGGCCGTACCCTCCTGATTCACGACCCGAACCGCTCGGTGCAGCTGTCCCTCATCGCAAACCCCCGTATAACCCATGCCGAAGTGGCAGTCCTCGCATGGTCCAGAGGTTCCGACGAAGAGGTGTTGCGACGGATTTCCGAGGATCGCGAGTGGATCAAGTACTATCCCGTGCGGTTGGGCCTGACCTGTAATCCCAAGACCGCCCTGTCGATCGCCACCAAGTACCTCTCGACCCTCATGCCGGATGATTTGTCAAAGATTGCGAAGAGCAAAGATGTTCCGGTGGCGGTGGCCCACGCGGCACGCCGACTGATCCTGCGGAAATATTAAGCGATGCGAAATATTGCCTATGAAACCGGGAGCGAACACCAGGCCGCCGGCGATAGAACCGCAGCGATCATCACGATCAGCGACCGGGGCGCCAGGGGCGAGCGGGAGGACCGCTCCGGTGAGATTTTGAGCGACCGGTTGCGGAAGGATGGCTACCAGGTCAAGCACCGGGCGATTATCCCCGATGAAGTCGACGCGATCTCGGCAGAACTGGTCAGGTGTGCCGAGGAGCGAAGCGTTGCCCTGATCGTGACCACAGGCGGGACGGGGGTCGCCCCGCGGGATGTGACCCCGGAAGCGACTCTTGCCGTAGTCGACCGCACGGTCCCGGGTATGGCTGAGGCGATGCGCGCCGCAAGTCTCCAGAAAACCCCTTCCGCCATGATTTCCAGGGCGGTCGTCGGCATCAGAGGCAAAACCCTCATCATCAATCTCCCGGGAAGCCCGAGGGGCGCCCTGGAGAATCTCGAAGTGATCCTCCCGGCGCTGCCCCACGCCCTGGACAAGATCCAGGGAGACCTCTCCGACTGTGCCGTGAATGATTGAGAACCCGCGCCGGACTATGTTTCTTCCGGGTCGTCGTCGCCGGATCCCGCACGCTTCATTCGGCATTTGGCCTTGATCGCTTCTTTCTTTTCCTGATACCGGCTGCCAATGACTTCGATTTCTTCCTCCACAGCGAACAGGCCGGCCTCCGCTTCTTCCACCAGCTTTAATTTTTGGTCAACGAGCGGCATCTGTTGCAGGTCCGTCTGGCCGCCTCGGTGGAAAGCAAAGACCTCCGCCCCCAACCTCGCGTAAGCCTTGTCGAGTTCCTTCTGGGCGCCCCTTTGCTTCCATTTCCTGAGTTGCTTTCGGATTAGCTGCAACTTCCATTGGATGACAATCAAAACATACTCCTGCGCGTAGCAGCCGGACTTTTTGATCGCTCCCCAAGCCTTTTCCATCAGTCCCTTCATCGTCGAACCTCCTCTCTGTGAATTTGCTCCATGCCCCGACCGGGATCTCGGGTTAACACTCAGCCTCAGCTCAGGAATCAGTGTCGGCATTCCCATTTGCCAGGGCCCATCCCATTTGCTGCTTCAACTGCTGTATCATCCGCTCCGGATGACTCCCGGGCCAATAGATCCTCAGACAACTCGGACAGCGGTAAAAGGAATCATACGTTGCAAAAACGTAATCCGGCACTTGCCCGAGGACTTCCTCTCGATCCGCTCTCCGAAGCTCCTCATTGCAACGGACACAGCGCTGCAGAAACCGGATTTCTTTCGGGATAAGCGGACCCATAGCGATGAGCTCCCGAATCTGTGCCATGGGATTGTTCGCCGTCAGGCAGAAAACGCGGGTTTGATCGGACCATTTGGGACTGCGGGTGATCAGGATGAATCCCTGTTTTCGATAAGATTCGACCTGTTCCCGGCTGTGCAGACGCTCATACCGCGTGTCAAACCCCAGGATGCGAAGCCACTTTGCCAGTTTTCCAAGCATGTTATCAACAACAAAATGCTTTGCTGCCGCTTCCGCCATCATTCCCTGACTTTCCGCCGAGATCGCGGCTTCCGGGCCCTACCGATGGCCAATGTTGTTTGCAGGACAGGGCCAAGACCCTGGACTAAGGATTCCCGGATGGATAACTGCTCAGATCGATGTGCCGGAGTTCTCCGGCAAAACCGCCGCTGAAGATGGAGTCCTGCGGGGCGGGGACGGCCGTGATTTCTTCAACCGTCAGCACGATTTGCCATTCTGCCGAAGTGAAGGTGATCTTTTGGGGAACATTTCTGGAAGCAAGCCCTACGGGAGGATCATAGCGGACCGTATAATCCGAGGCGCCCCGATTCACGCGCACCGACATTATTTCCTGAGGAGAAGAAAGGAAGTGCCAGGCGTATGCCCAGCCGTCAGGCGAGGGCTTGGCATATCCAACCCATTCGGAATCGCGTTGCACGAGCTGAAGTCCAGCCAGTTGGTCCGGCGGTAAGCTGGCACTCAGGCTGTAACCGAGGGCATCCAGGGGCAAGGCAATGCCCAGAAAATGTTCGATCAGGCGCTCCGAGCGGTCGGCAGTGAAAACGGCCTTTTCGGAAGGAACAAAAAGGCTGGGTTGTTCGTGGTTCAAAATGAGGACGCCAACCGTCTGCCCCAGTCGAAAGGCCTCCAATCGGAACTGACCGGGAAGCTTTGCCAGGATAATGGCATTTAAATTGAACTTCTTCTCTGAGGTCTCGCCTCTGAAGTGGACTTTCGCCTGATAGCTGTTCCAGTGCTGCGATCGTGTCGTCAGCGCCGGCAGCCATTCGGTGAAAGCAACCGGCGGCGGAGCCACCAGGGGGGGACGACGGGTGCAGCCTTCCACAAAAAGCAGAACAACGATTACCGAAAGCAGCCAGGCGAAGGAGGACTTCATTGGAGCCCCTTGAGCTTTTCCTGAATCTTGTCCGGCTCTGTGTGTTCGTATTCAAGCGCCTTCTGATAGGCATCCGCCGCCTGCGGCTCTCTTGCCCAGGCTGAGATAGATGTCGCCCAGGTGTTCATGCATCACCGGGTCCTTGGGAACGCGCTTGATCGCCTCCACGATGATGTCGAGGGCCTTCTTGGGCTGACCCATCCGGTAGTAGACCCATGCCATGCTGTCCATAATGTAGCCGTCTTCAGGCTCGATCTCGAGGGCGGTTTTGATCATTTGCCTGGCTTCCACGAGATTGGTGCCGAGATCGGCATACGTGTAGCCGATGTAGTTCAGCGCATTCGCGTTCTTTGGGTCGGTCTCGAGGATCTTGCGCATTATGGCGATGGCTTCGTTCTTTTTCCCCATCTTGTCCAGGAGAGCGCCCTTGCGAAACAGCAGATCGGCATCTTGGGGCGCCTTCTCCAGCCCCTTGTCAAGAATGGCCAGGGCTTCGTCATATCTCTTTTCGTCTTCATAGAGGACGGCGGCGTAGAGGTAGAGGTCCGGAAGATCGGGTCTTTTGGCAATGGCTTCGCTCAGGACCTCCTGCCCACTGCGATAGTCCTTAATTTTGGAAAAAAGCATTGCCAGGCGAATTTGGGCGGCGGTCCACAAGGTGCTGCTGCGGGAGATCAGGCGCAGATTAAGGATAGCCTGCTGAGTCTCCCCCTCTTCTTCATAGGTGGTGCCCAGGTAATACAGGGCCTGGTCATACTGGGGTTCTTCCTGCAGCAGATCGGTGAAATCCTCAATGGCGTCCTCGTAATTCTTCTGCTGCAAGTGAATGATACCGATTTTCAGCCGGCTTTCCGCATCCTTGCGATTGCGGCGGACGATTTGTCCGAACTGCTGGAGGGCTTGCTCAAGTTTACCTTCACGCATGTAAAGATTGCCGAGGCGGTTGTTGGCCTGAATGCTGCCACTGTTGAAGGAAAGGATGCGCAAATAGGTTTCCTCGGCCGCCTTGTTGCGCTCGGTCAGTTCATAAACGTAGCCCAGGTCCAAAAGGGCGTTTTCGAAAGAAGGTTCGGCCACAAGGACTTCTCGATAGGCCGTTTCGGCTTGATCATACAGTTTCATATCCAGGTATACGCGGGCCTTGTAATAAAGGGCCATGGGATTATCGGGGTAGCGGCGCTGCAATCGGTCAAAAGTATCCATCGCCTCCCCATAACGGCCTTCCTGTGCATAGAGGGTTCCCAGCAGGAGATAAACGTCCCCGTCAGCAGGGGTCCTTCTCCAGCAGGTGTTTGTAGGTGCTGATTGCTTTGGCGTTCTGCCCGGAGCCGGCGTAAAGTTGACCCAGCATCATGTAGGCGTGATCGTAGCCGGGGTTGTAGGTGACAGCGTCTTCGGTCACTTTCAGGGCTGCGTCAATCTTGCCCTGGCGGACATACAGTGCGGCCAGTTCGGTGAGCAGCACGGCGGAATGTGGATCTTTTTGCAGGGCTCTGCTATATGCTTCAACAGCCGGATCAATTTGATTGGTGCGCAAGTATTGCTGTCCCAGCAGATAATCATAGTATGCATCCGCTTCTGCCTGTGAGTCCACGGGAGGTCGCGGCGGCGCCTTGGGCTGCAACCATCCCCCGGGCGTGGTGAGTTGTGCGCAGCCGTTCACGGCCAGTAGAAGGCACAGCCATAAGCAGGGTAATTTCTTTGAGGTCATTATCATCCTTGCCAGAAAGGACGTGAAAACATTATAGAAAACGATAGTTAAAGCCTTAAATAACTAACACATTTGACAAGAGGGTGTCAATGTCTTCGCAGGGAATACGGGCGATCGAGCGATGGTCCGCCGGAAATCATGGGAAGAGGTCCGGTAGAAAGGCTTTGCAGTGGTCGCAAAGGTTGATGAACGGCATGAAAGCATCTTTGAGAATGGGGCAGGACCATGGGTGATTATCCAAAGCTGCGTAACGGGTTGGAGGCCGTTCCGGTTGACCATCAGGGGCGGCGATTTGTTGTACTGCGCGATTTACTGGGCTATGCCGGGGATTCCCTCCTGATTCCCGTGCCTCTTGCCGCCCTCCTCAATCTTATGAACGGCGCGAATTCGCTGCGGGAGCTCCAGGCCCATTACGTCAGAATGACCGGGGAACTCCTTTTCATGGAAAACCTCCGGGATTTCATCAGTAAATTGGACGAAAGCCTTTTCCTGGAAAGCGAGCGTTTTCTGCAACTGGTGGCCCGGGAAAGGGAGAATTTCCGTCAAGATCCCGTGCGCAGGATGCAGTTCGGCGGCAGGAGCTATCCTCTTGAGCCGTCCGTGCTGCGTTCCCAACTGGATCGTTTTTTTGCGCCTGTTCGTGAATCGGGAAGGATGTCGGATGTAAAACGTGGTCGCCTGGTCGGCCTCATGGCGCCCCATATTGATCTGAACGCGGGCGGAGGGTGTTTCGCCCATGCTTATCAAGCGGCACTGGACGCCGCTGCGCCCGCCACCTGGGTGGTTCTGGGGACCGGCCACGAGCCCATAGACAACTTTTTCGCCCTGACCCTGAAGGATTTCGAAACTCCTCTCGGCTCGATCCGCTGCGACCTGGATTTCTCTCGGAATCTCCTGCACCGCTCTCCGCGCAATCTTCTGGCCGGTGAATACCTCCATCGAAAAGAGCACACGATCGAGTTTCAAGCGGTATTCCTCGCGCACACCCGACCGTCGTCTCAGATCGTGCCGGTGCTCTGCTCTTTTTCCCTGGAAGACTGGGAAGCTGAACGTGGCTACATCGATGAGACCGCTGAACTGTTGCGCGATCTCGCCGGGGAGGGAGGACGGTCCGTGGGGTTTATTGCCAGCGTCGACCTGGCACACATCGGACCGCGCTACGGCGACCTCTTTCGCCCTCATGCCGGCACGGTTCGGGAGCATCTCGAGGCCGATCGCGAACTTCTCGAGAGCCTCGGCAAATGTGATCCCCTGGAATTTATGGAGAGAGTGGGTCGCGGAGGGAATCGCCGTCGCGTCTGCGGGATGGCCTCTCTCTATGTGCTCGCCAAAATCCTCGAAGGCTCGACTGAGGGGGAACTTCTTGAACATACCCATGCCGTTGTGGACCAGCAAAATTCCTTCGTGACCTTTGCCAGCATGGCCTTCTATGAAAAAGCGGGCGAGAAAGCAGTGGTCGGTGGTCAGTGGTCAGATAGCCATGGCGGTTAAGGTTGATGGATTCGCAAAAAGTCATGACCCCGGTGAAAGTCCGTCACGTCATACCTGCGGAAGCCGGCATCCAGGCTATTTCTCTGGATTCCCGCCTGCGCGGGAATGACGTGCGAGTGCCGAGGTCGGAGCTAGGACGGCGGGAAAGCCACCACCTCATCGAGGTTGTCGGCATCAGCCAGGAGCATCACCAGGCGGTCGATCCCCAAGGCAATTCCGGCGCAGGGAGGAAGGTGGGTCATGCTGTCGAGAAAGGTCTCGGGAAGAGGGTAGGGGGGACAGCCCATGGTGCTGCGTGTCTCACGAGCGGCCTCAAAACGGAGGCGCTGTTCCCGGGCATCGGTCAGTTCACTGAAGCCATTGGCCAATTCGATGCCGGCCCAGTAGAGTTCGAAGCGTTCCGCCACGGAAGGGTCATCGGGTTTCAGGCGGGCAAGGGCCGCCTGGGTTGCCGGGTAGTCCTTCAGAATGCAGGGCCGGGGAAAGCCGAGATGGGGCTCGACTTTCGCCACCAGATCGTCGTCGAAACGGGTCTGATCGTCTTCCATGACCGGGTCCCATCCGGCAAAGTCCCGGAATGCCGCGCGCACCGTAAAGCTCTGCCATGCTCCGGCAACCTCAAGCCACTGCTTCTGATACAGCCATCCGGGCCAGCGCCCGACAGCCTTGCATACCCAGTCAAGAAACTTCCGGCAGTCATCCTGCAGGGCGTGGTAATCGGCATCCGCTCGATACCACTCCAGAAGGGTAAACTCGGGGTGATGGAGTCGGCCCCGCTCGCCTCGGCGAAAAACCGGTGAAATCTGAAAAATACTCTGATAGCCGGCGGCGAGGAGGCGCTTCATGTGGAGTTCCGGGCTGGTGATAAGAAGTCCGTCGTCGCCCGCAGAGATCGGTTCGATGTGAGGTTCCGGAGCCAGTTCGGGGGTGAGCACGGGGGTCTGGACTTCGAGAAACCCCTGTTCCTCGAAGAACAAACGCGCACTTTGCAGGACCCGTGCGCGCAGTTCCAGGTAAGTCCGTTTGGCCGCAAGGACTTCGCGTTCGCCCATGGTCGGGCCTATTTGACTCGTTCCACGTAGGTCCCCGTGCGGGTGTCAATCTTCAGCGTTTCGCCTTCCTCGATGAAGAGGGGCCCCTGAATGACAAAGCCGGTTTCCAGGGTGATGGGTTTCGTGCCTCCCGCTGCCGTGTCGCCTTTGAGCCAGGGATCCGCCCGGGTAACCTTAAGGGTCACGAAGTTGGGAAGACTGACGCCGATGGGACGACCCTGAAAAAGCAGCATGTCCGTCATCTGATTTTCCGTCAGATAGTGGATGGCATCTCCCACCTGCTCTTCGGTAAGTTCCAGCTGATCGTAGGAACTGGTGTTCATGAAGTGGTAGCGTTTGCCGTCGTGATAGAGAAATTGCATCTGCTGTTCCTCCAGGTCGGCGGCGATGAACTTGTCTCCCGAACGGTAGGTGCGGTCAAACTGCGACCCGGTAATCATGTTTCGCAGGCGGCAGCGATAGAGGGCTTGCCCTTTCCCCGGCTTGGAAAATTCAAAGTCAACGACCAGGTAAGGTTCCCCGTCAATTTCAAGTTTGAGCCCTTTGCGCAACTCGCCCGCGGTCAAAGTTGTTCCCATAATTCTATGCCATCCTTTCTTTAGGATTGATTAACGAACCATCGGCCTCTATCTTAGAGAACTGCCACCAAGCGGTCAAGAACCATTGATTCATGCCTGAAGCGTCTAGGGTCCTTGCAATGGTTGTTGCCACGATCGGTCAGCCGACGCCTTACCGGTCGGATTCTCTTATTTTTGTTGTAACGAAAGGAGATATGGGAACTATGAGTGAGATCATCGGGGTGAGAGCAAGAGAAATCCTCGATTCGAGGGGAAATCCCACCGTCGAAGCGGAAGTGCAACTGGAGACCGGCGTCATCGGGAGCGCTGCGGTTCCTTCCGGCGCGTCGACAGGGTCGAGAGAAGCCCTTGAGCTTCGAGATGGAGACGCCGGGCGATATCTTGGCAAAGGAGTGTTGACGGCGGTCGAAAACGTCAATGAGATCATTACCCCTGAGATCATCGGCTTTGACGGCAGCGATCAGGTTGGTTTGGACCGTCTCCTGATCAAGCTCGACGGTACGGAAAGCAAAAGCAGACTGGGAGCGAATGCCATTCTCGCAGTGAGTATGGCCGCGGCAAGAGCAGCGGCCATGGAAGCCGAGCTGCCTCTTTATCGCTATCTTGGGGGGACTTCGGCCTTTATTCTGCCGGTACCGTTGATGAACGTCCTGAACGGCGGCGCCCATGCCGACAATAATCTCGATATCCAGGAATTCATGATCGTTCCCGCCGGAGCGCCCACTTTTCGTGAAGCCCTGCGCATGGGGGCGGAGACCTTTCACAGTTTGAAGAAAGTCCTGAAGTCCAAAGGCCTGAATACCGCCGTCGGCGATGAGGGGGGCTTTGCCCCAAGCCTTCATTCCCATGAGGAGGCCATGCAGGTGCTGATGCAAGCTATCGAGGCTGCGGGCTACAAGCCCGGAAAGGATATTTTTATCGCCCTCGATGCCGCCGCCAGCGAATTCTACAAAGAAGGCCGGTATCGCCTTGCGGCCGAAGAAAAACCCGAGAAATCCGCGAAAGAGCTGATCAAATATTACGAGACCTTGGCCTCCCGCTATCCCCTGATTTCTCTGGAGGATGGCATGGCGGAAGGGGATTGGCCGGGCTGGCAGGCGCTGACGCAGAAACTGGGGAAGAAGATCCAACTGGTCGGGGACGATGTCTTCGTCACCAATACCGGCATCCTCGCCAAGGGGATTGCGGAAGGCGTCGGCAACTCGATTCTGATCAAACTGAACCAGATCGGCACCGTAACGGAGACGATGGAAGCCGTGCGCATGGCGCTTCAAGCCGGCTATACGGCCGTCATCTCGCACCGCTCCGGGGAAACGGAAGACACCACGATAGCCGATCTGGCCGTTGCCACGGGATGCGGGCAGATCAAGACCGGGTCGCTTTCCCGAACGGATCGGATCGCCAAATACAACCAGTTGTTGCGGATCGAAGAGCAGCTCGGGGATTCGGCCTGCTACGCCGGCCTGGCAGCGTTCAAGAGATGAGGATGGTCGAGATGGGGCGCCGGCAGTTGGCCTTCTAGCCGGTCTGAACCCAAATATTCCGGAACTTGTCCTTGACAGTAGGGCGGTTTTCCGTTAGACAAGGCTCTGATGTGCGGCGGCATACCCAAGTGGCAAGGGAGCGGTCTGCAAAACCGTTATTCACCGGTTCAAGTCCGGTTGCCGCCTCCTGGGGGACGGTGAAGTTGATTCAGAAAGCCAATCGGGAGGGCCTTGAGGCGATTGAGGATCATCCTCGGCCCGGCAGACCTTCTCAATTTGACGAAAGAGTACTGAAGGAACTTGATGAAGCGTTGTCCAAGTCGCCTCAGGACTATGGTCTATCCAGGAATCGCTGGGACGGCGCTGTGGTTGTCGAGTACTTGAAAAGATTCCATTACATAAAGATCCAAGTGCGACACGCCCAGCGCATGATAAAGAAACTGGGCAATTCTTTGCGTCGACCGAGGTGTCGATATGTTCAAGCCACCGACGAGGGAGTAGCCGAATTTCAAGATGAGGTAAAAATAGCTCCTTTGCGCCCGAGAAAGAAACGGTGAACGAGTGGTGCTGTTTGAAGATGAAACCGGCTTTTCGCTTCATCCGAAGCTCGGGAGAATCTGGGGAAAGAAGGGTACAAAGTCTTATATCTGTACCAAAAGCCAGCACCATGAGCGTTTGAATGTTTTTGGTGAAGAAAATCTAAGGGGTTAACTCAATCAGAGTTAACCCCTTTTTCTTGGTGTCCCTGTTAGCGTCTTTCCCATACGGGGTAGTCGGACACATTCCATTTGGAGCCGGCAGTTGCGTACCCCGTGCCTCACAGAACCCAAGGACTCGGAAGTTTCCGGTAGGCACACCGCCAAATATCCAATCGGGATTGCCAATGCCCACTGTGTCCTGATAAGGTACTCATCGAGTAATAACTGCGACCGGTATCGAAGACTTTATGACCGTGGAACCCGATCGGTTCACCTCAAGTCTTTGTCCATGAAGGCGGCGGCTGAACCCCTCATAAAGCCTCAGACAATTCCCGCAACCTTGGCGTGCGCGGTTTAGGAGAATCTAAGTGCGAGACGAAGAGAAGAGCAAAGCACAGCTCATTCACGAATTGACGGGGATGCGTCGGCGGATTGCTCGCCTGGAAGAAGAGGATAAAGAACACGAGGCTGGGAAAGGATTTCTCCGCGAGGGTGAAGAGGGAGCGGTCCGTCGCATCGCAGAATTTGCGGAGGATTTAACCGAACGCGGGCGTGTGGAAGAGGAATTGGCTGAATCCCGTAACCGTCTTATGGATTTGGTGAAGGAGCGCACGGCTGACCTGGCAAAGATGAATGTGCAGTTCCCACCCGAAATGGAGGAACGGACGAAAGCGGACCAAGCCCTGCAGGAATCGCGGCAGATGTTGCAGTCCGTTCTGGATACCATTCCCGTGAGGGTCTTCTGGAAGGACCTCGGTTCAAATTACTTGGGCTGCAACCGCCCCTTTGCTCTCGATGCGGGTCTGCAATCACCGGAAGAAATCGTAGGAAAAAACGACTTCGAGATGGGCTGGGCGGATCAGGCGGAACTCTACCGTTCCGACGACCGTTTGGTGATGGAAACCGGCAGTCCGAAACTCGGTTACGAAGAACCCCAGACCACACCGGATGGCGGCAGGATTTGGCTGCGCACCAACAAGGTCCCGCTGTTCGACGCCGAGGGCAGGATCAAAGGGGTTTTGGGCACCTACGAGGACATTACGGAAAGCAAGCGAATGGAGGAGATGCTGCGAACATCCGAGACCAAATACCGGATTGTCGCCGACAACACCTACGACTGGGAGTATTGGGCCAGTCCCGAAGGGCGATTCCTCTACACATCTCCATCCTGCCAAAGGGTCACCGGCTACGCGGCTCATGAATTTGAAGCGGACCCCAAGCTGCTTTCCCGGATCGTTCATCCCGATGATCTGCCTCAATTCGAGGCCCATGTGGAACACGACCGGACTGCAAGCACGCCGTGTGCGCTGGAGTTTCGCATTATTCATCGGAGTGGTTCGACGAGGTGGATCGGCCACCTCTGTCAACCCGTGTTCGATACCCGGGGCGGGTTTCTGGGCCGTCGCGGGAGCAATCGCGACATCACCGACCGAAAGCAGGCGGAAGAGGCGCTGCAGGAGAGCTCGGAAAAGTTGAAGCTTTTCGCTTATTCCGTCGCCCACGACCTGAAGAGTCCCGCAATCGGCGTCTACGGGCTGGCAAAACGTCTGAGCAGGCAGTACCGGGACGCTCTTGATGAAAAGGGGAGGAGTTATTGTGATCAAATTTTGAGAACATCGGAGCACATCGCAGCCCTTGTCGACAAGGTCAATGTTTACATCGCGACGAAGGAAGCTCGTCTGTCCATTGAAATGATAAACATCGCAGAGATCCTTCAGATGCTCAAAGACGAGTTCTCTGCGCAACTCAATATTCGCCAAATAGAATGGCAGGGACCCGAGGTTCCTGTTGAGATCAAGGCGGATCGGCTGTCCATGCTGAGAGCCTTCAGGAATTTCGTGGATAATTCCCTGAAGTACGGAGGAGAAAGGCTGAGTACGATTTGGACCGGGTATGAAGAGTCGGAAGATTTCCACATTTTTTCATTTTCCGACAACGGTAAGGGACTCAAAGAGGAAGATTCGGAGAAAATCTTCCGGGCATTTCAACGAAACGAATCATCCAGGGGAGTCGAAGGGTGCGGGTCTGGGCCTCACCATCGTGAAGGAGATAGCCGAGCAGCATGGCGGCAGAGTATGGGTTGAAACCCGCAAAAGGAAGGGAGCCACATTCTACATTTCGATTTCAAAAAATCTGAAAACCGGAGCAACTCAAATCGAATAGGACCTGCTTTTCGTCCCGGGAGTCATCGTCAAAGGACTTGGTGACCGCTCTTGCGAAAACCGGGACCTTATCATTTCGGCGCGTTGCCCCACTGCTTTTCCAGGTAACTGTCCCGGCCTGATCCGTAGCGGTAGTATTTATAACGGATAGGATTCTTCTCGTAATAGTCCTGGTGATACTCTTCCGCCGGGTAAAAGGGGCCGGCGGGCAGAATCTCGGTAACGATATTGGCACGGAAAATGTCCGCTTCCTCCAACGCCTCCTTGGAGGCTTCCGCCAGCCGGCGCTGCTCTTCATTGTGATAGAAGATCGCGCTGCGATACTGGCGCCCCCGGTCCACAAACTGCCCGTCGGGTTGGGTCGGGTTGATGTTCCTCCAAAACACGTTGAGCAACTCCGAATAGGCTATCTTAGCGGGATCGTACAGGATTTCAATGGCTTCAACGTGGCCCGTGTTGCCGGCCGAGACCTGTTCGTAGGTGGGGTTTTTCTCGGAGCCTCCGGTGTAACCCACGGTCACGGAAATCACTCCGTCAAGCTTGTCGAAGGGCGGTTGCATGCACCAGAAGCAGCCACCGGCGAACGTGGCTGTGTCAGGCTCAAAGGCGGTGGCTCCCGGGGGGGAGATGGTTGTCGGCCGCATCGGCTCCGCCGACGAGCATCAACCATAGCGCGAGAGCGATAAGTAGGAATATCTTTGCCATCGGAACCTCCTCGGGTCAAGGACAACTGACTTATTTGCGCCGGCCGGTGTCCTGTCTACCGCGGCACAGCGATATAATAAGCACGACCTGTCGGTCATGCCAGGCGCGCTCCTGATAACTGGGAGAGATCCGGAGTCAGGTTCGCCTCGCAAGGTCTTTCTCAGGACTGCCAAGTCGAATTTCTGCAGGACCCAGGGTTTCCTGGAATAGGCCCCGACGCCCAATCCCGGGGCTTTCCTACCCGTTCGGTTTCGGCAAAGCCGCGACCATGATTGCCTTTGGGTGAGGATTGTTGCACAATCAAGCGTGCGCCCCGCCGAGCAAGGACGGTATCCACTTAAGCAGAAGCAATGGAAAGGAAACAAAGAGAAGGAGATCGCCAGTGAATGATCAGACCCCCAATTCCCGCGACGTCACCCGCACGACCCTGGCGGTGCTTTTCATCGGCGGCCTCATCGCCGCGAGCTTCTGGATCGTCCGCCCTTTCATCAGTTCATTCATCTGGGCCACGATGATCGTCGTGGCCACCTGGCCGGTGCTTCTCATCCTCCAGGCGCGGCTCGGGGGCAGACGCGGACCCGCGGTTCTGATCATGACGGTGGGCCTGCTGCTGGTTCTCGTGGTGCCGCTTTGGCTTGCCATTGACACCATCCTTGAGAGGACCGACGAGATCGTCTCTTGGGTCAAATCATTGGGTACCTTTTCGATCCCGCCTCCGCCGGAGTGGCTTGTAAGAGTGCCCTTGTTCGGTGCCAAAATCGGCGAATTCTGGCAGCAACTTGCGACCCTTCATGCCGCAGAACTGTCGTCACGGTTGACTCCCTATGCGGGTCAGGCCGTCGGGTGGTTTGCTGCGCAGGCAGGCAGCGTCGGCATGATGGTCCTTCATTTCCTGTTGACGGTGATCATTTCAGCAATCCTGTTCGTCCATGGCGAGACGGTGTCCGCAGAGGTTCGGCGCTTCGCCCGGCGACTGGCAGGAGACCACGGGGAAGAAGCCGCAATCCTCTCGGGAAAGGCCATCCGGGGCGTGGCCCTCGGGGTCGGGGTGACGGCCTTCGTCCAATCTCTTCTGGGAGGCATTGGCCTGGCCGTTACCGGCGTGCCCGCTGCGGCTTTGCTCACCGCCGTCATGTTCATACTCTGTATCGCCCAGGTCGGCCCCGTGCTGGTCTTGATCCCGGCGGTGATCTGGCTCTACTGGAAGGTTGGGACCCTCTGGGGAACGGTCCTGCTCATCTGGTCGCTCATCGTCGTCGCCATCGACAATTTCATTCGCCCGGTCCTCATCCGGAAAGGAGCCGACCTGCCGCTGCTGCTGATCTTTGCCGGGGTCATCGGCGGACTTATGGCTTTCGGCATCATCGGCATTTTCATCGGGCCGGTGATCCTGGCAGTCAGCCACACCCTGCTGAAAGCATGGCTGTCCGGGAGAGAACAAGAATCGGGGCAGAGCACTGCCGATCAATCGGATGAAAACGGGTCAAAACAGGAGGATGAATCATGAAATCAAAGGCAATGTGCAAACCCGGTCTGCACGAGCCAATTCGATTGGCCCGCGGGCAAAATGCTGCTAACAGAGTACTTCAGGATCCAAGCGATATCGCATGGCTAATATAATGGATTATTCAGCGTTTGTTTTCGCGTTATCTTTCTTCGGCCTCTCGGTCTCGGTGTGGATCGGAAAGTCTCTTTCCCTGAAGCGGCGAACCCCCGAAGCTGAGGTGCGTGAAGATTTTAAATTATCCGGACCGCTGCGCTGACACTGCTCGGGCTCATCATCGGGTTCAGCTTTTCGCTGGCCATAGGCCGGCACGATCAGCGTAAAGACTTCGAGGAGGAAGGGGCCAACGCGATCGGTACGGAATACGTTCGGGCCGACCTGTTGCCTGCCGCGGATGCGGCCAAAGTGCGGGCGCTGCCTTTGGACTACCTCGATCAGCGTGTCTTGTTCTACAGCAGCCGCGATGAGCAACAGCTTCGGCAGATCAAAGCCCAAACTGCCAAATTGCAGGCCGAATTGTGGTCCACTTTCCAGGCTCCGGCTGTTGTGCGACCGGAACCCGCTGTCGCTCTGGCAGTTGCAGGCATGAACGATCTGTTGAACTCGCAGGGCTACACGCAGGCCGCATGGTGAAACCGAATACCGATTGCGGCGTGGGCCCTGATGATGGCGATCGCCATCTTCTCCATCGTGCTGGTTGGCTTAGGTGCGAGAAACGATAAAGAGGGAACTATCTTGCTTCTGGTTCCGCCGTTTATTCTTGCCATCGCGTTCCTGCTCATAGCGGAAATCGACAGCCCACGCGGGGGCATTATTCGTGTGGTCCCGCAAAACCTCCTGATCCTCACTCAATCCTTGTATGCGCAATGAGCGGCACCTCTGCCGCGGAATAAATGACGCACCGGGAAGAAACGGCAAAATGGAATTTTGATTATCTGCCACTCTGCCACCTTATTGTCGTTTCCGCACTTGACGACCGGCGGAGCCGCACAAGAGCGAGGAGCATGGGAGCAAGAGCGTACTTCCGGAAACCCGTCGATGACCAGGCACTCATTGATTCCATTCAGTGGTCGCTGGGGGAAAATGAATGCCCGGAGGTGAGGGTAACGGGGGTTATTGATGAGAGGAAACGAGAAACGCCATGAGCAAAGATGAGAAGTGTGACCTGCACGAGAGGCAGGCCGACGGGGGCGCAATGAGTGGGACCGGCAACCAGACGGGTCCGGGAAGTTTTGCCCTGTCGCTGGTCCGCGACGACCTTCTCTATCGCTTCCAGCGGCGCATCGGGCTGATTCCTGCCAAAGGGACCGGCATTGTCCGGCGGGCGGTGTTCTGGTCGCTCTTTGCTTGGCTGCCGATCGCGCTATGGGCATGGTACACCGGCCGGGCGCTGCCCCAGGAGGTGAATGAGCCGCTGCTGGCACACTTTGGTATCCATGTGAGATTCCTCGTCGCAGTGCCCCTGCTCATTTTCGCCGAGGCCCCTGCGCACGGTGTCTGCATGGGGCTGCTGCCCTATTTTGCGAAGTCCGGAGTGTTGCCGGAAGCGGAGTTGCCGCGCTTCCGTGCCTCGCTGACCGACATCGCGAGGTTGCGCAATGCGTCGTTCCCCTGGGTGGCGATCCTCGCTGCGCTCATCGCCGTCATCACGGTTTCCGACGTTATGCACCAGTCTCATGAGATAATATGGGCCGTTGATGGTGAGGGGGCTTCCCGGCATATGGGTTTTGGCGCCTGGTGGTTTCTATACGTCGGCCGGACGATTTATCTGGCGCTGCTGCTCTCCTGGCTCTGGCGTGTGGTTCTGTTGTTCCTGCTGTTCGGGCGCATCGCGAAGCTCAACCTCTCGATCGTGCCGACGCATCCGGACCGCGCCGGCGGGCTCGGTTTTCTCGAGCGTTTTCCGAAAGCGTTTCTTCTTGTGGCGCTCGCTGCGAGCGCGGTGCTCGCCTCCCGCTGGGCTCACGATGTGGTCTACCATGGCGTCACGGTGCAGTCTTTGCGGCTGCCCATGATCGCCTTTGTCATCCTGGTGGTTCTGCTGTTTATGTCACCATTGTTCATGTTCATCGGGCCGCTCTTCCGTGCCAAGAAGCGGGCGTTGTTAGACTATGGAGCACTCATCGGACGCCACGGACGGCTCGTGCGCGAGCGGTGGATAGAAGAGAAGGAGGTGGGGGATGAGGAGATTCTCAACGCGCCCGAGTTGGGTCCGGTCGCCGACACGACTTCCCTCTATGAAGCGGTGACGCGCATGCGCACCCTACCGCTGGGCAAGTCGTCGGTGGTGCCGCTGGTCCTTGCCGCAGGTCTGCCGATGATCGTCGTCCTGGCAATCCAGGTACCCGTGAAGCAAATCCTGCAGATGCTTCTCAAGACATTGATTTGAATCGATTGAACGACAAGGAGAGGAGCCATGAAAAAACTCCCGGTAATTCTCACCGCAATCATCCTCCTGCTTGCCACAGCCTTACAGGCTGCAGACCAACCCAACATCATCTTCATCATGGCAGACGACCTCGGCAATGCCGATCTCGGCTATCGGGGAAGCGACATCAAGACCCCGAACATCGACAAGCTCGCCAACGAGGGGGTCCGACTCGAAAACTTCCACGGCATGCCCGTGTGCACCCCGGCGCGCGCGGCTTTGATGACCGGCCGCTATCCGATGCGCTACGGTCTGCAGACGCTGGTCATCTTTCCCAGCCACAGCTACGGCCTGCCGACGGACGAACGGACGCTTCCGCTGTCGCTGAAGGAAGCGGGTTATTCGACCTACATGGTCGGCAAATGGCACCTCGGTCACGCCGACAGGAAATACTGGCCGCAGAACCGCGGGTTCGACCACTTCTACGGCAACCTCGTCGGCGAGGTGGACTACTTCACCAAGATGCGCGGCGGCGTGGTGGACTGGCAGCGCAATGGCAAGTTCTTCCAGGAGAAGGGCTACTACCTGGACCTGATCGGCGACGAGGCGGTCAAGCTGATCGAGAAGCAGGGCAAGGCGAAGCCGTTCTTCCTTTACTTCGCCTCGCTCGCGCCCCATGCGCCCTATCAGGCGAAAAAGGCCGACGAGGATCGTTATGCCGAGAGCATTAAAGATCCGACGCGCCGCACTTACGCGGCGATGATCACGTCGCTCGACGATCAGGTCGGCAGCATCGTAGCCACGCTGGAGAAGCAAGGACTTCGCGAGAACACGTTGATCATCTTCTCCAGTGACAACGGCGGGCCGCGCAGCGCGGTCGTTGCGAGCGGCGCGCACTCCCCGGAGGAACGGGCCGCGGGCGGCGTCAAACAGGAGTCGTTGCCGGCGAGCAACGGCGATCTCCGCGGCGGCAAGGGCAGCCTGCATGAAGGCGGCGTCCGCATGCCGACCATCTTCAACTGGCCGGCCAAACTTAAGCCGCGCGTCGTCAACGAACCGCTGCACATGACGGACATCATGCCCACCGTGCTCGCGCTGGCCGGTGGCAAGGCGAGCCCTGAAAAGCCGCTCGACGGCAAGGACATTTGGGCGACCGTCTCCGAGGGCCGGCCCTCGCCGCACGAAGACATCCTGGTGAACGTCGAGGCGTTCCGCGGCTCGGTTATCAAGGGCAACTGGAAGCTGGTTAAGGTCGCGCTGCTTCCCGGCAAGACCGAACTCTTCGATCTCGCCGCCGACCCGGGCGAGAAGAACGACGTCGCCGCGCAGAATCCGGCGGTCGTCCAGTGATCTCGAAAACCGGTTGATCGCGTATGCCAAAGCAGCAGAAGATGAGCGAGTGGCTCAAAGCGCAGCCGGACTACCTCGGTGCGCAGGGGCAGACCCTCTTCGATCCCGACTTCGACATCGACGATGGCGGCCTGCCGAACTTGAAGCCGATGTTGCCGAGGAAATAATGGGGAAATCAAACGATTATTCGGCAAAGGAGCAAGGAAATGAAACGAATGATAGCACTTCTGGCCGTACTGTGCAGCCTGTTTGCCCTGACGCCCTTGCATGCGGCGGATAAGAAACCCAACATCCTCGTCATCATGGGCGACGACATCGGCATCTTCAACATCAGCGCCTACCACCAGGGCATGATGGGTTACAATACGCCAAACATCGACCGCCTCGCCACGGAAGGCGCTCAGTTCATGACCTATTACGCGCAGCAGAGCTGCACCGCGGGCCGCTCCGCCTTCATCACCGGCCAGCTTCCGTTCCGCACCGGTCTTTCCAAGGTCGGGCTGCCCGGGGCCGACCTCGGCCTCCGCAAGGAGGATCCCACCATCGCCGAACTGCTCAAGCCGCTCGGCTACATGACCGGCCAGTTCGGTAAGAACCATCTCGGCGACAAGGACGAGTTTCTGCCGACCAATCACGGCTTCGACGAGTTCTTCGGCAACCTCTACCACCTCAACGCCGAGGAGGAGCCGGAGAATTCGGACTACCCCAATAACCCCGACTTCAAGAAGAAGTTCGGCCCTCGCGGCGTCATGAAGGCGACTGCAGGCGGCAAGATCGAGGACACCGGCCCGCTGACGAAGAAGCGGATGGAGACCATCGACGAGGAGGTGCTGGCCGCCGCAACCGATTTCATAGGCCGCGCGAAGCAGGCGAACAAGCCCTTCTTCGTCTGGTTCAACACCACGCGGATGCACAATTTTACCCACGTAAAGGCGGAGAATCTCGGTAAGACCGGGCTCGGCTTCTACGCGGACGGCATGGTCGAGCACGACGCCCTGATCGGCAAGCTGCTCGACACCGTGGATCGGATGGGCCTGGCCGAAAACACCATCGTGGTTTACACCACCGACAACGGCCCCATGGTCTGCCTCTACCCGGATGCCGGAACCACCCCCTTCCGCGGTGAAAAGAACACCAATTGGGAAGGCGGCTGGCGCGTCCCCGCCCTCATCCGCTGGCCCGGCGTGGTGAAGCCCGGCACCAAGTTCACCGACATCTTCGCGAGTGAAGACTGGATGCCCACTCTGCTTGCCGCCGCCGGCGTGCCGGACATCAAGGAAAAGCTCCTCACCGGCCACAAAGCCGGGGACAAGACCTTCAAAGTTCATCTCGACGGCTACAATCAGCTCGACTACCTTGCCGGCAAGAGTCCGAAGGGTAATCGCGACGAATTCTTCTATTTCAGTGATGACGGCGACCTCCTCGCCTTGCGCTACCAGCGTCTGAAGATCCACTTCATGATCCAGGAGGCGACCGGCATCGACGTCTGGCGCCGCCCCTTTACCACCCTGCGCGCCCCGATCTTCTTCGACCTCGAGGTTGATCCTTTCGAGCGTGGTCAGGAAGGCATTGGCTACAATGACTGGTGGTATCGCCGCTCTTTCCTTGCCGTGCCGGTCCAGAACATCGTCGGCAAGACCCTGATGACCTTCAAGGACTTCCCGCCCCGACAGCAGCCTGCCAGCTTCAGCATCGACCAGGCGATGGAAGCCCTCATGCGCAGCACCTCGGGGGGGGCCAGCAAGTGATCCGTAATTTAGCGGCACATGCGGAAGCCGGCGGTGCTTCTCTTCTTTCCGAACTCACAGAGCGCCTCGAAAGACCGCACAAGGAGGAAGAAGCATGAAATCAACCCAGTTTAAGAAACTTTCGGTTTTGACCCTACGCGTATGCTGTTGGGTCTTCGTTTGCTGTGTGCTGAGCGTGACGGCATGGATACCCTCAACTTACGCTGCTGCCGGAGCCCCCGAAGAAGGCAGCGTCCTGCCGTTTCCGCCGACCCCCTCGGCGAGCGTCGCCGGGCCGACGCTGCAGACATCGAAGCATCAGCGCCGGGTCGAACACAATCGTCTGCCGAAGGATGCACCCAACATCGTCATCATCCTGCTCGACGACGTCGGATTCGGCCTGCCGGACACCTACGGCGGGCCGATCCACACACCGACGCTGTCGCGGTTGCGCGACGAAGGCCTCAGCTACAACGCCTTCCACACCACTTCGATCTGCTCGCCGACCCGCGCGGCGCTGCTGACCGGCCGCAACCATCACCGTGTGGGCTCCGGCACCATCGCCGAGCGGGCGGTGGACTGGGACGGTTACACCGGCGTGATCCCACGCACGTCGGCGACCCTTCCGAAGGTGCTGGGCTATTACGGCTACAAGACTGCGGCCTTCGGCAAGTGGCATAACACGCCCGCCACCGAGACCACCGCGATGGGGCCGTTCACGAACTGGCCGACCGGCGAAGGGATCGGCTTCGACTACTTCTACGGCTTCCTCGCCGGCGAGACCTCGCAGTGGGAGCCGCGGCTGGTCGAGAACCTCAACCCCATTGAGCCGCCGCACAACGAGAAGTACCATTTGAGCGAGGATCTCGCCGACAAGGCGATCACCTGGCTGCGCAAGCATCGTGCGTACGCACCGGACAAGCCGTTCTTCATGTACTGGGCTCCCGGCGCCGCACATGGCCCGCACCACATCTCCAAGGAGTGGGCCGACAAGTACCGGGGGAAGTTCGACGAAGGGTGGGACGCGCTGCGCGAGCGCATTTTCAAACGCCAGAAAGAGCTCGGCTGGATTCCCGCGGACGCGAAGCTCACCCCCCGCGCCGAGTCGATGGCGTCATGGAACAGCATACCCGAATCCGAGCGCGCCTTTCAGCTCCGTTTGATGGAGGTGTTCGCCGGATTCCTTGAACACGTGGATGTCCAGGTTGGCAAGATTATCGACGAACTGGAGCGCCTCGGCGTCCGCGACAATACGCTCGTGTTTTACATCTTCGGAGACAACGGCGCGAGCGCGGAAGGCCAGCGTGGCACCGTCAGCGAACTGCTGGCGCAGAACAACATCCCGAACACGATCGAACAGCAACTCGAGGCGTTGAACAGGCTCGGCGGCCTCGACGCCATCGGCGGCCCCAAGATGGACAACATGTATCATGCCGGCTGGGCCTGGGCGGGTGACACGCCGTTCAAACACACCAAGCTGGTCGCATCGCACTTCGGAGGCACGCGCAATCCGATGGCGATCTCGTGGCCCAAGCACATCAAGCCGGACAAGACGTCCCGGTCGCAATTCCACCACGTCAACGACATCGCGCCCACGATCTACGAACTCCTCGGCATCAAGCCGCCGAAGGTGGTGGACGGTTTCAAACAGGACCCGATCGACGGCGTCAGCATGGCCTACACCTTTGCCGACGCCAAAGCGCAAGGGCTGAAGCGCACCCAGTACTTTGACAACAACGGCAGCCGCGGCATCTA
This sequence comes from uncultured delta proteobacterium, assembly GCA_963844985.1. Taxonomy (GTDB): domain Bacteria; phylum Desulfobacterota; class Syntrophobacteria; order Syntrophobacterales; family Syntrophobacteraceae; genus JADGQM01. Next base: position 97,182 of record CAWJQV010000028.1, read on the forward strand.
CCGCGACGGGTGGTACGCCTGTGCGTTCGGCCCGTTCGTCCCGTGGGACTCGGCCGGCTCCAGCGCGAAGCTGAAGGACTGGGACGCGAACAAGGACGTCTGGGAACTCTACGACCTGCGCAACGATTTCTCGCAGGCCGACGATCTCGCGGCCAGGGAGCCAAAGCGCCTCGAGGAGATGAAGGCGCTGTTCCTCAAGGAAGCGAAGGCCAACAAGGCCTTCCCCATCGGCGCCGGCAACTGGCTGCGTCTTCATCCGGAAGACCGCGTCAAGACTCCGTACACGAGTTGGCAGTTCGACGCGTCGACGACCCGCATGCCCGAATTCACCGCCCCCGGACTCGGCCGCGAGAGCAACCGAGTGACGATCGAGGCCGAGCTGGGGGAGAATGCCTCAGGCGTCCTCTACGCGCTCGGCGGAGCCTCCGGAGGCCTCACGCTCTATATGGATCATGGCGAGCTTGTTTACGAATACAACATGATGATCATCGAACGCTACATCGCCAGATCGAAGGAGAAGCTCACCCCCGGCAAGCACCGGATCGAAGTGGACACGACGATCGATAGGCCCGGTGCACCCGCCGAGGTCGTGTTGAAGGTCGACGGCGCGGAGGTCGCCCGCGCCACCGTCAAGCGCACCGTTCCCGCTGCCTTTACCGCGAGCGAGACCTTTGACGTCGGCATGGATCTCGGCTCGCCGGTTTCACTCGACTACTTCGACCGGCGCCCGTTCGCCTTTGCAGGAACAATCAACAAGGTCGAAGTCCAACTCAAGTAATCGGCGTTAGGCCTGGCAGTGTCAACCAGGTGAGCTCGGAGCGCACCGGGTTTCATGTGCATCATCACAAGAAGGGTAGGAAAATGAAAACGACAGCGAATACGAACAAGTCCGGCATTGCTCGACTGATTCTGTCTCGCGTCCTCTGCCCCATGAAGCAGTACCAAGGTGCTATTGTCTCCGTGCGTGTGCTGTCTTATTGTTGCGAATGAAATCATGATGGTCTCGTAAAGTTTTACTACTACCCACCCGACATGATCCGTGGACGGATGCGGGAAGCCTCCGCAGTCCGCTGACGATCATTCGGATGACGACTGCTCAAAACAGGAGGATGAATCATGAAAACAAAGGCAATGTGCAAACCCGGCCTGATCGGGTTCCTCATCTTGGTCCTGGCGGCTCCCCCCGGTGCCTTCGGGCAAGCTTCGGGGACCGCCGGAGTCTTCAGCCAGGAAGAACTGCAACAACTGCTGGCGCCCATCGCTCTTTACCCGGATTCGCTGCTGGCTCAGATTCTGGTGGCGTCGACCTATCCTCTCGAGGTGGTGGAAGCGGACCGCTGGGTCAAGGGCAACAAGAACCTCAAGGGAGACCAGCTCAACGACGCCCTGGACAAGACCAGCTGGGACCTCAGCGTGAAAGCGCTGGTGCCCTTTCCCGACATCCTCGCCACCATGAGTGAAAAGCTGGACTGGACCCAGAAGCTGGGTGACGCTTTCCTGGCGCAGGAATCCGAGGTCATGGGCACCATCCAGAGGCTGCGCGGCAAGGCCCGGGCGGAGGGCAACCTGCAGGACACCGAGCAGCAGAAGGTCATCGTCCAGGGAGATGCCATCGAGATTCAACCCGCCAACCCGACGGTCATCTACGTGCCGACCTATAACCCGACCGTGGTCTACGGCTCCTGGGCGTATCCGTCGTATCCTCCCTACTATTTCAACCCGGTGGGAGCGACCGTTGCCGCGGGCGTGCTTGGTTTTGCCGCGGGCGTGGCAGTCGGGTCTGCCTGGAACTCGGGATGGGGACACTGGAACTGGGGAGGCGGCAACTTCAACGCCAACGTCAACCGGAACGTCAATATCAACCGCAGCAATATTAATGTTTCGAATATCCAGACTTCGCGGTGGCAGCACGATTCGAGTCATCGTAAAGGGGTTGCCTATCGCGACCAGGCCAGCCGGGACCGCTACGCTCAGAAGGGCGTCGGTTCTGCGGACGCCAGGCGGGATTTTCGAGGCTCTTCCCAGGACGGGAAGGGCAAGGGACCGGGAGACTCGGGCCGACCGGGCGCGGGACAGCTTGCCGACCGACGTCCCGCGGAGAAACCCGGGGCGGGTGCGGGCAGACGACCCGATGCCGCGTCAACCATGCAAGGCCTCCAGGCTAACAAGCCCGGAGGCGGAGCCGGGGATCGACTCGCTGGTGGAGGCTCTTCCCTGAAAGAGACCCAGGCGGGAAGGCCTGGAGTGGGAAGTGGGACTAGACCAGGTGGAGACGCTTCCGTAAAAGGCGCCCAGCCCGCAAGACCCGGACCGGGAGCTGGAAACAGACCCGGTGGGGATGCGTCACTCAAGGCTGACCGGCAGCGTCCGAGCGGAGGACAAGGAGCGTTTGAAGGTATGGGGAATGCCAAAGAAGCCCGGGTGAGTGCGGATCGTGGCCGTGCGAGTCGCCAGCAGTCCTCCCCGGCATTGGGCGGACAGGGTGGCGGTGGTAATCGTGCCAACATCGGCAGTGGCGGCGGCTGGCGGAGGAGGAGCTCGTGCCGGTGGCGGTGGTGGCCGTGGCGGAGGCGGAGGGGGTGGTCGTGGCGGCGGAGGGGGTCGCCGCAATTAAAGACAGACCGGTTTTTTTAGATAAGGTTCCCTGATTGCAGCCCGGAACTTAGAGCACCCTTGAGACATCCTGGTTTGACGGAGGTGTAAACCATGTTTCTATCGATAAGACATATGGCAAAGAATTGGATGGTGCGTTTGGGATTGGCCGCCCTCATTGCGGTCCCCCTGACCTTGACGGCTTTTTGCACGGGCGTGTCCGCGGCCGAGAAGGCGAAAAAGAGCGTTCAGGAGACCTTCGCTTCTCCGGAAGAGGCCGCCAAGGCCCTGGCAGCGGCAGTGAGCGCCGATGATGTGAAGCGATTGCTGGCCATTATGGGACCTGATAGTGCGCCGCTGATTTCCTCCGGCGATGAGGTTGCCGACCGTGAGGTACGCGAGAAATTTGTCCGGATGTACCAGGAAAAAAACGCGGTTGTCAGGGAAGGCGACGCGAAAGCCGTCCTCGAAGTGGGCAATGACGCCTGGCCGCTCCCGATTCCCGTGGTGAAGGAAGGGGAAACCTGGCGCTTCGACACCAAGCAGGGCGCAGAAGAAATCATCGACCGCCGGATCGGGAAAAACGAATTGAGCGCCATCCAGGTGAGCCTTGCCTACTTTGACGCCCAGCGTGAATATGCCGCCAAAGACCGTGATCAGGACGGCCTGCTGGAGTATGCCCAGAAGTTCGTGAGCGAACCGGGCAAGAAGGACGGCCTCTACTGGGAATCCAAGGAAGGGGAGGAAGCGAGTCCCCTGGGGCCTTTCGCCGCCCAGGCCAGGAAGGAAGGCTACACCCGGAAGAAGACGGCCGACAAGCCGTCTCCCTACCACGGCTATTTCTACAAGATCCTGAAGGAACAAGGCAAGAACGCCCCCGGCGGGGCCTACAGCTATGTGGTCAAGGGCCGGATGATCGGGGGATTCGCGCTGGTGGCCTACCCGGCGAGTTATGGAGTATCCGGGATCATGACCTTTCTCGTGAACCATGACGGGACGGTCTATGAAAAGGACCTGGGCAAAAATACCGAAGCCCTTGCTCAGGCCATGACCACCTTCGACCCGGATGAGACCTGGCGGAAGACGGAAGCCAAAGACCTCGAAGTATCTGTATCCGGCAAATGAACTCATTGCTTTTCTGGAAAGCAGCGTTTCGTCATAAATCAGCAGGAAGGGGGGATGTGGGCAAAGTGACTGGAGTCCTATGAGATGCGGAGCGAAGAAGCTCTTTGGGGAGGTGCGGGTTAGCCTGAACCCAACAGTCGCCCGCAAGATTGACCAGGCCTTATTGTGATTAACGAAACCTTTTGTCAGTTCACCACGAGGAGGAGAAATGATGCCATTAGCAAATCGTTTAGCTGCGGAGTTTCTTGGAACATTTTGGCTGGTTCTCGGCGGGTGTGGCAGTGCGGTTTTTGCCGCCGCTTTCCCGAATGTCGGGATCGGCCTGTTGGGCGTATCCCTCGCCTTTGGTTTGACGGTGCTCACCATGGCCTACGCGATAGGACATATCTCCGGCTGCCATCTCAATCCCGCGGTATCGGTCGGGTTGTGGGTCGGCAAGCGTTTCCCGACATCTGATTTGATCCCTTACATCATCGCCCAGGTTGCAGGCGCTGTTGTCGCTTCCGCAGTGCTTTATCTGATTGCCACCGGGAAGGCCGGGTTTTCTCTGAGTGCCGGTTTTGCCGCCAACGGCTACGGCCCCAACTCTCCGGGTGGATACGCAATGCAGTCTGCGCTGGTAGCGGAAGTGGTCTTGACCTTCATGTTCCTGTTCGTCATTCTGGGGTCAACCGACTCGCGAGCTCCCCAAGGGTTTGCCCCCATCGCCATTGGTCTTTGCCTGACCTTGATTCACCTGATCGGGATTCCGATTACCAATCTCTCGGTCAATCCTGCGCGGAGCACCGGCCCGGCGATCTTTGTGGGCGGCTGGGCGCTGGCGCAACTCTGGCTCTTCTGGGTGGCGCCGATCGTGGGCGCCGCCATCGCCGGCGTGGCCTATCGATGGTTGGGTCAGGAAGACCAACGCTAATCGGTTCTAGTCGTTAATGCTGGATTGACATTACGATAGCTGCGCTATGTGCTGGGGCAGTCCCATTTCCATTGATAATCATGCTGCCCCTTATCGGCCGCGGGGGCGGAGAGGGGATGAACATGTTCAGGGAAGAGCGCGACGAGAGCCAGTTCAAATGGAGCATGTTGGGAGACATCAAGGAAGGGCGGCCGAATCTCGGCCCCATGGTCCATGTGACCGTATACCGCCTCATGCAGTACACTCTCCGAGACATTCTGATCCGGGACTTTGGGGTTGAGGAGGCTGACAGGATTTTTTTTGAGGCCGGCAAAAAAGCCGGTGAACAGTACTGCGAGAATATCCTGACCCGGGATAAGGATGTCAACGCTATGCTCGCGGAGCTCGAACAAACCATGAGTCAGCTTGGCATCGGCATCCTGCGTATCGAGTCGGCCGACCTGGAGCGGGGCTCTTTCGTGATAACGGTGGCCGAGGATCTCGATTGCTCCGGCATTCCCGTTTGCTCCGAGGAGATCTGCATCTATGACGAAGGATTTATTGCCGGTTTGCTGCTCGCCTACACGGGGAGGGATTTCCATGTTAAGGAAGTTGACTGCTGGGGAACTGGGACGCGGATCTGCCGCTTCAAAGTGGACCCGAAATGAGGTCTTGAGATGATCTCTGTTGACGAAGAGCTTATCGACTCGATTTCCGCCGTGTTTTACCAACTTCACGCCGGGAAGATCCCGGATCCGATTCCCATACCCGCCGAACTCCCGGACAACGAAATCCGCCAGCTCTTAACCTTTGTGAATCGCTTTCTCACCGAATTCGCACCCCTTGCGGAGGCCATGAAGCAGATCGCTCAAGGTGATCTGGACACCCGTCCGGTACTTGGCCGAATGGCCATTGTCAATGCTTTTAAAACCCTCCGAGCCAACCTCCGCCATCTCACCTGGAAGACGCAACAAATTGCAGGGGGAGATTTGACGCAGCGACTTGATTTTATGGGGGATTTCTCCGCCGCCTTCAACAGCATGACTCGGCAATTGCAGGATTCCTATGAAACGCTTGTCACTCTGAACGAGGAACTGGATCGTCGCAATCAATTTATTCGAAAGACCTTCGGCCGTTATACCAGCGACGAAATTGTGGATGCCATTCTGGATGCTCCAAGCGGCCTCGAGTTCGGTGGCGAGAAGCGTGAAGTCACGCTGTTGATGAGTGATATTCGTGGTTTTACGGCCCTCGCCGAACAGCTCGATCCCACAGAAGTGGTCGCCATATTGAACCATTACCTCTCCGTTATGGTCGACCTTATCCACCGGAGAGGCGGAATTGTCGATGAAATCATCGGGGATGCCATCCTGGTGATCTTCGGTGCCCCTCTGGCGATCGATGACGCGGCCAGGCGGGGGGCCCTGTGTGCCCTTGAGATGCAGACGGCGATGCGCGGCGTTAATGAATACAATTCCCAAAAGGGTTGGCCCGGAATCGAGATAGGCATCGCCTTGCACACGGGAGACGTGGTGGTCGGCAACATAGGGTCCACCAGGCGGTCGAAATACGCCGTTGTCGGGCGGACAGTCAACGTGACGGCGCGGATTGAGAGCTTTACCTTGGGGGGGCAGGTACTGGTATCGCCGGCGCTGATACTCGCAGCCAACCCGGGTCTGATCCTCGGCGATACTGTCGAGGTCCTCGCCAAGGGGATGCCTGAGACCGTCGAATGTCGCGTGTTGTTGGGTCACGATGATTACCCTGAACTGAAGTTGGGATCAGGCGGAAACAAGCCGAAAAACCTCATCCTGTAGCACCAGGGTCTTATTGTGTCCGAGCGAATGTTGCCTTATATTCGAATGTAATCGTGTTAGAATCAGAGCCATTGCCTCGAGGGATGGCATGACCCCGGCGAGCGACCAGCAGGGTGTCGGGTTGTAACATTTTGAAATGATTTGAGAACGAGCACCGGATCTGCGGCCAGGGGAGCAAATTGTACCAAGACCAACCCGACATGATCCGTGGACGGATGCGGGAATCATCCGTATCCCGCTGACGATCATTCGGATGACGACTGCTCAAAACAGGAGGATGAATCATGAGAGCAAAGGGAATGTGCAAACCCGGCCTGATCGGGTTCCTCATCTTGGTCCTGGCGGCACCCCCCGGTGCCTTCGGGCAGACTTCGGGGACCGCCGGGACCTTCCGCCAGGAGGAACTGGAGCAGCTGCTGGCGCCCATCGCTCTATACCCGGATTCGCTGCTGGCTCAGATTCTGGTGGCCTCGACCTATCCTCTCGAGGTGGTGGAAGCGGACCGCTGGGTACAGCGCAACAAGGACCTCAAGGGAGACCAGCTCAACGACGCCCTGGACAAGACCAGCTGGGACCTCAGCGTGAAGGCCCTGGTGCCCTTTCCCGACATCCTCGCCACCATGAGTGAAAAACTGGACTGGACCCAGAAGCTGGGTGACGCTTTCCTGGCGCAGGAATCCGAGGTCATGAGCACCATCCAGAAGCTGCGCGGCAAGGCCCGTGCCGAGGGCAACCTGCAGGACACCGAGCAGCAGAAGGTCATCGTCCAGGGAGATGCCATCGAGATTCAGCCCGCCAACCCGACGGTCATCTACGTGCCGAGCTATAATCCGACCGTGGTTTACGGCTCCTGGGGGTATCCGTCGTATCCTCCCTACTATTTCAACCCGGTGGGAGCGACCATTGCCACGGGCGTGCTTGGTTTCGCCGCCGGGGTGGCGGTCGGGTCCGCCTGGAATTCGGGATGGGGGCACTGGAACTGGGGAGGCGGCAACTACAACGCCAACATCAACCGAAACGTCAATATCAACCGCAACAACATCAATGTTCGAATATCCAGACGTCTCGGTGGCAGCACGATTCGAGTCATCGCAAAGGGGTTGCCTATCGCGACCAGGCCAGCCGGGACCGCTACGGTCAGAGGGGTGCGGGCTCTGCGGATGCCAGACGTGATTTTCGCGGCTTTTCTCAGGACGGGAAGGGCAGGGGCCAGGGAGATCTCGGACGGCCGGGCGGGGGACAACTTGCCGACAAACGCCCTGCCGAGAGACCCGGCGGAGGGCAGCTTGCGGACAGACGTCCATCTGAGAGACCAGGGGCGGGGGCGGGGAGACGACCCGACTCCGCATCAACCCTGCAAGGCCTCCAGTCTCATAAGCCCGGGGCCGGAGCCGGGAGCCGGGAACAGACCCGGTGGGGGAGACTGCTTCCCTGAAAGGATCCCATGCCGGGAGAGCCGGAGTTGAAGGCGGGGCCAGACCCGGCGGAGGCGCTTCTGTCAAAGGCGGCAAGGAGCGTCCTGGCGGAGGTGGAGGTGCGTTCCAGGGAATGGGAAGCGGCCGAGAAACCAAAATGAGTGCCGATCGCGGCCGTGCGAGCCGTCAACAATCGTCGGCGTCAATGCGCGGCCAGGGCGGCGGTGGCCATGGCGGTGCAGGTCGTGCCAGCATCGGTGGTGGCGGCGGTGCCCGTGGCGGGGGCGGAGGAGGAGCTCGTGGCGGTGGCGGTGGCGGCCGTGGCGGTGGCGGCGGTGGCGGTGGCGGAGGTCGCCGTTAGGGGCAGGCCGTTTTTTAGATGGGGTTCGTTGATGACAGCCCGGGAATGTGAATCGCCCTTGAGACATCCTGGTTTGACGGAGGTTTTGGATCATGTTTCTATCGATAAGATATATGGCAAAGAATTGGATGGTGGGTTTGGGATTGGCCGCCCTCATTGCGGTCCCCCTGACCTTGACGGCTTTTTGCACGGGCGTGTCCGCGGCCGAGAAGGCGAAAAAGAGCGTTCAGGAGACCTTCGCTTCTCCGGAAGAGGCCGCCAAGGCCCTGGCAGCGGCAGTGAGCGCCGATGATGTGAAGCGATTGCTGGCCATTATGGGACCTGAAGGCGCGCCGCTGATTTCCTCCGGCGATGAGGTTGCCGACCGTGAGGTACGCGAGAAATTTGTCCGGATGTACCAGGAAAAAAACGCGGTTGTCAGGGAAGGCGACGCGAAAGCCGTCCTCGAAGTGGGCAATGACGCCTGGCCGCTCCCGATTCCCGTGGTGAAGGAAGGGGAAACCTGGCGCTTCGACACCAAGCAGGGCGCAGAAGAAATCATCGACCGCCGGATCGGGAAAAACGAATTGAGCGCCATCCAGGTGAGCCTTGCCTACTTTGACGCCCAGCGTGAATATGCCGCTAAAGACCGGGATCAGTGACGGATTGCTCGAATATGCCCAGAAGTTCGTGAGCGAACCGGGCAAGAAGGACGGCCTCTACTGGGAACCCAAGGAAGGGGAGGAAGCGAGTCCCCTGGGGCCTTTCGCCGCCCAGGCCAGGAAGGAAGGCTACACCCGGAAGAAGACGGCGGACAAGCCGTCTCCCTACCACGGCTATTTCTACAAGATCCTGAAGGAACAAGGCAAGAACGCCCCCGGCGGGGCCTACAGCTATGTGGTCAAGGGCAGGATGATCGGGGGATTCGCGCTGGTGGCCTACCCGGCGAGTTATGGAGTATCCGGGATCATGACCTTTCTCGTGAACCATGACGGGACGGTCTATGAAAAGGACCTGGGCAAAAATACCGAAGCCCTTGCTCAGGCCATGACCACCTTCGACCCGGATGAGACCTGGCGGAAAATCGAAGGCAAGTACCTCGAACCTCTTACAGGAGGTGGCAGCGCCTAGTCGACATGGTTACATTGAGCCTTTCAACAAGGCATCATCTGTTTGTCGCGGCACCGAGTGGGCGGGCGATGGTCCGGGAAAGGGACTTGAGACCCCCGATTGGCATTCGAACTCAAACATTACAGGAGGAGTTGCACCATGGTACGAAAAAAGGTTATTTTGCTTCTGTTGGGGGTATTCCTGCTGCCCGGCCTGGGGTTGGCGGTGACCGAAGAGGATTTCAAAGCGAAAACAACTCAGAACCTCATCAATTTATGTACCGCTGCCCCTGATGACCCGTATCGAGACAAGGCCATTCACTTCTGCCACGGTTATCTCGTCGGGGCCTTCGACTATCACGTAACCGCCAACTCGGGGCCGGAAGGCAAATTGCTGTTCTGTATGCCTGATCCCGCGCCGTCGCGCAACGCCGCGATTGCCATGTTCGTTGAGTGGGCCAAGGCTCATCCCCAATACATGGGTGAAAAACCCGTCGAGACGGAGTTCCGGTTTCTGATTGAAAAATGGCCCTGCAAGAAATAGATTGAGACGCGAGAAGGGAGCAAACCATGATCAAGATTATGACGATAGGCATGTTGGTATTGAGTCTTGCGCTCTCCGGGTGCGCGGGAATGTCGCAGACGCAACAGACTACCTTGAGTGGCGGCGCCATGGGAGCCGCCGGAGGGGCCATTATCGGGGCGATTGCGGGTAACGCGGGTCTTGGGGCAGCCATCGGCGGCGCCGCCGGGGCGACGGGCGGTTTTCTGTACGGAAGACATAAAGAATCAGAGCAAGCGGCCTTTCAGCGCGGCTACCAGCAGGGCCGGCAGGGCAACTGATACATTCGGGTGAAAGTCCATAACCAGTTAGGGCCTTCTCCAACCTCCCCCTTGGTACGAGGGGGAGGTCGGGGGATTATTGCCTGGAGCCCAGTTCTTAGATTCCACCCTTGACCCGCGTTTTTAAAACGGGGGATTCAATGCTATCCCTAAACGGCGACATGCCTCTGCAGCAATGCAGTATTCGGCACTAGAATGCCACCCTAAGACAGGGAAGAAAGTCCCGCCTTCAGAAACCTTGCAGCCGTTGCTAATCTGTCTTTTAACCGATCTTCCCTGCAGGGAGGGAGCGGTGACAACGGCGCCGGGCTCGGGGCAAACCATCAGACGGGTTGGACGGGCCTGGTTGCCCAGATGATCGATCTTTTCGGTCGTCTGGACCCTGGGACTTTCCTGGAGGGTGGTGCGCACATCGCCTTCAGGCCCCCGGAACCAAGCGGACGCGGTGACATGGAGACACGGCTAGGCAAGAGTTGCGTCGCTCCTGATTTACGGATCAAACTCGGAACACGGGCTGGAGAATCGACCATGAGAAGACCGATAATCGTTCTGTTCACTCTGTTGCTGGCTCTGTCGGTTGGGTCTCCGGCGGCGGCCGAGGAATTGGCGGAATCCTCCCCGGCTCCGGTGGAGTTCGATGGCCAGGTGCTCTTTAGCATTCGCACCGGCGCCAAGGCTTTTTCGCCCGAAGTTCGGGCCAAACTCGCCGGCCAGCGCATCACTGAGGTTGCCAGAGACTACGGAGTCAAGCCTGAACAGGTGACGGTCTCGGACATTGAGATCGCCGCCATCATCTCCACAGGCGAGAGACTGATCCTGACCATTTTCGATGCCGACGCCGCCGCGGAAGGCCGGGAACGAGCTCAGTTGGCTGAGGAGTATGCGGACAAAATCCGACAGGCGATCCAGAAGTACCGGGATGAGCGCAGTGCCCGGGTAATTGCCATGGGAGTCTTTTACACCCTGCTGGCCACGGTGGTTCTGGTGGGGCTTATCAGCCTCCTGCAGCGCGGCGTGAGAAGGGTGGAACTGGCCATAAGAGAACGGCTTCCGGTGCCTTCCCTTCAAATCGCATCCTTCGAGTTCTTCACCGCCGACAGGATCAAAGGCATGCTGGTCGCGGCCCTGAAACTGCTTCGCCTGGCCGTTCTCCTGATTCTCCTCTACGCTTACCTCCATCTTGGCCTGAGTTTTTTCCCCTGGACCAGAAATCTCGCCCTTAAGCTTCTCGATTATGTCTTTGCAGCACTGAGCAAGATGGGAAACGGGGTTTTGGATGAACTCCCGGCGCTCACCTTCCTTGTGGTGCTCTTTTTCCTTACCCGTTATATTTTGAAAACCCTGAAGCTCTTTTTCGAACAGGTGAGCCAGGGGAGGATCAGCATCGGCGAGTTGGACGCCGATGTGGCTGAGACCACCTACAAAATCATCCGCCTGCTGGTGATCGCCTTCGCCCTGGTGGTGGCCTATCCCTATATCCCCGGTTCCGAATCCCCGGCGTTTAAGGGCGTTTCCATTTTCGTCGGCGTGATCTTTTCCCTCGGGTCGACCTCGGCCATCGGCAATATTGCGGCCGGATTGAGCCTCCTCTACATGAGGGCGTTCCGCGAGGGTGATGTCGTGAAAATCGGCGAGGCTCAGGGCATCGTGCTCCACCGGAAGCTCCTGGTTACCCGCGTGAAAACCTTCAAGAACGAAGAAATCACGGTGCCCAACTCCTCCATCCTTGCCGCCCAGGTGACCAACTACAGTCAGCAGGCCAGGATGGAGGGAGTAATCCTTCATACCAGCATCACTATCGGCTACGATGCGCCCTGGCGGCAGGTGCACGACCTGCTGCTGGAAGCGGCGAAAGTGACCCCGCATATCCTTCAGTCGCCGCCGCCCTTTGTCCTGCAGACCGCTTTGAACGATTTCTACGTGACCTATCAATTGAACGCCTTTACCGACCACCCGCAAACCATGCCGAAAATCTACTCGGAGTCTTCACAAGAACATCCAGGAGAAGTTCAACGAAGCCGGGGTGGAAATCATGTCTCCTCACTACTCGCAGCTTCGAGACGGCAGCCGCACGACCATCCCGGAACAATATCTGCCCGCGGATTACGTCCCCTCCGCCATCCGCATTGTAGACACCGGAAAGGCTCGCAGCCAGGTCCGAGGGCGGCGCCCACAAACCGGCGGGGAGGCGAGTCGACCAGGAATAGAGTATTCTTTTGTCCAAGGATGATGAACCGTCTTATACCAAAGCCCCAGACAGAGAATGTCAACAGAGAATGTCAATCTTGACATAATGACAAGGTCTTGATAGCTTGGCAGGGACGGCCATTCTCGCGGAACGATGGTTTCGAAAGCGGTCAACACGAATAGAGGGTCCCGGCGAAATGCTTTTCAGTTCCGCCCGCACGGTACGGCCGATGTTTTTTCCTCATGCCGGGAAGCAGATTGAGTATTTCTGGAACCGTTTAGCCGAGGTCGAAGGTGAACATCATTTTCGATGGCCTGGTAGAGGCTGCCGGATTGCTGCTGGCACTGGACCAGGACGTCATTGACATCACTTTGCGAACCCTGCAGGTGTCGGGGATCGGAACCCTTATCAGCGTCTTGATCGGCATTCCCGTCGGTACGGTGCTGGCCCTGACCCAGTTTTGGGGAAGGGGCTTGCTGGTCAGCATCGTCAACTTCGGAATGGGTCTGCCCCCGGTAGTGGTTGGTCTGGCGACCTGGCTTTGCCTCACCCGCTATGGACCCCTTGGAATCCTGGGCATCCTCTACACTCCGACCGCCATGATCATCGCCCAGGCCATCATCGCTTCCCCGATTGTCGCCGGCTTCAGTCTCGCCGCCATCCAAGCGGTCAATCCCAAGATGCGCCTGCAACTCTTGGCATTCGGATCAACCCGACTGCAATATCTCCTTTTGTTGATATGGGAGGCGCGCTTGGGCATCCTGGCAGCGATCATCGCCGGTTTTGGCGGAGTGATCAGCGAGGTCGGGGCGTCCATGATGGTCGGGGGGAATATTCGAGGATACACAAGGGTGCTGACCACGGCCACCGTTTTGGAGGTCTCCAAGGGGAAATTTGAACTGGCGACAGCACTGAGCATCATCCTGCTTGTGGTTACCTTCTGCATCATGTCGATATTGAGCCATCTTCAGCAGCGCGGCAAGAGATCATGACGCCATCACTGGTTGCTGAGAACCTGGCACTGAGCCGGGTCGGAAAAGAGATTTTTGACATCGAAAAGCTCACCCTTCACCAGGGTGAGGTCCTGGCGCTTGTCGGACCCAACGGGGCGGGCAAGACCAGTCTACTGCTCACCCTGGCGCTCCTCCAGACTCCCACAGCGGGCACCATAGCTTTCAATGGTGTTGCTGCGATAAATGGCAATGTCCTGTCACTGCGGCGTCGAATGGCGGTAGTCTTTCAAGAAGCTCTGCTCCTCGACAGCACCGTCCTTCGAAACATCATGATTCCCCTTCGAATTAGAGGAGTCCCTAAGGATGAGTCAGCAGAGCGGGCGGACAGATGGCTGGATCGCTTTGGCATCGCTCATTTAGCTGGCCGCAAGGCGCGGCATCTCTCAGGGGGAGAAGCCCAGCGAACCAGCCTGGCCCGCGCTTTTGCCCTGGAACCCGAATTCCTTTTTCTCGATGAACCCCTGGGAGCCCTGGATTATCCGACCCGTAAGGCGCTGCTGGGTGAATTGGGCCAAATCCTGAAGGATATGAATATGACGACCCTTTTTGTCACTCATGATTTCACCGAAATCCCCTATGTGGCTTCAATGGTCGCCGTTCTTTTCGAGGGGAGACTGGTCAAGTATGGAACGGTCCGAGAGGTGTTCGGTGAAGAGCTTCTCGAGAGCAAGATATGGACACCCTGGGAAGTCTAGTATTGTCAGCCGACTGAAGGAGGGAATTCATGAAGATGCGTGTTTCTCTTGCGGCAATACTCTTGATTGCTCTGGTAACGGTATCCGATCGCTCAATGGCTGAAGAGAAGTATGATGGGGTGTATGGAGACGGCTCCAACAAATTCTCTGTTGCCACGGGAAGCCCTGGCGAACTGGACTTGCTTGAAGCCCTGGCAAAGGCTTTCAATACGAAGATGAATACCACCCTTCTGTGGAAGAAAGCCGGATCGGGAGAGTCACTCAAGGCTTTGAAAGAAAAAGCAGCCGACATGATCATGGTGCATGCTCCTGCGGCTGAAAAGAAGGCTGTTGAAGAGGGTTGGGCCGTTAAGCGGATACTCATCGGCTCAAACGAATTCTTCATCGTCGGCCCTCCTGATGATCCCGCAAAGATTTCCGAGGCGAAGAGCGCCGCTGACGCCTACATTCGAATCGCCAATACAAAGGCAAAGTTCTTCTCAAGGGGAGATAATTCGGGAACGCACAAAAAGGAGATCGATGTCTGGCAAAAGGCCAACATCACCCCCTCTGGCGATTGGTACATCGTCACAAAGGATTTCATGACTGCCACTCTGAAACGGGCAAATGATGAGAAGGGCTACTTTATGACCGATAGCAGCACCTGGGTAGCTGAAAAGAAGAACATGGCGAACCTGAAGGTGCTCTTCAAAGGGGACAAATTTCTGATCAACACCTACCATACGCTGAGCCAGCCCGAAGGTGCCACCCCCGGAGCCGTATGGGCAATAAAGTTCATCGATTTTGTGGCATCCGACGAGGGACAAAAGATCATCCGGGATTACGGGAAAGATCGCTACGGAGAGGGACTCTATAATGATGCAGCTTATGCAAGACAGTATGACGACTGATTTCCTGGCCCTGGTGTTTCCCGAGCAAGCAAACCCGACAGTTGCTGAGGATTTCGCGTTGAAACCAAATACGAAGAAACTTGCTTATTGAATCCAGTTCTATTGGAAAGCAAAATAGCGGTTCAATGGAATCCGCTAACAGTCCAATCTGTCAAGAATCTCTCTGAGCATTCTCTCCGAGATAACATGTCGTTCCTGCACGATGCCTTGTTTACTGTAGCGGATGATTATGAAAGGAGGGATGACTTCCATGTAGAAGCATTGCTCCTCGATTTCCTTTGGCTTTCCTGTAATTGGAAAGGCAGATTAACTCCCCCACTGTCTGGCCTCCAAAAGGCTGCATCCCCGGAATCGAGCAAGTCATAACCGGGCTCGATCCCACGTATGCTGCCATTCTTAATAGTTCATAAAGTTGGACGGGACGATCATTCCACTATCCATGAACACATTTTTATAGAAAGTGATTATGTCACACTTGACCTAATAATTAAAATGTGAAATACGGAAATTGTCAGCTTCATGGAGTATCTGTTTTCCGAAAATCGGGCACGAAAGCCCGATTTTCTTTTTTGGGATGAGAAAACACCCGCCTGACAACTATTCTGATTCTGACCGTGATGAGCTTTAGCTGCGAGAGCGAGCTTGACTTAGTGTGACCCTCACCGTATCTTTTCAAAGGTTTGCATTTGATCACATAATGTTTTGGGAGCAGAGGTGCTGCTGAAACAAATTTGAACGCGCATACTATTAAGAGGTCAGGAAGAACATGGCAAAGTTGGTTAAGGAAGAAAGCGATACCGGAAGACTCCACATTGAATCCCCCCTCATGGGAGAATCCCTGGTGAGCAAGGAGTTTCTCAAGCGGACCGAGGCCGTGGATTACTTCCGCATGCATCCTGACATCAACGTCATCAAAATCGGGGGACAGAGTATCATCGACCGCGGACGCAAGGCGATACTCCCAATCCTGGACGTGCTCATTGAGGCTAAAGAAAAGTACAAAATCCTTCTGATGACCGGGGGCGGCACCCGGGCGAGGCACGTTTACAACATCGGGGTTGATTTGGGGATGCCCACCGGGGTGCTTTCCAAGCTGGGAGACAAGGTTTCGTGGCAGAATGCGGAGATGCTCAGTGTGCTCCTCTCAAAGCACGGAGGGGTAAAGATCGGGCATGGAGATAACCTGGAGCAGCTCACCATGTTCTGTCGGTTGGGGTATCTGCCCATCACTTATGGCATACCACCCTACGGCTTTTTTGAACATCCTGCGGAAATCGGTTCCATCCCTCCCCATCGGACCGACTGCGGAGCTTTCCTGCTGGCGGAAAATATCGGCGCCCGCTCTCTCATCTTCCTGAAAGATGAAAAGGGACTATTCGATTGCGATCCGAAAAAGGTTGAAGCATCCAAGCGAGACGGTCTCAAGTTCTTTGGACGGATTTCCGCGAAGGAGCTCCTTGAGTTGGATCTGGACGACCTCATCGTCGAGCGACCCATCCTCACCTTCCTGCAACGAGCCAAATGCCTCAAGGAGCTCCAGATCATCGATGCCCTGCATCATCCGGAACATATCCTCGCAGCCCTGGAAGGAAAGCATGTTGGCACTATCATCTACAAAGAGGAGTGACCGGGGAAACGGATGACCTCCAAGGTTCGACCCATTCATCGAGCTAAGCTGCGGGAGCTTTCCGGTTTCTACTCTTCTCCCTCTTCTTTCTTTCCGGCCTTGAGATAGATTACATTGGCTCCCGATGCTTCTACAATCTGGTCGAGTTCCTTTTTGCGGATATGTTCGACATAGATTTTCAGGTCGGTGCCGTGGACGCCAACCACCCGGAAGCGAGGTTTCTTTTCTCCTTTTTCAATTTTACGCCGCTCACGGACGAAGATTGTTGCCATGTAAGTCTCCTTTCATTGTTTGAAGGTTCAGTCCAGAGAAATTGTGGGGCCAACTTCCGTTATGAACATATATCCTTTAAGCATATAGGTCAACAAAAAACATGGCAGAGCAAAAAAGATCGCAGCGCCGTCCGCAGCAAGGGAAAAAAGACCGCTACATGCAGCCGTCGATCCTGATGGGTCTTTATACCAAGCCATCATACGGTTATGAGTTGATTCAAACGATCCAGAGGTTTGGCTTTGTGGAGGGACAGGCTCCGCCGGGAATGATTTATCGTCACCTTCGCCAATTGGAGGAAGATGGGCTGGTTTTCTCTAACTGGGAGACAGAGGGGGTTGGTCCGGCAAAGCGAATTTACCAACTAACTGACGAAGGCAAGCAAATGCTCGCCATCTGGATAGGATATATGGAAAAACAGGCTAAGAACCTCAGTGACCTGATCAAAGAATATTACGAGGCCAAAGAAAAAGGAGAGTCAGGGACCGTGATGGTCCCTGAACCTGCGAAGCTTTAAGCTCCATTATTTTTCTGTCTTTTCTGCCCGAGAGACTCCCACACGCCATTTTCCTTGGGCATTACCGCCAAAACAGCCCTGTTGCCCCAAAGACGCGGACGCAGCCAGCCTTTGGTGACAACAATGTCTTCAGGAGCTGGAACCCTGCTGTCCCGGTCGAGAGAAACAGTGAAAATATCTAAATTCTCAAGCTCTGACACTCTTACCCTGTCCGGGACACTGCGCAGCTTTTGAAACTCAATGAATCGCCCACACCAGCCGTCAGCCGTCAACCCAACTGCCGCAGCGGCGCCGATGATCCCCTGATTGGTTCCTCCATGACCTGAAATATGTACCTGTGATGAAGCTTCCAAGGCTTCCTTCTGAGTGACAACCTGTCTCGTACATTTGCGACCGAAAGCAATCAAATGTGAGATTCCAGGGCCATCCCCAGATGCCACGCACAGCCCGGGGTCACTTCCATCAAGAGAATAACGTTCAATATGTTTAGCGGCCCTCGAGATGAGATCCACAATCAGAGAGTCGTCCTCCACCTCCACAACCGCACACGCGCTGCTATTGTGGGAGGTATAGGGAATATCCTCATGAACCAGGAGTTGCTGACGCACTACACCCCAGATTCCACAACCCTCAGGCAGTTCACGTTCAAACCAGCGGGCAAGTTTTCCTGTGCCCCGATCCGCATCAACATGGTCCGTATCATCAAAGCCAATGTAAACCCGCATCGCATCGTCTCCCCACCATCACCTGAATTACCGGAAGAAAAAGCCGCCAGACCCAAGGAGTATCGCAGCAGTTTGAGAACATCACTTCTATATCAACCTTGACATAGAGGCGATTATCACCATGGCCGGAAAAGGGCAACAGGAAAAAATGTGCCCCGGAAAGGCGGGCATGAATGGTGGGTTCAAAATCGGATGTCATAATTCCAGTGCCGGGACCGCCTCAGTCGGTATGAATGACCACCGCAAAGGCACTGAAGGCCGCCCACATGGTGTCGTTTTCTTTAATAGCCAGCGATCGCCTGCTCTTTTCCGTGATGATGGAGCATAGCTCGGTGCCGTCAGGGATGCGCACCACGATTTCTGCCGTCGCCTTTCCTCTGGTAACGCGGCTGACCTTTCCACAATACCGGTTTTCGGCGGTGCAAAGCGGCTCTTCCTCACCCTTGAAGAGCATCACCCACGGCGCTTTGACCTCTGCCGTGGCCAGAGTGCCGGGTTTCAGGCCGAGGCGAATATGGCTGTCATTGGTAATTATGGAACAGACCCGGACTCTGCTCAGCGATACCATCTCCACCATGGTCTGCACATCACCCCTTCGAATTTTGTCAATTTTGCCAAAAAAAGTATTACGCGCACTGGTCTTGAGCCGATTCTCCCGGTCGGCGAAGTACCTCGCCACCTCGCGAATTTCATCATCGGAAAACTCCACGTAGGAAGCGGCGAGACTCGGCGTGGAGTGGCCGAGGATCTTTTGCACTACGGGCAAGAGGAACGTTGCTTTGCATCAGTTCGACCGCCCTCGATCTTCTGATGACTTCAGGGGTACCCAACTCCCGTGGGATACCGGCAGCTTCCGCCCTTGCGTAGAATTTGCGACGAACATGTCCCGGGTCCACCTTGAGGACCTTCCCCTGAAGTTTATTGATCTGAACCTCCTGGAGCATCTCACGGATCTCCGCCGACAACCGTTCCGGGATCTGGATCTCACGGCCTGAAGCATTGCCGCCGGTGCCGGTCTTGCGCAGCTGAACGATATGATGATCGCAGTCGATCTCGATCAAGGGGTCAAGATTCAGGACTTCATTCAATCTCGCGCCCGTATATCGAATCAGCAGGAAGATCAGAAGAATCCGCTTTCTCGACCATCGCAAACCGGGGTTCCGTGACGATTCCGCCCACCGCCGAAACGATTCCTCCAGGCCCTGAAGCTGTACCGTATCGAGACTCCGGGAGGGGTCCGATCCCGACAAAATTCGGGCGTGGCTGCTGACGGTGGCGATACGGGGTGGCTGATCCATATGAAATAGCCTCCAATTCCTGCAAAAAGTCGCTTGACAACCTCAAAACCAGGCTATAAAACTAGCACGAATATTAAATTACTCGTGTTATGTAAGACTGTCAACTCAAGAATGAAGGCTTTCGGCAAATCCATAAAGGGAGGCGACTCATGAATAAGACGGCTGGAGCAGTGGTTGAAGTGGAAGAAGCTGCGAAGCCTGCGGGCGAGTCTGCCGCCGGGTGGCGTCAGAAGATGGCGGCCGGTCTGCGGTTTGATCGGGTGGAACTGGCCGGTTCTTTTGGGGATTTGGGCACTCTGCTTCCCATCGTGGTGGGCATGATCCTCATCAACAAGTTGAGTCCGACGACCGTTTTCCTCTCCTTCGGGCTGTTTTATCTCATTACCGGCTTCTACTACCGTCTGCCCATTCCCGTTCAACCCCTGAAGGCGGTGGGGGCCATTGCCATTGCCTATCCGGCTCAGATCACCGAACCCGTAATTGGAGCAGCCGGCATCATTTTCGGCGCGATCCTCATCATCTTGTACGTCACACGCACGGTGGACGCGCTCGCCAAACTTTTCACGCAACCGGTTGTCCGAGGCATCCAGCTTGCTCTGGGACTCGTCTTCCTCAGAAAAGGGATAGAATTGATCGTTGACAAGAATCTTTTCCTTTCGGGAGTCGCGGGCAGGTTCACCGAATACCAGATCAATCTCATCCTCGGGCTGGTCGTTTTCATCATGGTGCTGGCGCTGCTCGACAACAAGAAAATGCCGGCAGCCCTCGCTGCTCTGGCCGTGGGGATCGCAGCGGGCCTGGCCCTGGGTGGTCAGGATGGTCTGCGCTTTTCGTTCGGCCCCACCGAGGTCCGTATGGTATCTCCAACGCTTCACGATTTCTGGATCGCCCTCATTATGCTCATCCTGCCTCAGATTCCGCTCACCATCGGCAACGCGTGCGTAGGGACCGCGGACACCTGCTCTACGTTGTTTCCCGACAACCCGCTCCTGTCCAAGGCCAGCGCCGGAAGATTCGCCCTCACCATGGGGCTTGCCAATTTCCCCGTGGGTTTTTTCGGGGCGGTACCCATGTGCCACGGCACCGGCGGCCTGGCGGCCCACTATCGGTTTGGAGCCAGAACCGGCGGGGCGCCGGTGATGATCGGTGCGCTTTTCGTGGTTATGGCGCTGGCCTTCGGGGAACTGGGCTTCGGGGTCCTTGCGCTCATTCCCAACTCGGTACTCGGGGTGCTTCTCATCTTTGCCGGTCTTGAGCTCTGTCCCTTGATCAGGAGCCTCAAGACCAATGAAGAATACTTCGTTGCCCTACTGATCAGCGGCATTTCCCTGGCGGTGCCCAACATGGCCTGGGCTTTCGGTATCGGGATCCTGATCGATCTCTTCATTCGAAAAGCCAAGATCAAGATTTGATGATCCTCTGAAGAGACCTATCGGGGTGTCTTTACGTTATCCCTGCAAACCGCCATTACCGTGGGACACCACGAATTATGAGACAGGGTCATCTTCAGAGGAAAGCTGGAATCCGGGAGGAAGGGTTCCGGTTGTTGAGAAGGAGCCTTCGGGGTAAGCGAACGCCATCGCCTGGAGAGGGTACATGGCGTCATGGTCATTGAGGGAATGGACTTACCCAGGCTTTCGGGCATTCAACTCAAGCAAACCCATACCCTTCAATGGCTGCAACCTGACCGCCACGGCAACGGACAAGGCTGGCAACACCTCGCAGTTCTCAAGCCCCCGAACCGTGCCGAAGGAATGAAATCCGGGCTCGGTGCGAGAGGAACGAAGTTTTACAACCGCGCATCTTGCCGCCCGTGGGTTGAGGCTCAAGGTCACAGATTCTTGGCGATGGAAACCCGGAAAGCGGTGCCGCCTCCGGCCGCCGGTTCCACTTCGACCACGCCGCCGTGGCGTTCGGCCGCCTCTTTCACGATCGCCAGGCCCAGACCGGCTCCCTGTGTGCCCCGGGATGATCGGCCGCGCTGGAAGAATTGAAAGAGCTTTTCGGCGTTCTCCCGGGTTATCCCGATACCGTCATCGCTCACCGAGAAGGTGTGAGAGTTTTCAGATTCCTCCCGGGTGATCCGGATCTCCGATAAGTGTTCACCCCCGTATTTAAGGGCATTGTCCACCAGGTTCGTGAAGATGCGCACCATGGACAACCGGTCGGCTTGAATCACCGGCAGTTGCTCGGGTTCCACCCAACGCACCCGGCGTTCACTCAACCTTACCGAGAACTCATCCCTCACCTCATGAAGGACTTCCTTCAGGTTTACGCTTTCTATGATCAACGGTGCTTCCTTGGTGGCGATGTAAACGTTGATGGCCGTCACCAGACTGTTCAGGTGTTCCGTCGCCTTGAGTATCTGGCTGCAGTACATTTTGCCCTTGTCGTCGAGGATGTCCCGGTAGCGCGTGTCGAGGAGGCTGGCGAAGCCGTGTACGCCGATGGCAGGACTCTTCAGGTCGTGAATGACGGAATAGGCGAACCGTTTCAGCCTCTCCCGGCTCTCTCGGAGCGCCTCCTCGGCCCGTTCCCGCTCGGCGATCTCAAGCTTCAGTTCTTCGTTGGCCCTGGCCAACTCAGCCGTACGCTGCTCGACCCGCCGCTCAAGGTCGTCGTGGGCGGCCTGGAGGGCCTCTTCCGCCTTTTTGCGTTCGGTAATGTCGATGGTCACGCCAACCAAGCCGGCAACCGCGCCATCCGTATTTCTGAAGGTCCCCTTGTTGATGAGCACATCATGAAGACGGCCGTCTGCGTAGTGCAGAGAGGTCTCGTGGACTTGTTCGCCGGGGTTTTTCAGGAGGGCGGAGTCCATGAGTCGGTATTCGTCGGCAAGTTCGCGGGGAAAGAGGTCGTGGCTGGTCTTGCCAAGAATCTGGTCCCTGGTGAGGCCGAGGCGGAGCTCGAACGCCTTGTTGCAGCCCAGAAAGCGCTCTTGCGTGTCTTTATAAAAGATCGGATTGGGGATGGTGTCAATCAGGGTCTGCAGGAAGTGGAGTTGTTCCTGCAAAGCTTTTTCTACGCTTTTCGTATTTTCAGTCATGATGCACCCTCCGCAAATAATAGGCTAATGCCGCCGCGGCAACGCTCTCCATTCGCAGCCTGAACCTCGCCGACTCATCATCGGGTGTGGACCGAAACAGTGCCGCAAGGGATTGTCAATTGCAGTAGCAAGAAGCCTGCCAGCGCCCAAGACGGTACAGGATGCAAAGGAACGAGTTTTCCAGGGTATGATATCAGGCTTACAATTTGTGCAAATTCATGATCATTTTTGTACCGTGGAATCCTCACTCGATGCGCATGGGACCTTTCTGTGCCGAAGCTCTGCACCCTGTGCGGGAATGACGATCCGAGGCTTATGGTCACTATATTCGGAGAAGGTCTGCTTCGTAGTCGTGTATGAGGTAATGTCGCAGAAATCCGATGATCGTCGGGGAGAGGCCAAACCCATCGCCACAAAAGCCTGAAGAGGAATTATTTCCGGACAGCATGAGATTTGTTTCTAATGCTTGGGAAGCCATGCTAGAATGGCGTCTCAATGGAGCCGGAAGGGGCTTGGCGACTGATATTCCATACTTTCTGATGGCCGTCTCGCAGACAAAACCAAAGCCCGAAACGTTCATTCTTGAGCTTTGCCGGGGCGACGGGTCTATTAGAATTAGAACACAACAGAGGAGGCAGAGAAGAGATGCCTGACGACGTTTTGAAAGCACTGCTTCACCACAATGAGAAGAAAATAGTCCTGCTGGTCATTGACGGGTTGGGCGGGCTGCCGCGGGAAAAAGGGGGAAAGACGGAACTGGAAACCGCGCGCACCCCGAATCTTGACGCTCTGGCAGCGGAGGCCGAATGCGGCCTGCATCTGCCCGTCGGTTTCGGCATCACCCCCGGTTCGGCCCCCGGCCACCTCGCCCTGTTCGGTTATCAGCCTACCGATTATCCCGTGGGCCGGGGGGTGGTTGCCGCCATGGGAATTGCCTTCCCGATGCGCGCCGGTGATGTGGCTGCGCGCCTCAATTTTGCCACCTGCGATCCGCACGGCCTGATCACCGACCGGCGCGCCGGCCGCATCCCCACGGAAACGTGCGGCCGCCTCTGCGACCTGCTCGGGGCGGTAGAGATCCCCGGGGTGGAAGTGTTTGTGCGCCCGGTCAAAGACTACCGGGCCGTCGTCGTGTTTCGCGGGGATGGGCTGTACGATCACGTCAAGGACACGGACCCTCAGGCTACCGGCGTGGCTGCCCACGAGCCCATGGCATCCTCGGAAAAGGGTGTCAAAACGGCTGCAACGGCGAAGGAATTCATCCGCCAGGCGCTGGTTCTGCTCAAGGACCAGGCGCCTGCCAACGCCATACTGATGCGAGGTTTTGCCGAATTGCCTCACATTCCCTCCATGGCCGAACGGTTCGGACTGCGCCCGGCGGCTCTGGCTATTTATCCGGATTACAAGGGAGTGAGCCGGCTGGTCGGCATGGAGGTGATCGACGGATTGAAGGACCTGAACGACCAGGTGGAGGCGCTGAAACAGTACCGGGACCGGTATGACTTCTTTTTCGTCCACCACAAATACGCCGATTCGAGGGGAGAGGACGGGGATTTTCAGGCGAAGGTGGCGGAAATCGAAAAGGTGGATGCCTTCATGCCTCAGATTATGGCCCTCCACCCCGACGTCCTCATTGTCACCGGCGATCATTCCACTCCCGCAATTATGAAATCTCACTCGTATCATCCCATACCGTTCCTGCTTCACGGCCGGAACACCCGCCCGGACGATGTCGCGGAGTTTGGCGAAAGACCTTGCGCCAAAGGGCTGTGGGGGATCATTCCGGGCGTCATGCTCATCCAGTTGGCGCTCGCCTATGCCGATAAATTGAACAAGTACGGCGCCTGAGGTCCCTTGCGGCTTGAAAGCGTGCGGCCGCCTGTCGGCAAGGGTTGAACCGGCCTCGCAACCATCGTGTGGGTGACAGGAGAGATGCGGGATCTAAGCTTAGGAGAAAAGATCAGACGGCAGACTGAAACCGGATCAGGGTCATGCCGGGTATTGAGGGAAGGGGTTGGGATTTGCCTGTCGTGCTTTGCCGGAATGCTGAATGTGATGAAATGCTTTGACAAGAAAGGAGTAAGGCAATGAGGAATGCTAAACTAATCGTTTTCGCACTGGTTCTTGCTATGGTCTTGGGCGCGTCGACGGTTTGTGTTGCTGCGATGCAAGGCGATGTCGATCAGGCTGTCGCGATTCTGCAGCGCTTTCAGGAGATCCCGGAGAAGTCAATCCCGCCGGCGGTTCTGAAGGGAGCTAAAGGACTGGCCATAATGACGGTAACCAAGGCGGGCTTTATCGTCAGCGCGCGCGGGGGAACAGGGGTCGTCGTGGCCCGACTGGCTAAGGGCTGGAGCGGGCCGTCGGCAATCGGTACGGGCGGCGCCGGGTTTGGTTTCCAAATCGGGGCCGAGGTGACCGAGTTCATCATGATCCTGAACACTCCCGATGCGGTCAAGGCCTTTTCCAAGGGCGGCAATGTTTCACTCGGGGCCGACGTGAGTGTGGCTGCCGGCCCTGTCGGTCGGAACGTGGGCGCCGGGGTCCTTCCCACGGCCGCGGTTTATACTTACAGCCGCAGCCAGGGATTGTTTGCGGGGGTGTCCCTGGAGGGCACCGTAGTTGCTGCGAGGGATGACGCCAATGCCGAATATTACGGCCGCAAGGCGGTCACGCCCACTCAGATCCTGACCGGCCAGGTGAAACCGCCAAAAGGGGCCCAAGCACTGATGAAGGCGCTTTCAAAGTTTTAACCGTGCGGATGGGAGGCCTGGCGTGAAAAAACTGTTTTCGGTATTACTGGTAGTCGGTGTCGTTTTCGTTCTGGCAAGTTATTCCTGGGCAGGGAAAAAGCAGAGCTCATCGAAGGCAAGTCCCAAACCGGAGCCTCTTTTTGCCGAGGTAATGGTTGCCACGGCGGCAGTGGACGAGGTCGATTATCAGAAGCGCATGCTCACGCTCAGGGGCAGCGACGGACGAACCCTGACCGTCAGGGTTGACAAGAGTGTCAATAACTTCGACCAAATCAAAAAGGGGGATCAAGTCAAGGCTGAATACCTTGAGGCGGTCGGGGTGTACGTCCGGAAACCCGACTGGCCGCCGGCGGTGGTCGAGGCGGGGAATGTGGCCTTGGCCCCGAAGGGAAAGCCACCGGCGGCGGTCCTCGTCGATACCATCCAACTCCCGGGACGGGTTGAGGCGGTGGACCACGCGAAGCGTACGGTGACCCTGAGAGGCCCCGAAGGAAACCTCAGGACCTTCGCCGTGGATCAGAACGTAAAGCGCTTCGAGAAGCTCAGGAAGGGCGACGAGATTGTCCTGGTCGTCACCGAGATGCTCGCGATTTCGGTGCAGAAGCCTTGACCAAACCGTTCGAGGGTTGGGTCAAGACGAAATATGACAACATCCGCCGCCTGTGGTTTTGGCCTTTTTCCGATCACTGATCACCGGCTACTGACCACTGTATTGATGGAGCGTGATCATGAAACCCTGGCCGAAGAACCCGATCATCTATGAAATCAACACCTGGGTGTGGTTGGCAGAACTGGGCAAAAGGCTTGAGCGTCCGGTGAACCTGGGCAATATTCCCGCCAAGGAATGGGATGCCGTGGCCTCGCTCGGGGCCGATGCCATCTGGTTCATGGGCGTCTGGGAACGCAGCCCGGCCGGCATCCGGATTGCCCTGGAGAATGAAGGCCTGCGGTCGGAATTCGAACGCGTGCTCCCCGACCTCGGAGCGGAAGATGTGGTCGGGTCGCCTTATTGTGTGCGTCGTTACCTTGTGGATGGGCATCTGGGCGGCCGGGAAGGGCTGGCTTTTGCCCGCGAGCAGCTCGCCAAGCGAGGTGTCCGGCTGCTTCTGGATTACGTGCCCAATCACGTGGCCCCGGATCACCCCTGGGTTTTGCAGCATCCGGAATACTTCATTCAGGGCGACTCCCGGGACCGGCAGAATGATCCCCACTCCTTCCTCGAAATCGGCGAAACGGTGTTTGCCTGCGGGCGTGACCCCTATTTCCCGGCGTGGCCCGACGTCCTGCAGCTCAATGCCTTTCATTCCGGATTTCGCCGGGCGGCAATCGAGACCGTGAGCGAAATTGCCAGCCAGTGCGACGGAATGCGCTGCGACATGGCGATGCTGTTTCTGAATTTCGTTTTTGAGCGGACTTGGGGCCAGCGCGCAGGCCCACGCCCTGAACATGAATACTGGCCGGAGCTGATCCAGGCCGTCCGCAGGGATTACCCGGAAGTAATCTTCATCGCGGAAGCCTACTGGGACCTCGAATGGGAGCTTCAACAGCAGGGCTTTGATTTCTGCTATGACAAGCGACTTTATGATCGCCTCGAACATGACGGCCCGGAAAGCATCCGCCCGCACCTCTCAGGGGACCGTGCCTACCAGAGCAAACTGGTCCGCTTCATCGAAAACCACGATGAACCTCGGGCCGCGGCGACTTTTGCCCCGGAAAAACAACGCAGCGCAGCGGTGACGATCGCCACCCTGCCCGGAGCGCGGCTCTTTCATGAAGGCCAATTCGAAGGCCGCAAAATCAGGCTGCCGGTCTTTCTTGCCAGGCGACCGGAGGAAGCCCCGGACCAGGAACTTCGAGGATTTTTACCGCAGGCTGCTGAAGGCGCTCAACCGCCCGGATCTGGCTGCCGGGGAATGGCAACTCTGCGAGCGAAGCGGTTGGCCGGACAACCAGAGTCACCGCAACCTGATCGCCTGGTGCTGGCGCCTTGGTGAAGAGCGCCACCTTATTGTCGTCAACCTTTCGGACTTCTCTTCTCAGGGGCTGATAAAGCTGCCTTGGGACGAACTGGGTGGCCGCGAGTGGCGGCTTAGCGAGGAACTTTCCGGAGATGCCTTCGACCGTGATGGGAGTCGGATGGTGAATCCCGGCCTTTATGTCGATCTTGGCCCCTGGCAGTTTCACTTCCTGAGATGTTCGACGAGGTAGACCCGCGTGCAACCGGCAATCCCTTGGAGGCAAATTGAGCGGTAAGGGAAAGGTCGGACAAGGCCTGCTTTCACTCGCGATAACCCCGCTCTATGAATTGGATGATGACCTTAAAGCCGTTTGGCGCTATTATCTCGGTGACCCCGATACGGTAAGATGCGCCACCCGGTCCGTTGCCGACCCACTGAGGAAGCGCTGAGGTGGGAGACGCGGGAACGGGGAGATATGGAGATGAGGGGATGAGGGGTCAGGAAGCATGAAGTTGCGCGCAAGAGAGTTAGTGGCTTGCTTCGCATGATAAGGAGTCAAACCTATGACCGGCCGCTTTGCTAAGTCGTTCGTGTTTTGGATTTCGGTTTTGGCAGCGCTTTTTCTGTGGACTGAAGTTGCGCCGGCCAAAGACAAGGGCGCGGCCATGCTTTTTCCTTCCTCCGGATCGAAAAAGACACCCGACAAATCCGACAAGGCCTTGCCCGAAATCCCGGAAGATCTTGACAAGGCAAAAATCAACGAGATCATGGCCGGCCTCACGACGACCAGATCCGAAGACTGCTGATCCACGAACTGGAGCTCGCGGCGGAAGCGACGGCGAACGCCAAGAAGCAGACGGCGCCGAAAGCCAGCGGCGTTGCCCGACTGGCGCAAATCGCGGAAAGAAATATTAATGCCTTCCATAAACGAATGAAGGAGATCCGGGATGGCGCCGTGGCCGTCCCCACGTTTTTGCCCAAGGCTTACGCGGACCTCAGGGGGCCGGGGGGAACCTCGAATATCTTCCTAATGTTCGGTGCCATTCTCGCCTTGCTTGGTTCGGGGGTGGGCGCTGAGTGGCTGTTTGGTCGCTATACCGCGAACATGCGAAAACGACTCACAACCTCGCCACCCGATTACTGGATGGTCAAACTAAAGCGGCTATTGATTTCTGGTGCCATCGAGGTTTTCTCGATCTGCGTCTTCTCTGGTGTCACGCTGGTTGTATTTTTTTGCTTCTTCAATCGCGGGCCCAATGCCCGGCTGGTTTTTATGATCTTTCTGGTGGTTGTGCTGGTGGTGCGGGGGATCCGCTTGCTCTCGCGCTTCCTGCTCGTACCCGACAATCCCGCCTTGAGGTGCGTGCCGTTGACTGACTCTGCTGCCCGCACCATTCACCGCTGGGTTATGGCATTTGTTCTGTTCGTGGGGGCAAGCTTCCTGATCAGAGGGCTGCTGGAGTTGCAGGGGGTAAGTGAGGAAACCGTTATTTTCCTGCGGGCAGCATACGCCGTTGTAGTTTTCTGCATGCTTGTCTATTTAATTCTCAGCAATCGAGAGGCGGTGGCACGGATCATCTGCCATGGCACGGGGGATCGCTCTGCCGGAGTCAATCTGCTTCGCTCGCAACTGGCGACGCTTCTGGCACCTGCTCGCGTTGCCCTACCTGGTGCTGCTCTGGTGCCTCTGGGTGTTTTGGTTGCTGGTGGAACGTTCCGACCTTGTCCTTCCCGTTCTCGCCCTTCTCTCCAGTTTGCCCCTGTTTATCCTCCTGGATTGGTTGGGGCAGAGATTGCTGAGTGTCATGTTCGGGTTTGTGGATAAGCAGGAACCGGCTCAACAACCGTGCGAAGTTGAAGGGACCACGGAGGATGAGCAGGTTGCTGCGGCGCCTGATCGGGAAGTGCCTGGCGGGGTTGCCGATGCGGGACGGTTCGTACGCATCCTTCGTTCATGCCTGAGCCTTTCCATAGCGGGAATCATCTTTTTCTGGCTGTTGCAGTTGTGGGGATTTGAGGCCCGCCTTGGAGAGGAGGTTACCGCTGCTGCTCTCAAGGTCCTTTTGATTGTCTCCCTGGCCTGGGTTGCATGGAAACTTATAGAGGCAGCGATCAACCGCAAGCTCAAAGAGGTGAAGGGGGGTCTTGAGGTCGATGAGGATTCCGAAGGCGGCGGCAGGGGTGGGAGCCGAATCGGTACTCTCCTTATTCTCTTTCGTAAGTTCTTATTGGTGGTTTTGCTTGTGACCGTGGCTTTGATCGTGTTGTCCGCCATGGGCATTGACACCACGCCGCTGCTTGCCGGCGCCGGTATCCTCGGACTGGCCATCGGTATGGGATCGCAGAGTCTCATTAAGGACATCGTCTCGGGTCTCTTTTACCTCCTGGACGATGCCTTTCGCATTAATGACTATATAGAATCCGGTGGTAAAATAAAAGGCACGGTCGAGGCGATCACTATCCGCTCCCTGAATCTCCGCCATACCCGCGGCATGGTGCTTAACGTACCCTTCAGTCAGTTGGGTACGGTGATCAATTTCTCCCGGGACTACAACATCACCAAACTTGACTTCAGGGTTCCCTTTGACACCGATGTCGACGCGGTCCGAAAGGTTATTAAAAAGATCGACAAGGAAATTCAGGCAGATGAAGAAATGGGACCCGACCTCCTGGGGCCGATCAAGAGTGCGGGCGTGCTGGCTCTTGACGACGCCGGCCTGGTCATGAGAGTGAAATTTAAGACCAAGCCGGGCGTGCAGTTTGTCATCCAACGCCAGATCTTTAAGCGGCTCAAGGAACTCTTCAAGGAGAAGGGCTTGGAGTTTGCCACCCGGGATGTCATGGTGCGGCTGCCCGATGAGCCACTGCACGAGGAGCCGGATAAGGAGGGCAAAGCGCCGTCCGCTGGTTCTTCATCCTCGAAAAAGGTCTTGTCGGGTGCCGCCGCTGCGACCATTGCCGCCGTCATTGCCGAAGAGGAGGCCAAGAAGAAGGCACTCGAGGCAGAATCAGACCTTTGATTAGAAAGAGGTGAGTTCCTAACCGCGGTGGAAATTTCGAAAATCAACATCCACAGAATGACAGAAGACTCCTTGACCGTAGGTTTCGAAGGAAGTTGGCGGATTTCAGGTGGGCTGCATTCCGTCCGCGAGGTCGAACAGGCCATGGACGCCGCCCCGGGCGTAAGACGCATCGTTTTCGACAGCGGGAAACTGACCGCCTGGGACAGCAGTTTGGTAAGCTTTGTCATCAAGGTCCTGGATTACGGCAGTCTCAAGAACATCGATGTTGCCAAGGAGGGACTGCCGGAGGGTGTGCTCAAACTGGTGGCACTCGCCACCGCGGTCCCGGAACAGAAAGACGCCCGCAAAACAGCCGCGCCCATTCCCTTCCTCGCCGCAATCGGCACACAAACTCTCAAGATCCTCTCCTCCACTTCGGAAATGGTCGCCTTTCTCGGGGAAACCTCCCTGGCTTTTCTCAAATTCTTCCGGGGCAAAGCGCGTTTTCGTCGTGTCGATCTGGTGCTCTTCATCCAGGAATGCGGCGCCCAGGCACTGCCCATCGTTTCCCTCATCAGCGTTCTGGTGGGTCTGATTCTGGCCTTTGTCGGCGCGGTTCAGCTGCGGATGTTCGGCGCCCAGATCTATGTGGCCGATCTCGTCGCCATCGGCATGACGCGCGAGATGGGAGCCATGATGACCGCCATCATCATGGCCGGTCGCACCGGGGCCGCCTTCGCGGCTCAACTCGGCACCATGCAGGTCAATGAAGAGATCGATGCGCTGCAGACCCTGGGGCTTTCACCCGTTGAGTTCCTTGTGCTTCCCCGGACGGTTGCCCTGATCTTGATGATGCCGCTGCTTTGCCTTTACGCCGACTTCATGGGCATTCTGGGAGGAGGGATCATCGGTGTCGGCATGCTCAATCTTTCGCTCATCGAATATTTTAATGAGACGAAGCAAGCCATCAGCATTGTGGATATCAATGCGGGTCTTTTCAAGAGCGTGGTCTTCGGCGTTATTATCGCCCTGTCGGGGTGTATGCGGGGGATGCAGTGCGGGCGAAGCTCCGCGGCGGTGGGCCTCGCGACCACTTCGGCCGTGGTCACCGCCATCGTTTTCATTGTCGTCTTCGACGGCCTGTTTGCCGTGATTTTTGACATTCTGGGTATATAGCCGAGATGCATGCACAAGCCCACATCGAAGTTCGCGACCTCACCATGGCCTACGGCAGTTTTGTGATCATGCGGGACCTCAACTTCATCGTCAACCGCGGGGACATCTTTATCATCATGGGTGGGAGCGGGTGCGGGAAGAGCACCCTGCTGCGCCACCTGGTGGGGTTGAAAGAGCCCGCGAGAGGGCAGGTCTTTTACGACGGGGTAAGCTTCTGGGAGACGGAACCCGAGGCCCGCAAGCAGCTCATGCAGCGTTTTGGAATCCTGTACCAAAGTGGTGCTCTCTGGAGTTCCATGACTCTTGCCGAGAATATTGCGCTTCCCCTTGATGAGTATACCGATCTGAGTTCCAGCCAGATTCAGGAGTTGGTGTCGCTGAAGCTTGCCCTGGTGGGGCTTGCCGGTTTTGAGGAGTTCTATCCCTCCGAGATCAGCGGGGGCATGCGCAAACGCGCCGGGCTCGCCCGGGCGATGGCGCTCGATCCCGACATCCTTTTCTTCGACGAACCCTCGGCGGGCCTCGACCCCATCAGCGCGCGGCGCCTGGACGACCTGATCCTCGAACTTCGAGACAGTCTGGGGGCGACCGTCGTCGTGGTGACCCATGAATTGGCAAGCATTTTTGCCATCGGCAACAACTCGGTCTTTCTTGATGCCGACACGCGTACTATGATTGCGGCCGGTGATCCTCGCAAGCTGTTGACGGAGTGTCAGGACCTGAAGGTTCGAGAGTTTCTCACCCGCGGCGAAGCAGGAGAAGCCTCCAAAGGAACAGGTCTTCCCGGGACCTGCATGCTGACTGGAAGATTATGAGCAAACAAGCGAATCCCAAAATCATCGGTGCCTTTGTCATCGGGGCGATAGCTCTCGTGGTTGCGGGAGTTCTTGTCTTCGGCAGCGGACGGTTCTTCAAAGAGCGAAAGAACTTCATCATGTACTTTCAGGGCTCGGTTCAGGGCCTGAGCAAAGGTGCTCCGGTAGCCTTTAAGGGAGTCCGGATCGGCTCGGTCACCGATATCAAGGTCTTCTTCGATACCCAGGACATGGTGCCGCGGATACAGGTTTTTGTTGAGATCGAGCCGGACCGTTTGACCCAGACGCACGGAGTCCCTCTTGACCAACTGATGGAAGGAGCAAAAGACAAGACCATCCTGGGGTATTTGGTGGAAAAGGGTCTGCGCGCCCAACTCGATCTCCAGAGTCTGGTAACGGGTCAACTCTATGTAAATCTGGATTTCTTTCCCGATAAACCTGCCCGCTATGTCAGCAATGAAACAAGTTATCCGGAAATCCCCACGGTTCCTTCCAGTCTTGAAGTCCTGTCGAAAACGGTTGAACAATTGCCCATCAGTGAACTTGCTTCGAAAGCGAACAAAGCTCTCAGGGGGATCGAACGCTTGGTGAATTCACCGGAGCTGAAGGAAATCGTCGACTCCACGAAGGCTAGCATGAAAAACATTCAAGAGATCACGCTCGCCGTCAACGAACAGGTCAAACCGCTGCTGGCCGGGGTCGACACGACCTTAGCGGAAACTCGGGGCTTGATGAAGGACCTCCGTGTCCAGGTGAACCCTCTGGCCTCAGAGGCGAAAGAGCTCGCCAAGGGTACCCGGGAGGTGCTCCGCACCATCGACCGGAACCTGACGGGCTTGGCTTCGAGTATGGAAAAGACGCTGACTGCGGCACAGCTGGCACTGAAAAAGGCGGAAGGGGCTCTGGGCGGCTTGGAGGGGGCCGTGGGCGACGATTCCCGGCTGCGCTTCGAGTTCTCCAATGCCCTCAAGGAGTTGACGATGGCGGCTCGCTCCGTGCGAACCCTGGCCGATTATTTGGATAGGCACCCGGAAGCGCTCCTGCACGGGAAAGGTGAAGAGGGAAAACGGAAATGATAGTGAATTATGTTCAAAGGGGTCTCCTGGCAACTCTTTGTGCCCTGCTCATCACTCTCGGCGGTTGTGCCGGCACGCCTAATTCCAGATTCTACCTGCTGGAACCGCTGACGGGTGCTCCCGGACCGGAAGGAACGGTCCCGTTGGACCGGGCAATTTCCATCGGTCTTGGTCCGGTAACCCTCCCGGAATATCTCGATCGCCCTCAGATCGTCACCCGCACAGATCGGAATACCGTCCTGCTTGCCGAGTTTGACCGCTGGGCGGAACCGCTCTCCGGCAATGTTTCGCGCACGCTGGCGGAAAATCTTACTTACCTGCTGCATGAACGACCGCGTGGTACCCTATCCCTGGCCCGGCTCCGTTGATGTAACTTACCAGGTTTTGGTCGACGTCTATCGCCTCGACGGCGTTTTGGGAGAAAAGGCATGGCTGGATGCCCAATGGTCTGTCCAAAGTAAGAAAGACAAGAATGTGCTCATGCTGAAAAGGGCAACCTTTGTTGAACCCGCGGGCGGGCCTTCCTACGAAGCCCTCGTTGCCGCGCAGAGTCGCGCGTTGGGAAACCTGAGTCGCGAAATCGCCTCGGCCCTCCGGAGCCTGATGAGGGATAGAATCCGGGAGTGAGAGGCTGAGCCAAACGCATTTCCCTTCAAGGAGGATCTGATGTTCTGCTGCAAGTCATCTGAAGATGTGCTGAAGGCTGCGAAGGATCATGACGTGGCATCGATGCAATTTTGGTTCACCGATGTTTTAGGGCAGTTGAAAAGTTTTTCGGTGACCGTGGATGAACTCCCGTTGGCTTTCGCCGAAGGAATGGGGTTTGACGGTTCCTCGATAGAGGGGTTTGCGCGCATCGAAGAGAGTGACATGGTCGCACGGCCTGATCCTTCAACCTTTCAGCTGTTGCCGTGGAGGCCGCGGGAAAAGCCTGTGGGGAGGATGTTCTGCGATATCCTCAACCCGGACGGAACACCCTATGAAGGCGACCCCCGCTATGTGCTCAAGCGTGTGCTCGCAAAGGTCGCCGAAAAGGGCTACACCTTTTACGTCGGCCCCGAACTCGAGTATTTTTACTTCAAGTCGGATGCCGCTCCCGAGGCCCTCGATCGCGGCGGCTACTTCGACCTCAGCCCTCTGGATCTCGGGGGCGACTTGCGACGCAACACCATATTTGCGCTCCAGGAGATGGGCATTCACGTCGAATACAGCCACCATGAAGTCGCCCCGAGTCAGCATGAAATCGACTTGCGCTATGACGAAGCCCTGCGCATGGCCGACACGACTCAAACCTATCGTATTGCCGTGAAGGAGGTGGCCAGGCAGAACGGGGTTTACGCCACTTTTATGCCGAAGCCTCTCTTCGGGCAAAACGGCAGCGGCATGCATGTCCATCAGTCCCTTTTTCGGGAGGGCAGGAACGAGTTTTTCGACCCGGACGACCCCTACCACCTGTCCCAACTGGCCAAGTGCTACATTGCCGGTATCCTCAAACATGCCTGTGCGATCGTTGCCGTCACCAACCAGTGGGTCAACTCCTACAAACGCCTGGTGCCCGGCTACGAAGCCCCGGTTTACATCTCCTGGGCCCACCGCAATCGCTCCACCATGGTGCGGGTCCCCATGTACAAGCCGGGCAAGGAAAAAGCCACGCGCATCGAGTACCGTGCTCCCGACCCCGCCTGCAACCCTTACCTGGCCTTTGCCGTAATGCTTGCCGCCGGGCTCGACGGGATCGACAGCAAACTGCGCATTCCGGACCCGATCGAAGAGGACATCTACAGCATGACCGAGACCGAGCGATTGGCGAGAGGGATTCAGTCGCTTCCGGGCAGTCTCTATCAGGCCATCCTCGAGTGCGAAAAGAGCGAGCTTGTGCGAGAAACCCTTGGTGAGCACATCTTTCATAAATTCATCCAAAACAAGAAAATCGAATGGGAGATGTACCGCATCCAGGTGAGCAATTATGAACTGGACCGATATCTTCCCATGTTTTGACAGGGCGGGGACCGAGTTACGCACAGAGGGGTTCATGATGGAACAGATCAGGATCGGCATCAGCAGCTGCCTTTTGGGGGAATCAGTCCGATACGACGGCGGACACAAACTGGATCGGTTCGTTCGGGATACGCTCGGGCAATATGTGGAGTACGTGCCGGTTTGCCCGGAGGTGGAATGCGGTTTCGGGATTCCGCGAGAATCCATGCACCTGGAAGGAGACCCAAGGACGCCGAGACTGGTAACAACGCGGACGAAGAGAGATGTCACCGGGCAGATGGTGACGTGGGCGCAGAATCGGGTCGCGGAACTGGAAGGGGAAGATCTGTGCGGCTTTATTTTCAAAAGCAATTCGCCCAGCAGCGGGATGGAACGCGTCAAGATCTTCGACGACAAGGGGATGCCCAGGAAAATCGGGATCGGCCTGTTTGCCGGTATTTTCATGAACCATTTCCCCCTGGTTCCCGTTGAGGAGGAAGGCCGCTTGCATGACCCGGTGCTGCAGAGAAAGCTTCATTGAAAGGATTTTCACCCTCAAGCGGTGGCGGGAAATGATAGGGCAGGGCGGCAAAGTCGGCAATCTGGTGGATTTTCACTCCCGGCACAAACTCTTGATCATGGCCCACAGCCCGAAGCATGCCACCACCCTTGGAAAGCTGGTGGCCAATGCGAAAGGGGTTCCCGAAGAGGAACTGTACGGACAGTACCAGTCTATGTTAATGGAGGCCTTGAAGCTCAGGGCGACCGCAAAGAAGAACACGAATGTCCTTCAGCACCTGATGGGGTACTTTAAGAAGCAGCTCTCGGCCGACGAAAAAAGAGAACTGATGGAAGTCATCGACCACTACTACCGGGGCCATTTCCCGCTTATTGTGCCGATTACGCTGATCAATCACTATGTGAGAAAATACGACCAGCCCTATCTTAAGATTCAGTACTATCTCAATCCCCATCCCCTCGAACTGCAACTCCGGAATCATGTGTGATTCCTGTCCCGTGGAAGGCGCCAGGGGATCAGCATGGGCACTCTTTGCTGATAATCGACGTAGGCTGCACCAAACCGGGCGACCAGATCACGTTCCTCGAGGACCGTTCCAATGACAATCCAGACCGTAAAAGCGCCGTTAAAGAGCAGTCGATCGGGAGTTAACTCGGGCGAGGACCAGATCAGCAGCAGAGAACACAGGTACAGCGGATGGCGCACCCAGCGATAGGGTCCCTTGACCGTCAGCACCGGGTTCGGTGTTTGAGGGCCGCGGATATGAGCGATGACGGGCTGAATGCCGAGGGCATCAAAAGCAGTGAGCGAGCGGACGCCCCACACAAAGCCGGCGAGGGCTGCAAGGCCGAATCCGTGCAACAGCCACCGGGAGAGGCCGGCCGGCGCTGCCAGGAGCCGGAGACGTTCGTTGCCAGAGGACCATTAAAACCAACAACACCAAAGCGGATGCAATGGCATAAAGGGCGCCGCAATAATGAGCCGGCACTAGCGATTGGACCTGACGATGGAACGACCGCCTGACCATTAGACTGTGTTGGAGAAAAAACGCCAAGCAGAGCACACCGTCGAACAGAAGTGCTCTGGGCATCGTGTAACCCAGGTCCACGAGGGAGAAGGGGCCTCTAACGAGGAATGCCCCGAACAGGAGCAGCGCTGCTCCCCCGAGGCCTGCCGGCCAGCACCGCAATTGCATATGCGGCGATTTTTGCGAATTGTTTCATGAAGTGCTTGCTCGCTGATGCCAAACGGCCCCGCAACCTTTGCCTGCCTCCCGAACAGTCGACTTATGCCTGACGAGAAAAAACCTGGTAAGCCTCATTTGTATCTCATGTAATATATTAGATGTACCTCGTGAAGCCCAGTGACGGAACAATACCTTGCGACGGAATGGAATTCGCTGGTAATATCCCTCCGTCCCGGATCGTTGAGGGGAGTTTGCCGCATGAACAAGACAGCATCGCGATGTTGGCCGCTCTTTGTTGTCCTCCATTCGCCTTTGCGCTCATAGCCCTGCAACCCGGGTTGGGCCTGCTGCCGCTCGTGACCGAAAAGATAAAGGACTGACGGTCTGGAGCACAACGTCTCCGGCTATAAATGAGACCCATCTTTTCGAGGGGTATGTCAATCGGAAAGGCGACCCGGTTGGCTTTCATTCCCGTCCGGGAGGGCGCGATCCCCGAAACGCGCGCGTCGCCGCCATTACCGACCCTCCCAATAAGGCCGGCGTCTATGCGGCGCGAGTGGAAGTCCGGACATCCGGCGGTCGCTGGCTGAGCAAACAGTCGACCTTTTTCCCCGACAGCATGACTCGAAAGGAAGTGATCCAGGCCGTCCTCAATGCCTATAAGCACGGAAAATCGCGTGAATTCGGTAAAATTCAGCGGCCCCTCGGGCAAAGGCTTCACCATAGAGGGATATCTTCTGAACGATGGGAAAATCAACACGGCCTTTCCCGTATACCGGCGCGACCAGTAGCGGCAACAGGGTGTCGGGCAGGCCCCGGGAGTGTCCTGCAAAGATGAAATTCTTTCGGGATATAGACGGCAATCCACGGGTCGAGTCGGGGCTGCCTTGGGAGGTCCTCGGCAGTTTCTTGAGCGAGGATATCCAGGATAGCCCCGCGTCCTGTCGCGAAATTCTGACGGTCATCGAAAGGGTCATCAGGGGGGAACTGGCGGCCTGGAGACGGGTGGGCAATGCTCATGTCTTGTCTCTGTCGCGTGATGAAGCCGTGATCGAATCCCTGTTTGAAACGGAGGCAAAGCCTTTACGCCTTAATCTGGAGGTCTTCCGGAAAAGCGTGGAGGGCTGGCTGGGCTTTCTCAATCGACCTCGGTCTTAGCCGCTCCAAACGGGCATTCGATTTTCATTTTTTCTCCGTCATGCTTATGTTTGCGTTGACCATCGGGGTCACGGGGTCCTTTGGAGACATCGAGAATGCCAATTTCTATTTAAGGAGAAACCATGATTGAGCAAGGAAAGAAAGCGCCTGATTTCTGTTTACCCTCTGCGGATGCCGGCGAAGTCTGCCTGGGGGAGCTCAAGGGGAAATGGGTCGTGCTCTATTTCTACCCAAAGGACAACACCAGCGGCTGAACGAGCGAGGCTCTGGAGTTTTCAGAGCGTCTCACCGAATTTGAATCCCTTGGAGCCTTGGTGTTTGGAGTCAGCCCGGACTCGGCGGCGTCCCACAAGAAGTTCCGCGACAAACAGAGCCTCGCGGTGCAGCTTCTCGGCGACTCGGAGCACAAGGTCCTTGAGGCCTACGGGGCGTGGGGAGTCAAGAAAATGTACGGGAAGGAATATGCCGGCGTGGTTCGCAGCAGTGTGCTCATCGATCCGAAAGGGGTCGTCCGACTCACGTGGCCGAACGCCAAGTCCAAAGGCCACGCACAAGAAGTACTCGATGCCCTCAAAAGTCTTCTCAAATAGGAAGTGAAAAGCAAGGACTCGAACTCATGGAACACGAAAAACAGGAACGGGATAAAGCGTTGCAGGCCTTTCTCGAAGCCCTCGGGCTCAGGGAAGAACCCATGGGAATGTATTACACGGATCGCCAGCCGACGCAAGGATTCTCGCCAAAGCCGGGCGTGCTCCCAACGGCGGCGGAGGAAGCCGAGGGCAAGGTCGATTTCGGCTCTCTCTTTGCCGATTTTTCGTGCGTTATGGGAAACATTTGGCGGGCCCGCACCAAAGGAACGAGCGCGTTCTTCGACAGAGAACATTTTGGCTGCCTTGGGGGCGCCTTTTATCTCGGATTTTTGAAGCCGCAGCTGGAGATTATTGCCCACTATGTATCCAGCGGTATTCCCGGGATTATGGAAGGGGAACACTATCTGGAGTCCCCTGAGGCCACGCGGGATTTCTTCGCCGCAATAGACCCGCGTCCTGCTCCGAAGCGGTTTTGCGTTTTCAAGCCATTGAGCCGGTTCGACGCCGACGAAACACCGGAAGTTGTTATTTTTTTTGCACGAGGAGAGGTCATCGGCGGGCTTAACCAACTCGCCACCTTTGTTACCAACGACATTGAAGTCGTTTATTCGCCGTTTGGGGCGGGGTGCTCGAACATCGTTACCTGGCCCCTGAGATACCTTGCACAGGGAAAACTCAAGGCCGTATTGGGAGGGTGGGACCCGTCGGACAGGAAATTTCTCAAGCCGGACGAGATAACCTTTGCGGTTCCCCATGAGATGTACCGGCGTATGATCAACCGCTGGCCGGAATCCTTCCTCACCAATCACACATGGGCCAACGTTAAGAAGAAAATCGCTCGCAGCCGGAAAGTCTGGGGAGAGGATCAGGACGACCGTTAGCAGTTCGTCGCTGCATCATTTCAGCCGGGCACTTGATGTCGACAAATTGGGATTCATCGAGAAAGGACGAGAGTTCGACCATGGGAACAAAACCTAAGGTATTGCTGACGGGAGCGACGGGGTTTGTCGGCGGCCGGCTGCTGCGTGCCCTGAGTCAGGAGGGCATCCCCACGAGGTGCCTTGTACGATCCATCCATCGCTTCCCCGGGGAATTATCCAAACATCCCGGCATCGAAATGGTTCAGGGGGACCTGCTCGATCAGGAAGGCCTGAAACGAGCCATGGAGGGAATGGAGCTGGCCTATTACCTTGTGCACTCGATGGGGGGACGCAACATCCTTCATTACAAGGGCTACATCGATAGCGATCTTCGGGCCGCCGATAATTTCGTGAAGGCGGCCGACGCTTTAGGGCTTCAACGCATCATTTACCTGGGCGGGCTTGGAGAAATGGCGGACAACCTCTCGGCGCACCTGGTCAGTCGCCAGAAGGTCGGACAGATCCTCCAGTCGGGCCGGGTCAAAACGACGTCCCTCAGGGCCGCCAATATTATCGGCGCCGGCGGCGCCCCCTTCGAGATGCTGCGCCACCTCGCAGAACGCCTCCCGGTGATGATCTGTCCCCGGTGGATCGACACCCGTTGTCAACCCATCGCCGTTGAAAATGTCATCGAATACCTCATAGGCTGCGCCTTCGAGCCCCGCACTGCCGGACTGACGCTGGATATCGGCGGACCCGACATCATCACCTATCGGGAATTGATGGAGATCTACGCTCACATGCGCGGGTTGCGTCGGCTGATCATCGGCGTGCCGTTCTTGAGCCCCGTGCTTTCCTCGTACTGGATTAATCTCGTAACCCCTGTTCCGGCCGGGATTATCATGCCCCTGGTCGAAGGGCTCAGGAATGAGGTGATCTGCAGAGACAACCGCATTTTGGAGTTGGTACCGATCCGCCTTCTCTCCATGAAGGAAGCCATTTGCAATGCTCTGGCCGAGCTTGAGCAGCGTTCCGGGCACCCCATTTCCCGGCAGGCCTGTTTTCTTGAGTGAAGTTCCTCGACCCGGGATGGTGAGGAATTGACAAGAGACAAGCCGGTCTTGATTTCTCATCTAAACCAGACGAAATACGGTTGACCTGCCCGGAGATGGGGCCGTGAGCCCGGTTAAAGAAACTGTTAACCTGGCTTTTTTTATTGGGAGGATGCGAACCATGAAGGCAAGCAGGGTTGAGGCCGGGAGTATCGCTTCACCGTGCAACGGGCTGCCTGAAGACGCTTTTTCAAGGACTTTGGCAATTGTCCGGCGAGAAAGCGCGTGAACCTTCCGGTGATCCGGTCTATGCCGTTTATGCGGACAAGGAAGGATTGATGGGCAGGGGGGATTTCATGTCTCGTTGTGTCCCGCCGGGTGATGGAGGTTCGGTGTCATTTGCCCATCCGACCCAACCACTCGGGAACCTTCTCCCTGACGAGCCATTCGATGGTGTCCAGGGTCTGCCGGAAGACCTTTATGCTTTCACCATAGGGGTCATGAACATACCATCGGATGACTTCTCCGGAAAACGACGGGGGAAGGAGATGATCGAGCGAGTCACCGTTGAGGCTGACAACGAGATGGATATCGGTGAAATCAATTGCCGAAAAGCCTTTGGACCCGAGCCCGTCGGTAGGAATGCGGCGCTCCCTGAGCACATCGAGAGTATGTGCCGTAATATGGCCCAGAGGATAGGTGCCGGCCGAGAAGGCATGGACCACTTCCGGCAGGTAATGCCTGGCAATAGCCTCAGCCATGATGCTTCGGCAGGAATTGCCGATGCAGACAAAAAGCACACCCTTGTTCATCTTTTCCGTTCCTTTGAGAAGGGTTTGACAGGTCCTTTGCCTGGGGCCGGACAAGAACACTCCAGCCGCGCCGGGTATGTAATAGCGCAAGTTCTCCCCGTTGATAATATGAAAGTTGCATTGCCGGGTGATTTTTGATAGGGGAATGAAGCTGTAATGCCGATCTGAAAAGATGTGCCGAGGTAATTGAATTCCGAATCGCACCCGAAGGAGCTCACCTTGTCTAAGTCTTCATCCTTCTTGCGCATGGTTTTCGTGCTTCTGCTTTGCTGTTCCTCGTGGGCATGTGCAGGGAAGAAGGTGGATATGGTGCAGCTCGAATACATCCCTCCACCACCGCCTCCGGCGGTTGCTCAGCCCGCCAAGGCGAAGCCCCCGCCTCCCAAGGGGCCGCCGTCACTGGCACTGAGAGAGCGTGTCATAACCGAAGACGAGATCCTGAAGCTGGTGGAAAAGGACCCGAAGCAGACCCGTTATGCCTTCGAAGAGATTCTGGCGCGTATCAACAAGAAGGACCGCCGTTACATCGCTGAGGACATCAAGCAGAAGCGTCCGCTGAAGGTCCCGGTCGATTTCGATGCCTACCGGACCTGGTCGCCTCTGCCCAAGACCCTGCCGGGTGGACTGAACCCGCCTAAGCTGATTCTGGTGGTCAAAGATATTCCTTATACCGGATGGTACGATAACGGCAGGCTGAAGGGCGATTCCCTGACCTGCGTCGGCAAGCAGTGGGGATGGACGGAGAGCGGCATCTACAAAGTATTGGACAAGGCCGAGGACAAATCTTCCAATCTTTACAATAATGTCTACGGGGAACCTGCCTGGATGCCCATGGCCCTGAGAATCTATGGCCCGGTCTGGATTCATGCCGGCGATGTCGTGGGCCCGTACTGTTCCCACGGCTGCATCAACCTGCCTCCCGATTCGGCTGAAAAACTCTTCGAATGGGCAAGAATCGGCTACCCGGTGATCGTCACCGACTCCCTCGGTAGCCTGAACCGTGATTTGAGCAGGCTTTTCTTTCCTCCGCCAAAGGAGCCCTTCACCTATGGTCCTTCGACCAATTAGAGGTGGGCTCATTTCACCCATAAGACTCTGATAAGGATAATGGGCAATCGCTTATGAATTCACGCAAAGGTTTTTACTGCTCCCCGTCGCCGAACCCCATCCCCGGTGCAAGGGGGGTTGTCCGCTCCATAGTTTGGCTCGTGATTCTCTTCATACTGTCCTCATGTTCCTGGTTTGGATCCACCCAAATCGTGGTTCCGTCCGGGAAGACCGTCGAGGTGTCCCCCCTCGCGGACTGCGGTCAGGCCCTACTGTCAGATTAACCTCAACACTCCCCTCTGGGGTCTTTCGAACCCCATACTCTACGTTCAGAAGACGGAAAGAAGACTCCTGCTCGTCGACAATAAGGTCCTCATTCGCGATTACCCTGTGGCTCTCGGGTTCCAACCAAAGGGAGACAAGTATATGAGAGGGGACGGGAGGACACCGGAAGGAGATTTTTTTGTCTGCGTGAAGAACCCGTCCAGTAAGTATTACAAAGGCTTGGGGATCAATTACCCTTCCCCCAAGCATGCCGAAGAGGCCCTGCTCGTCGGCGCAATCTCCTATGAGGAATACGTGAGGATCCTCCGGCGCAATGAAAAGGGGACCCTGCCGCCGGACAACACCCGCCTGGGAGGAGACATTTTCATTCACGGCGGTGGCGCCGGAGCGGACTGGACCCTGGGATGCGTGGCGCTCAGCAACACCGACATCGCGGAACTTTACGACGCCGTCCCGGTGGGAACCCCGGTAAAAATACTTCCTTAGTAAAGCACCCCCAGATTAGGTGTCCGAATTCAGTCCTGCATACCGGAGAACGCCGAAATTCACCTTTTTCCTGGATTCCGGTTTCCGCTGGAATGACGAGGACATTATGCCTTGCATTTGTCCCGGATTTCCAAAACCAAATCGCTCCATTGGCGCTTGAAGTCTCCGGCGGAACACTATATTCTCTATTCGACATGAGTTCGCATCCTCCAGACTGAGTATGGCCCCGCGCCTCCTTCTTACGCGCCAGCGATGGAGACTGTTCCTGACGGCTGTAACGGCTCGTTACCGACGCTGCTACTAGACCTTTTAATGGTGAGCGTATGGACCCGAGGATAAAGGACCTCGAAGAGAGGATCCTTACCCTGACGCAAAGCCGGATGGTTCTCGAAAAGGAGCTCCAGAAGTTCAGGGGGCTCTACGATCTGGCTATCGCCATGACCAGCGATCAAAGCCTTGATGACACCCTCCAGTTGCTCGTGGACCAATGCCGGGACCTGCTCCAGGCAGACATCTCCTACATTGCCCTGAGGGATGAGGTTCGCGGAGACTTCTTCAAGCAAACGTCTTCGGGCATCCGCACGGAAGCGTTCCGGCAGATGAGACCTTCCTTCGGCATGGGACTGGCCGGGGTAATCGCTCAAACCGGACGGGGCTGCATGGTCGAGGATTACTGCGGGGAAACCGACCTGCATCCCGAAGTTCGAGACATTGCTGCCGCCGAAGGCATCGTCTCCGGGATGGCGGCGCCGGTGCGGATGGCGTCCCGGACCCTCGGCGTGCTCTACGTTTTCAACCGGAAACAAACAACCTTTTCTCAATTTGAACTGGAAACTCTGTCTCTTGCGGGAAATCTCGCTGCGGTTGAAATCTCGCGCAAGCAGGCAGAGAAATCGCTTCGTGAAAGCGAAGAACGCTTTCGTTTCATGGCCGAAACGACAGGAGATGTCATCTACCGGTTGCGGTACG
This sequence comes from uncultured delta proteobacterium, assembly GCA_963844985.1. Taxonomy (GTDB): domain Bacteria; phylum Desulfobacterota; class Syntrophobacteria; order Syntrophobacterales; family Syntrophobacteraceae; genus JADGQM01. The sequence goes on from CAWJQV010000028.1 coordinate 141,306, forward strand.
ACTCCATGCGCTATGATTACCTCAGCCCGGGAATTACAAAGCTTACCGGGTATTCTTCCGCGGAAATCAACCTGATGGGGTTTTCGAAGCTCGTTACCCGAATCGATCTTCCGAACCGGGAAGATGTTTCGCCTCATGTCCTCGTGACGGACCGTCTCAAGGGCAAAACGGAGGAATACCGGGCCGACTATCTCGTCCGCATGCAATCCGGTGAGCTGAAGTGGCTGAGAGACCATTCCTTCCCATGGTTCGATGAGACGGGAAACCTCGTCGGGTCGGTAGGGATCCTGGGCGACATTTCCGCATACAAGAGGGCCGAACTGCTGGTGCGCGAGCGGACCGCGGAGCTGATCTCTTCCGAAGAGAAATATCGCACACTGGTGGAAAATGTGCCCCTTGTCGTCTACCGGATCAAAGCCGGGGGCGAGATCCTCTTTGTCAACCAGTTTGTGGAGGAGGTTTTCGGCTATAACCCGGTCGAGATCCTGAGCAACCCGAGCCTTTGGCGGGACACCGTTTATGCTGAAGACCGGCAGCGCGTGGAGGGACAGCGGGCAAAGATCTTCCGGGAAGGAGAGGAGCTCGTCACCGAATATCGTGTCAAGCACAAAGACGGCCGCATTGTGGACGTGCTTGACCACGCCATCCCCCTCCAGACTTCTGCCGCCACGGTTGATATTGTGGACGGCATCATCATGGATATCACCTGGATGGTGAGGCTTCAGGAGCAGTTGGTCCGGGCTGAAGGGCAAAAGACGATAAGCGAGGTTTCGGCACGCCTGGCTCACGAAATCCGCAACCCCCTCGTATCCGCCGGAGGTTTCGCACGACGGCTCCTCTCATCGATGAACCCCGATGATCCCAACCGCTCGAAAGTCGAAATCATCGTTAAAGAGGTCGCGCGTTTGGAAGCGGTTCTGAGGATGATTCTGAACTATATTCAGCCGCTGGAATTAGACACTGCCCCGACCGATCTGAATGATCTGATCAGTACGGCGCTCAAAGGGATGACCCAGGACCTCGAGAGCCGTCGGATACGTCCTCAATCTTCAGTTGGCATCGGATCTTGCTGAAATATCTCTCGACCGGAGGTTTCTGGTGCAGGTCCTGGAAGCGCTTCTCAGGAATGCTCTGGAACGTATGCCTCAAGGTGCCGCATTGACCATCCGGACATCGCAGAGGCAAGACGTTGTTGAACTCTCAATGCGCTACCCTGCCCGGGACATCCGTGCCGACGAGGCCGAGCATTTCTTCTATCCGTTCAGCACATCCCCGCCTGCGTCCGATGAAATCGACCTTCCCATGTGCAAGATCATTATCGGCAAGCACGGGGGAGCGATCAATGTCTGTGTGGAACCCGCCGAGGAGTTCGTGATCCGCATGTCCCTGCCGATTCAGGATGACCGGAAAAAAACTGCACATTCGTGATAAATAATATTCACGACTCGCCTGGAAAGGCGCGAAATCGTGATTACCTTTCAGCTGATCAAGGGGCATCCAACGGGTTGATATGTCTGTATTACTCCGGGCGGTTGAGTGTTTTATACCGGTTTTCGTGTGTGAAAGTCACGCAGGCGGCAATGAAACGGCCGTCGCGAGCCAAGGCGGCGGTGGACCTGATCAGCGGGGGCGAACCCTTGATCATTATCTATAGGAAATCCGAATGTAGTCGGGAGAAACCCCGACGCGGATTTGGATATTCCGTATAAGGAGGTATGAATATGGGTAAAGCGGTAGGTATCGATTTAGGAACCACCAATTCCGTGGTCGCGGTATGGGAGAATGGTCAGGCGACGGTCATTGCCAATGCCGAAGGCTCGCGAACAACCCCTTCAGTGGTTGGCTATACCGAAGACAACCAGCGCCTGGTCGGTCAGATTGCACGGCGTCAGGCAATCCTCAACCCAACGGCTACGGTCTATTCCGCAAAACGGTTTGTCGGGCGAAAATGGGGTGAAGTCGACGAGGAATCCAAGATCGTCTCCTACAAAGTCGTTCGAGGTCCCGACGACGCCGTTCGCTTTGATATCCGCGGGAAGCAGATTGCTCCGGAAGAGGTATCGGCGCAGGTCATTCGGAAGCTTATCGAGGACGCTTCCAAGTACCTCGGTGAAAAGGTCACCGAAGCGGTGATTACGGTGCCGGCGTATTTCAACGACGCACAGCGTCAGGCCACCAAGAACGCCGGTGAGATTGCGGCCTTGAAGGTGCTCCGCATCATCAATGAACCCACGGCAGCGGCCCTTGCCTACGGTCTTGAAAAGAAGAAGAATGAAACCATCCTGGTCTTCGACCTTGGCGGCGGGACCTTTGATGTGTCCATCCTCGACGTTGGGGAAGGGGTGTGCGAAGTGCGATCCACCTCGGGTGACACTCACCTTGGCGGCGACGATTTCGACAAGCGCATCGTCGACTGGCTTGCCGAGGAGTTTAAAAAGGACTCGGGCATTGATCTGCGCAACGACCGCCAGGCCCTCCAGCGTCTTTACGAAGCCGGGGAAAAGGCCAAGTGTGAGCTCTCGACCATGACCGAGACCCAGATCAACCTTCCTTTCATTACAGCCGATGCCACGGGCCCGAAGCACTTATTGATTAAATTGGCACGCGCCAAATTGGAGGATCTCACTTACGATCTGGTGCAGCGCTGCATGAAGCCGGTTGAGCAGGCCCTCGCCGATGCCAGACTCACGGCGAAGGACCTCGATGAGGTCATTCTCGTCGGCGGCGCTACCCGGATGCCGGCGGTTCAGGAGTTGGTCCGGAAACTGACGGGCGGCAAACAGCCCAACATGAGCGTTAACCCCGATGAAGTGGTGGCCCTGGGCGCTGCCATTCAAGCGGCGGTGCTCCAAGGCGAGGTGGAAGATGTGGTGCTTCTCGATGTCACGCCGCTTTCTCTGGGTGTTGAAACCCTGGGCGGAGTCATGACAAAGCTGATTGAGCGGAACACCACCATTCCCTCCAGGCGGGAGGAAGTATTCTCGACCGCCGAGGATAACCAGACGGCCGTGGACATCGTCGTTCTGCAGGGTGAGCGGGAAATGGCCAAAGACAATCGGGTGCTCGGCCGCTTTCGCCTGGAAGGCATCCGTCCGGGGCCGCGCGGTCTGCCCCAGATTAAAGTGACCTTCGACATCGATGCCAATGGCATTCTCAATGTCACCGCTCGGGATCAGGAAACCGGCAAGGAACAGACGGTCACCATTTCGGAATCCACCAACCTCTCCAAGGGTGACGTGGAAAAGATGATTCAGGATGCGCAGGCGCATGCTACGGACGATAAGAGCAGGCGGGAGACCATCGAAGCCAGGAACCAGGCTGACAGTCTTGCTTACCAACTGGAGCGGACCCTGAAAGACCTTGGTGATAAAGTGCCTCTGCATGAGAAAGCCCGTTCTGAGCAGCTCATCGAGGAGACTCGCCGGGCGGTAAAGGATGAAGCGATCGGAAAGGATCGCTGCCGGCAGCTGGCCAGCGACCTCCAGCAGGCGCTCCAAATGCTCGCTTCCGCCGCTTATCAGCAGGCGGGCCAACCGGGAGGTGAACGGGCGCCGGGCGGGCGGCCCAACGCGGTGGCGGTGATGACGTCGTCGATGCCGAATTCACCGAACGCTGAGAACGGAAGGTCCGAATGTCACTCGCTCATACAGGCCGTTAGAGGAGACTTATGGCGGTTAAATTCAGAGACTATTACGAAGTCCTGGGCGTTCCTCGCACATCTACGCAGGAAGAAATCCGGCGTTCTTATCGCAAACTGGCCAGGAAGTTCCATCCGGATGTCAACAAAGCAAAAGACGCCGAAGACAAGTTCAAGGAAATAAACGAAGCCTACGAGGTCCTGAAGGACCCTGAGAAACGGCAAAAGTACGACCAGTTGGGCCAGAACTGGAAAGCGGGCCAGGAGTTCCGCCCCCCGCCCGGATGGGACGTCCACTTCGATTTTGGCCCCGGGGGCGCCGGCTCCAGCGAGTTCCATCGGGGAGGCGGGGGGGACTTCAGCGACTTCTTCGAGGCGATCTTCGGGGGCCAACGCTTTCAGGGGGGCCAGCGGGGCGGCGGGAGAGGCCGGCAGGGTCCGGTGTGGAGTCAGGCGGGCTCCGATCAGGAGGCGACACTCAAGATATCTTTGGAGGACGCTTTCCGGGGCGCAACCAAGCCCATCAACCTCCAATCGCAGGTGGTCACCCCCGAGGGACAACTGTCAGTGCAAGAGAAGAATTACGAAGTCAAGATTCCGGCAGGCATTCAATCGGGCCAAAAAATCCGCCTTGCCGGTCAGGGTGGTGAAGGGACGGGGGGGGGGCCGCGCGGCAACCTCTATCTGAAAGTCGAGATCGAGCCGCACCCGGTGTATCGCATTGACGGTCGGGACTTGACCATGGACCTTCCGATTGCCCCTTGGGAAGCGGTGCTGGGCGCCGAGGTGCAGCTCACAACCTTAACCGGCGCGATCACCTTGAAGGTTCCTCCGGGTTCGCAAAGCGGCCAAAAACTCCGCTTGCGCGGAAAAGGTATGCCGCACCCTAAAGGGGCACCCGGGGACCTGTTCGCTCTGATCAGCATTGTGGTTCCCAAACAACCTTCCGAGCGTGAACGGGAGCTCTTTGAAGAACTGCAAAGGGTCTCCGGCTTTCACCCGCGTTCGTAAGGAAGGAGGTTGGTCCCCATGGCGGAAAGCAAGTATTTCTTGGTCCAGGTGCACCGGGCTTCGCGGTTTTCTTCTTATCTGAGCTTATCGGAGGTGGCCTATCATTGCGGGCTCCACCCGGAACTGATCGAACGGCTCGTGGGCCTCGGTTTGATCGACTACGCCGAACGCGATGCCGAGGGCGAAGGCTTCTTTGGCTGGGATGTCGTGCCTCAGCTGAGGAGAATCGTAAGACTTCGCAATCACCTCGGAGTAAACTATGCAGGCATCGGGGTCATCCTGGAGCTGATGGCCAGGATCGAATCCCTGGAAACTCATATTCGTGAACTGGAAAGCAGACTCATTGACAGTGACTGATTACGGCAACACGGAACAAAGCACCCGCAACCCCGGGACTTCATTCCCGCATGCTTTTGGCTGGAATCCGGAACAACAACCTGGGTGCCCGGCTGCGCGGGCCTGGCGAGTGCTAATGATGGCTCATTCCATCTGACCGGAAGAGCACCGGTCAGGTTCAGTATATGAAGAGAAGGAGGACCCGTTAAGATGGATCTCAACAAGTTCACCACCAAATTGCAGGAAGCCTTACAAGCGGCGCAGACCAAGGCGATCCGCTTTGGACATATGGAAGTGGAGGGCGAGCATCTGCTCTTGGCCCTGATCGAACAAGAGGACGGACTCATTCCGCCGGCTGCTCCAGAGGATGGAGGTGCCGGTGAACGGACTGCAGGACCGTCTCGAACAGGAACTGATGAAAAAGCCGCAAGTCAGCGGTCCGGGTGTTGAGCCCGGTAAGATATATCTTTCGCAGCGGCTGAACCGGCTTCTGGTGAAGGCTCAAGACGAGGCGCAGCGATTAAAGGACGAATACATTTCGACGGAACACGCATTTCTCGCCTTCATCGACGAGGGGAGCGGCACTCCTGCCGGGAGAATTCTTCAGGAATCCGGTGTTACTCACGACCGGTTCCTCCAGACCCTGAACGCGGTGCGGGGCCATCAGCGCGTGACCAGCGCCTCTCCGGAGGCCACCTATGAGGCCCTGGAAAAATATGGAAGGGACCTCGTCAAGGAAGCCAGCAGGAACAAACTGGACCCCGTTATCGGGCGGGATTCGGAAATCCGCCGCGTCATTCGCATTCTCAGCCGAAAAACGAAAAACAATCCGGTCCTGATCGGCGAGCCCGGGGTGGGCAAGACGGCCATTGTGGAGGGTCTTGCTCATCGCATTGTGCGCGGGGACGTTCCCGAGGGGCTCAAGGGCAAGACCGTCTACGCCCTCGATATGGGATCTCTGGTGGCCGGGGCCAAATACCGCGGGGAATTTGAGGAGCGGCTCAAAGCGGTGCTCCAGGAAATCAAGGAAGCAGAGGGGAAGATCATCCTCTTTATCGATGAGCTGCACACCATCGTCGGGGCGGGCAAGGCGGAAGGCTCGATGGATGCCGGAAACATGCTCAAACCCATGCTGGCGCGCGGGGAACTGCATTGCATCGGCGCGACGACCCTGGATGAGTACCGCAAATACATTGAAAAGGATGCCGCCCTCGAACGACGATTTCAACCGGTGCTGGTCGATCAACCCACGGTGGAGGATACGATTTCCATCCTGCGCGGCCTCAAAGAACGCTTTGAAGTGCACCACAGGGTGAAGATCCGGGACAGTGCCCTGGTGGCTTCTGCAGTCCTCTCCAGTCGATATATTTCCGACCGGTTCCTGCCCGACAAGGCCATCGACCTCGTCGACGAAGCCTGTGCCATGATCAAAACCGAAATGGATTCCATGCCTGCCGAACTGGACGAAGTGAGCAGGCGTGTCGTGCAGCTCCAGATCGAGGAAGTCGCTCTGAAGAACGAACGCAGCAAGGGCAGTCAGGAGCGTTTGGAAGCCATCCAGAAAGAACTTGCCGAACTTCAAGGCAGAACGAATGCGATGAAGGCGCAGTGGGAGTCCGAGAAACAGGCGATCAAGAAGGTTCAGGCACTGCGCGAGGAGATGGAGAAGACGCGGCGCGAAATCGAAGAAGCCGAACGCAAATACGATCTGCCAAAGGCGGCGGAATTAAAGCACGGGCGACTGCCGGAACTGGAACGCCGGTTGGCTGCCGAAGAAGAGAGGCTGGTTGACAAACAGGGAGGAAACCGACTGCTGCGCGAAGAAGTCACCGAGGAAGAAATTGCCGACATCGTATCGCGATGGACCGGGATACCGGTGACCAGGCTGGTGGAGGGCGAACGGGACAAGCTCCTGCGTCTCGACGAAGTACTGCACCGGCGGGTCGTGGGGCAGGATGAGGCCGTACAGTTGGTGGCGGACGCCGTGATTCGGGCTCGATCCGGCATCAAAGACCCGCGCCGGCCCATTGGGTCCTTTATCTTCCTCGGTCCGACGGGCGTGGGCAAAACCGAGCTGGCCAAGACCCTGGCGGAAGCGCTTTTCGATTCGGAAGATAATATGGTGAGAATCGACATGAGCGAATACATGGAACGGCATACGGTCTCCCGCCTGGTTGGAGCTCCTCCCGGCTACGTGGGCTACGAGGAAGGCGGGCAGCTTACCGAGGCGGTCCGCAGAAAACCCTACGCGGTCATTCTTTTCGACGAAATCGAGAAGGCTCACCAGGATGTCTTCAACGTCCTGCTCCAGATTCTGGATGACGGCCGTCTGACGGACGCTCAGGGACGAACGGTCGATTTCAAGAACACCGTGATCATCATGACCAGCAACATCGGCTCGCACTATCTGCTGGAAGGGGTGACCGAACAGGGTGAAATCAAGGAAGGGGCCCGCAGGGAAGTGATGGCCGAACTGCGGCGCCATTTCCGGCCGGAATTCCTGAACCGGGTGGACGATATCGTCCTCTTCAAAGCGCTGACCTTTAATGAAATCAAGGCGATTATCGATCTGTTGACCAAGGATTTGGCCGCTCGCCTGAAAGACCGCCGCATCCAACTGAGCATTTCCGATCCGGCTCGGGAATTCATCGCCAAAGCGGCCTACGATCCCGTCTACGGGGCCCGCCCGCTCAAGCGCTACCTGCAGCATGAACTGGAAACGCGTATCGGTCGAGCGCTGCTTACAGGAGACATCCAGGACGGCAGCACCATCCTCGTGGACGTCAAGGACGGCGCTTTGACGGTGACCCATGAAGCCGGATAGGGCCGCGGTTGCCTGAGATCGCAGATTCTTAAAAGAAGGCCCCCAATCCGACTTTCTTCCCGGGGACGGTCTGGAGCGGGGCCTTTCTCCACTCGGCGACCCCGGCGTTTGGAAACGCAGTTCATTGGAGAAGGCCGATGCCCGGGCACTGATTCGCAAAGGCAATGGAACTAATTGTGCACGGGTCGGCAGTAGGGCGGAAAAGGGCTCGGAAGGTCGCCGTTGCAGTCATTCATCGATGAACCGGCGGCAGATGACGATTGATAGTTGCTCACTCCCGCGCAGCCAACTGTAACCCAGGCCACAAGCAAGAGCAGGAAAGCAAAGAGATACCGCGAAATCATAACTCCATCTCCTTTGAGTACCCATTAATGGCATCCGAGCCCTGACGCTGGGACACCAGGCTGCTTTCGGGGACGGGTCAGCCTGCGAGCATGGCAAGCGTCCCATGAACAATGGCCGCGATCAGCAGGACAATGCCGGTTTTCCGGTGCACCCCGACGCGCACCTTGACAAGGCGCAAACCGGTGGCGACTTGAAAAAGAATCAGGGCAAAGTTGAAGATCCCCAGAATCAGAATGATGGAAACACCGCCAATGGTCATGCCGGATCGCCTCCCTCTAATCTTTAACCGAGATTTTGAGAATTGCCGGGCCGGCACTGCCGTGAAGGTTGCAGTTCGCTTCGGCCTTGACCTCCATGTTGTCGGTGGCGGTGTATTTTATCTCCTTGGTGAAGTCTGCCGCTTCCGGCCTGGCAAAGGCGGTATACTTCCATCTGGCCACCTCTTTGCCGTTCACGATAACATAGAGCCAGTCGGTATAGTGGAGGGCATTGTTGTCGCTGTGGGCGACGGTGACTTGAATGACCACCTCGGATCCCCTGGGGACCTCCGTTGGCCCTTTGATGGATACCGCCGATTTGTTGGCAAAGGCCTGACCGCAAAGCACCAGCGCCATGAGCGCAAGCCCACCGAACGCAGCAAGCAACCTCTTGAAAAGCATTTTGGTCCTCCTTCCGTGTGCGTCCCAAAAATCTGCCGTGAAGATCGAGAATTGAGATGATAATAAATATTGATCGGCAAGAAGACAACAACGATCCTGAAAATGAAACTGATCCAGCCGGGTGCACCCATCTCGATTTCGACGGGAGGCAAACAGGGAAGATCTGTGCAGGCCCGCTGGACTAATCAGCAGACAGAGGAACGAGGAGAAAAGCCATGGCAGGGGAAAAGGCCGAAATCTGGAAGGACGAAGAGGGCCGGCTGTGGATGCTCGCTGATTCGGGCATCGATACCGAGATCTTTGAGCTGATTGGAGCCGCCGTATACCATGAAGCCAAGGGTCTGTGGGTTCAGCAGGTAGCGCTTCGAGCAACCTGAGATCAGAAGTTGAACTGCATCCCGAAGCAGAGCTGACCGCCCATCACGACGAGCCAGCAATGTGTCAAGATCCCTGCGGCTGCTGAGGATTTGCACCCGCCTTGCAGGCGATAACATTATGGGTTATCTTGCGGGATAGGAGGGTGCCTCGGATAGGGCGTTCCGCAAGGCCCATCACGAGGTCTGTTAATGACATACCATGAAAGAAATCTGTGGCGTAGAGGACACGCTGAGGGAGGAGTCGCGATGTTCCTGTCGAAAATAACCGGCGTTACCCTTGTCGCTCTTTTGCTGCTGGTCGCTCCGCTTGCCCCCGTAAGCGGTGGCGCTGAACCTCCGCCGGACGGCACCCTGGTGATTGCGCTCCGTAACGGTCTGTTCGACCTGGATGTCAACAATGCGATATTGGATGACGTTCTTGGGCAACTGGCGGCAACGGCCCGGATCGAGATCAGGACCGGCAATACCATGCCTTCCCGGATCACCATGGCAAGCAAGAATCTGCCGCTCAACTCTCTGCTCAGGAAAATCTGCCCGAATTTCATGCTCATTGAAGAAGCCGCGGGCAACGGCCCGGCAGGGAGGAGACTCTATGTCTTTTCCCGGGCTTCCGGGGGCGTGACGGATGCTCGAAGCACGAAGACAAGCGAGGCCGGAGGGCAAGATCCGGGCGGTGCGACCGGCCGTGACCCGGCGGCGCCGGCGTCCAGGCAGGGCCAGAAGAATATCCCCGGCAGCGCTGAGCTTCGCCGGGGTGAACACCGGCCTGATGAGCTGCTGGTTCGCTTTCGACCCGGCCTGGAACCGGAGCAGATTGATGCCTTCAACGGCCTCTATGCAGCGACCGTCGTCAGGACCATCCCGCACGTCAACGTCTACCAGCTCAAACTCCCCGCGGGGAGCGACTTGCCTGCCGTTCAACAGGCCTATCGACAGTCGCCTTTGGTGGAGAAGATTGAACCGAACATTCTGCTGCGGCTGCCTGAGGTCACCCCGAATGACGCGGAATTCGGCGATCAGTGGGGTCTCCGGAAAATGATGGTCCCGGAGGCCTGGAGCGTCACTACGGGATCTCCATCGGTCATTGTCGCCATTTTAGACACCGGTGTCGATGCCAACCATGCGGATCTGATCCACCGGATCGTCAATGGTTACGACATCCTGCGCGGGCGCGAAGGGATTCCCGAAGATGACCACGGGCACGGTACCCAGATGGCTGGGATCATTGCCGGAGAAGGGCAAAACGGAACGGGAATCAGCGGGGTGAACTGGAACGGTCGGGTGATGCCGGTTAAAGTCCTGGATGCGAGCGGGGTCGGGAGCGCTGCCGACGTCGCGGAAGGCCTCATTTATGCCACCGAACACGGGGCAGGGGTAATCAATATGAGCTTCGGCGGATACGGGTATTCCGATTTGCTGAATGACGCCGTCCAGTACGCCCACCAAAAGGGGGTGCTCCTCGTTGCCGGGGTCGGAAACGACAATACCGAAGCTCCCGCTTATCCCGCCGCCTACCCCAATGTTCTGGCTGTGACCGCTACCGGGCCGGCAGACGAAAAGTGGCCGGCTGCAAATTATGGCAAACATGTGGGTCTAGCTGCCCCCGGCGTTGGTATTCTGACCACGGCAAGCAATGGGGGCTACCTCTACGGGACCGGAACTTCCCATGCAGCGGCAATGGTTTCCGGTGTGGCCGCTTTACTGAAAGCGAAGGATGCCCGCTACTCCAATGTTCAGATTGAAAAGCTGCTTCGGGCAAGCGCCGATGATCTGGGCGTCGAGGGTCGCGATGCAACCTTTGGTGCAGGCCGTGCAAACGCCCTTCGGGCACTCACTGCCTTGCCTTAGAGGCGCCGGGCTTCCTTTCAAAATTCACCGCAGAGGCGCAGCGATCACCGAGCGTTGCCGGCGAGGGAACTCTGCACCTCTGCAGTGCCAAAGGAACTTTTCGAAGCTCAAACGCTATAGCTCTCACGAGGTGAAAAGGAAACCAAAGTGCAATATCTCCGACTGACGGTGCTGATCGGCCTGATAGTAGCGGTTTCGGGTTGTGGCATAGCCAGGCAAACCGAATCAAACTCAACCAGGAACAAGCTGATGCACCTGGAGATCGGCATGGAAAGGGACTCCGTCCTTTCTCTGATGGGAAACCCTTACACCAGGGAGGGCTATGGCGATAAGGAATATCTCTTTTACGAAACCAACCACTGGGCAAATGACGAACGCAAACGCTTCACCCCCATCCTGCTCCAGAATGGAAAGGTCATCGGCTGGGGTCAGAAATACTACTACGACAGCGGTGAGCGGAAGAAAACAGGAGGCATAAGGGCACTGGTTCCCTGACCCGTCTTGCTCTCGCCGGAAATGTCAGAGTGTGGCGATTGGGCGCGCAGTCGCGATCGACTCGTCGGCATGAGACCCGAATGATGAATCGTAGCAGGGAAAGAGAAGAAGCAACAGAGCTGCCGAAAGGACAAAACGAACGCGGTGACTACAGGGTTTGAGCGATTAAGGTTTCCATTCTCCCCGGGGAGGCTGGCTGAAACTCCCTCAATGGCATACGCTCCAATCAGATGTGGTCAAGATGCTGTTTTTTGTATTCCCTTACCACTGATTCATCCACAAGCCCTCGAACCTGCTCGACACAAGTATCATCCACGCAGGCTTGCGGCCAGATCTTCGGGAGAACCTCGACGATCAGACGCCTCTGGTCGCTTCCGCTCAAATTCAAAACAGCAGTCTTGATCTCGTCGTAAGTCATAATCATCCTCCTTCACTCACAGGGTTTGCGCTTAAGCGTTCGGATGAGCTCATAGCCCTCCTTACAAAAGATCGACCTCGACGATGTCCTGATAGACGCCACTGCAGACAATGATATCCTCGATCTTCTCAAAGTAGACCGTCTTTGGTCGCTCTTCCTTGCTTACAGGGTGATACCACTTGTAATCGACCCAACCGGAGCCTTTGGTTTTTGCGGCTTCGACGATTTCTCGAATGAAACTCCTGCCGTCGGAATCCTTGAGCTCAAGGAAGTTCTTGCCCGCATATTTTTCGTTGATCCCATGGGCAAGCATGATTCCATTCAGATCCAAGACAAAGACATAACGCTGATCTTTGACAAACTGTCCTCTCGGGTGGGAGAATTCAGCAAGAGCAATGTCTTTCCCGCTGGTTTTGTAGAAAGCAATGGCCTTGTCCACCCATTTCTTCACGCTTTCCTGTTCTTTTGTCATTGGCTCCTCCTTCTCTGTTCATTAACCGATGCCATAATCCAACCCTTCGTCTTCCGGTTCCGATCATTATAATAGATCGCATCCCCGCTCACACTAATTAATTGATGGGGAGCTGCCCAATCCAGATAAAAAACAACTGATCATCATCGATTGTCATTGGATGCCATCGAAATCCGCAGGACAGGAGGCTTCACGATGCTGCCGCCCCTGTCCGATAAAAGTCTGCAAAAGGGCGGGTGGCGGTCCCCGGGAAAAGGAGGCACTTTCCGCTTGCACCCCTTGAACAGGGTGCTATGTTAAACAAGGAGTTGATCTCATGAATTGGGAGAGGGCTCGTGAGGATCAAGATATTTTCCGTAGGCGGGACGATCGACAAGGTCTACTTCGATAAACTCAGCCAATACGAAGTTGGTTTTCCGAGTATTCGGGCCATTTTGGGAAGCCTTCCGATTGCTTTTGACTATGAAATCGAGTCCCTGTTGAGAAAAGACAGCCTGGACATGAACGACGCCGATCGGGACCTGATAAGAGCGCGCGTGGCGGCTGAATCATGCGACAAGATCATTATCACTCACGGCACCGACACGATGGTCGAAACCGGAAAAGTTCTGGGTGGCATCGAGGGAAAATGCATCGTCCTGACGGGAGCGATGGAGCCGGCCGATTTCAAGTCGAGCGACGCCGTGTTCAACGTCGGCGTTGCTGTGGGGGCAGTATCCGCCCTGCCTGACGGAGTTTACCTCGCCATGAACGGCAGGATCTTCGACCCCTTCAAATGTCGGAAGAATCGGGACCTGGGCATCTTTGAGGATCTGTAGCCGAGTCGGTGGCCCGCTGCAATGAGCCCCGGCGTTATCAATGGTCCTGATCGTCTTCCATGGAGTCGAATTGTTTTCTTTTCAAGCGAGCGACTACGAACACATAGTAGGCAAAGAGGAAAGGCAGTGTGGCAAATGACTGTTCGAACCTGCCTTCGAAAAGCTGCCAGGTGCCGTATCCCACAATCAGCACCACAATGACGACCTGAACCCAGGCGGCGATCCTCTTCATCACCTCTCCTCTTGCCTCTTGAACCCGAACACCCCTTCGCCAACGAGGACCTTTTCCGCCTTGTCCATGACCTCCGAAGGGCCGTCGCATCCGAGGGTTCCCGGCAGGATCTCACGTTGAGACACGAAACTGCCCGGGACTTTGCTGCCATTATTGAGGATCTTTCGAATTCGTCACCGCTCTTCCGGGCTTTCCTTCTCACGATCTGCAGCTGGCCGGTTTTTTTCCTGAAAGGCACTGATCAGCCCGGCTAATTCCACAACCCCGATGGAGACCGGCTGTTCACTCTTGGCGTCCTTTATGGACAAGAACAGCCCCTCTCCCTTGGTTACTATGGCAACCGTTGCTCCCGCATCGTTTTCTATGGAGATCCCTCCTCTTCCGTGCCCTCCTTTGATGATTAAGTCTCGAGTGCTGAGGGAATCGGAACCCACGAACCCGGTCTCAATACCCCAGGAAATGGTGCGGCTAATAGACCCGACCTGCCCCGAAAGGTAGCCGATCCAAAAGTAGAGCAGGAGAATCCAAAACCATTGCAGCGTGTCGCTGTCGAACCACTTGGCCACGGAACAGACAATCAGCAGGACCCCAAGCAGAATCAGGATGATCGCCACGAAATCGCCATGTTTCTTTTCTCTCATACCCACTCCCTGTGAACCCTTGAATCCCGACGCATCGAGTAATCTCCGGATCTACCTCTCATCTAAAGCAGGAAACGCAGAATACCCCATGACCGGCTCGACCCGAAGGTCGTCGGTCAGGGTAACGAGAACTCAATGGAAATCAGCTCCTTGATCGGCGCCTTGAACAAATCATTCTACTGCAACTTTCGGCTGTTGCCAAGTTAGAGCTTCAGGCGGAAAAGAGGCGTCCTCGGGAGTATAAATTTACCGGGTGAGCGACGATTTCGCCGGGTCCTCCGGACAGGAGCGTATTCATGAGGAATTGCTGAAAGGCGGGGTCTGTGGTTTTTGTCGGCGTTTAACAAGAGCCTGGTCACAACAGGGTCGCCCAGAGCGCTGCATTGGGCTTTATGCAAACGTTGCAAAGGAAGGAGTGATCCCTTAGGATGAAACTGCGAACTCGTGGTCGCTATGCCTCTCACCCAAGGACCCCACAGCACAAGGAGACAGATATGGCACAGGTTGACGGCAGCCGCCTTATTGCCGAGGGCCTCAAAGAGGAAGGTGTCGACACCGTGTTCTTCATCATGGGCGGACCCACCTTCGACCTGTCGATTCATCTGGACCGTCTCGGTGTCCGCATGATTGACGTCCGCCACGAGCAGGCTGCCGCCATGATGGCCCACGCCTACTCCCGAGTCACGGGTAAAACGGGGGTTTGCATGGGGGCCGGGGGACCGGGAGCACTGAATCTCCTCACCGGAATCGCAAACACCTATCTGGATGCCTGCCCCATTCTCGCCCTCGGCGGTGCCTCCTCTTACAACCTGTATGATCTGGGCGATTTTCAGGAACTGGATCAGGTCGCCATATTTGAACCGGTCTGCAAATGGACGGCGCGGATCTACGAGGCGCGCAGAGCCAAGGAATATGTTCATTTCGCGATGATCAAGGCGCGACACGGAAAGCCCGGACCCGTGTATCTGGACATGCCCGGCAACATGCTCTACGAGAAGATCGACGAGTCTCTGGCGGCACCCAGGCCTTCATTGAAGGAGATTAAGGCCCCCAGTCCGGATAGTCGTGCGATCGAGCAGGCGGTGGAACTGCTCGGCAGCGCCAGAAAGCCGATTCTCCTCACAGGGAGCGGCATTTTTTGGTCCGGCGCGGGCGAGCAAATGCGCGAGTTCGTCGAGACCACGGGGATACCCTTCTTTACCAGCCCGCAGGGGCGCGGGATGGTCCCCGACGATCATCCTCTCTCCTTCCTTGGGGCCCGCTCATTCGCTTTTCGGGAGGCTGATCTCGTGCTGGTGGTGGGTACGCGCTTCAACTTCATTATTGGTCAAGGACGGCCACCGCGCTTTTCCGCGAATGCCAGATTCATCCAGGTGGATCTTCATGCCGAGGAAATCGGACGCGTTCGGAACGTGGAACTCGGCATTGTCGCGGATGCCAAAGCCACCCTTGCGCAGCTCAGCGTTGCGGCTCAAGGGCGGGTGAGGTTCGGGAGCGAGTCGCCCTGGGTCCGGGAACTCAGGGAGAGGGACCGGCAAAGCCGGGAAAAATTGGCACCGCTCCTCAATTCCGACCAAATTCCAATTCATCCCTTCCGGCTGTGCCGGGAAATCCGTGACTTCATTCCGCGAAATGCCATTCTTTCCGTGGACGGCCATGAGATCATGAACATGTCGCGCCAGGCAATCCCGTCCTTTTTCCCCGGGGCAAGGCTCAATCCCGGGCCCAATGGCTGCATGGGGGTCGGCCTCCCGTTTGGCTTGGGTGCGAAGGCCGCCTCACCCGAAAAGACCGTAGTCGTCCTCAACGGAGACGGCTCTTTGGGACTGAATCTGATGGAATTGGACACCGCCGTGCGCCACGGCTTGCCGGTGCTTGTCGTCGTGAGCAACAATGCCGGATGGACCGCCCGGCCCAAGGGGGACCTCCGTCTGCCGGGCCGGGAACTGGGGATCGTAAGGTATGACCTGATCGCTCAGGGTTTCGGGGCCCACGGCGAATTCGTCGAAGACCCGCGGGCCATCCGCCCGGCCCTTGAACGGGGCATGATGGCAGTGCAAAAAGGCAGGCCGGCCCTCATCAACGTAGTGACCGAACCCACGGCCATGGCACAGACGGTTCAGTTTGCGAGTTACGGGGGGTAATCAGTTCCCGAATCAAGCCTTTAGACCTGGTTCTGAAAAGAAGACCCTTTGAGCTCGAATTCCTCTCTATACACGGCGCTGCAGACGATCAGGTCATCGACCTTTTCGAAATAGGCGATCTTGGGGGTCCAGTTCTTGGATGCCGGATTGAACCATCGGTATTCCACCCAGCCGCTGCCTTTTGAGTTGGCCGTCTCGACGATCTCTCTAATAAAAGGCTTGCCGTCGGAATCCTTGAGATCTATGAACTCCTCCCCGACAAACTTCTCGTTGACACCGTGGGCAAGCATGGTCCCTCTGGGGTTCAACACATAGATGTACATTTCGTCTTGAACAAACATTCCCGCAGGGTCGGTAAAGGCAGCGAAGGCGATCCTCTTTCCCGACGCCTTGTAAAACGCTATGGCCTGCTGGACCCACTCTTTTGCCTCGTTTTGCGGTCTTGCATTCATTGGATGCTCCTTTCCCGGGATTGCACCGGGTGGAGGCTCATGGCATTAGGGGCACATTTGAGCCGCCATCCGGTCGTTCTCGCATTTCTCACCCCGTCTTCTCCATTTTGCCGGTCGAAATAGGCACAATGGCACTCACGGGGCAAGCCTTCACACATGCCTGACAATTCTGACAGGGGAGCTTCTCAGGGTCGTCGTCACAGGCAATTTCGATAACATGTTCGAAGCCTTTTCTCACCAACTTCAGCAACGGTTCGGGGTTCTTCTGACCACAAACGAACAGGCATTTCCGGCAAAGAATGCAGCGCGCAGGCAAGAGATCGAAACAGGGATGTTTGATAACGGCAAGGTTAAGACGTTCCAGTTGCTCAAATTTGGTGTCCTTAAGACGAACGCCCAGAAGTTTGGCGATTTTCTGCAGTTCGCAGCACCTCTTGGAGAGGCAGTTCTTGCAGTCCATGTGATGGGCCGTCATGAGCAGCTGAAAATCAATGCGCTGGAGCTGCCTGACCGTCGGTGTATCCGTCCTGACCACCATACCATCCCGCACTTTGACCCTGCAGGAAGTAACGGGTTTGGTTTCCCCTTCGATTTCAACAAGGCACAATCGGCAGGAGCCCGTTGGGTTCTCCATTTCTTTGAGAAAACACAGGTTGGGAATGTAGATTCCGTTTTCGAGGCAGACCTGAAGAAGGCTTGTTCCTTCCTCCGCTTGAATTTGTTTTCCATCGACTACGAGTGAGACCATGAACACCATCCTTAAAAGTAAAAGAGAGCACTCGATTGCACCGTATAACCACATGGCCAATCGTCGGCCGCGAGCATTAAACCGCTCAACAGGACAATATCCGTAAATGGGCGAAGGAAATGCAGGTTCGTTCCGCTGTCATGAAACTGCTTCACGGTCCCCATTTAACCGGACACTGCTATTTAACCCGCCGGCAAGCACCGGAAAAGCAACAAATGGGCCATACGATGATTTTTGGGACCCGACGCTTTCTCATCGATCATAGGTGCTCATAAAATGATTCCATTCTTGATAACCCGTTTGACTGAGCGCATGGCCCGAATGTCGCTGACCGGGTTATCCCGGAGCAAGATCAGGTCCGCCTTCCTGCCCGCCTCGACGGACCCAGAGAGTCCTCCCGCCCCAGGGCGGCGGCCGCACGACAGGTTGCCGCGGCAAGGGTGTCCCAGGTGCTCAGGCCATATTCAACCATCGTCGCCATTTCGACAAACACCGACGGATGAGGGCCGAAATTCGGAGAACCGGCATCGGTACCCAGGGCAATGGCCACGCCCATGGCTGACGCCTGCCGGATGGTTTCGCGTTGCCAGGCCACAACCTGCTTTGCCTTCTCGACGTACCAGTCGAGGACCTTCCCTCGACTCTCCGACAGTTTTTTGTAAACGGCCAGGGTCGGAATGAGAAAAGAGTTCCGGAACTTCATTTCCAGCAACACATCGTCCGGGATCTCGGCACCGTGCTCGATGGTATCGATGCCGGCATAAACCGCACAGGCGATACCCGTCTTGCCGAGGGCGTGGGACGCAACCCGCAAGCCCAGACGATGGGCCTCCTCGACAATCGTTTCCAGGTCTTTTTGCGGGTACAGGGCCGGCCCAATTTCCTCGGGACCGTAGGCACCCCCGGTCGACGCCACTTTTATGACTCCCGCTCCACGCGCCTTCATGGCACGGACGGCCTTGACCAACTCATCTTTGGAATCAGCGATCAGGCCGATCTCGGGCACATGGCCTCCTGTGGGCTGAATGATGCGGCCGGCCGCAACGACGGTCGGCCCGAAGAGGAGTCCGGAATCGAACACCCTGGCGATTTCAATGGCCACGTCATCGACCGATCCGAGGTCGCGGAGGGTGGTCACGCCGCAGGCGAGCGATGCACGAGCGTTCGCCAGGCCTCGCGCCATCGCCAGGTGCGATCCCTCCCGTTTCATGGTCGTCAGAGGATCTGCGCTGCCGTCCCAGATCAAATGGACATGCATGTCGATGAGGCCGGGCATCAGAAACAGACCGGCTGCGTCGAATGCCTCCTTTGCGCGGGGAAGCCTGCCGGATGTGTGTACGCTTTCAATGATGCCGTTGCACACCCGGACAGAGGCCTTCGGCACGATGATCCGGGCCCCGGTGTCAATGAGCGACGCATTCTTGATCAGATAGGAATGGGGTCGATACGAAGTCGGAAATTGGCGGAAGTCCATAGGTCTTACTCGTCTCCTTGTTCCGTCGGGTGATTCGCATAAAACGCTCTATTCGGGCTATATTCGCCCTGTTCCACAACCAGCATCGGGACCAGGGATTGGGAAGGGGCTGCGTCGGAAAGCGACGTCATTCCTCCGGATTCGCTGTTAATGTATCTTATTGGGGCGAAGGCGGCTGCAAAAAAATGCCGATCGGGAACAAGAATACCATGCGGAGCAATCGAAACATTTAAGTGCATAATGGTTTCGTTGTGAAAAGGAAGCGTGATACTCTTGGGGCCTGGTTGAACCCCGGTTGATTGCCATGCCTTAACGGCACCGTAGCGGTGATCTCAAAAACCCTTTCCGGATCAGGCCTCCGGCCGATCTATCAGGGAGATAGGGGCAATGAGAGAAGGACCAAGACAGCTTCACCTGTTTGCCAGGGTGTCCGATAGCAAGCACATGAGTTCCCGGCGCCCGCAGAAGTGGTTGAATTCACCTGCCAAAATCTACGAAGAAACGTTATTCAACCTTCAGCGGCATCTTCCCGACTTTGAGCGCCGTCCCTTTGCGATTGTTCGAGAAAATGGCCTGCATTCCGAAGTCAACGATCGCCTCGAGGCGATCGTCAGGAAGCCTGTTGAGGGCGATTCTGCCTTCATACCCGTAGGGGTGGTCTCGAAACACTATGTCCTGGTATCCCACAAGGAGGTATTGGCTGCCGCAGCCGAGGCTCTCGGGAAACAGGGAATCGACCCTGAGGAGGCAAGAGCCGAGATGACCATCACGGAATACGGTGAACGCATGAGGGTCTGCATCTATCTACCCGACGACTATGCCTTTGACCCGGGCGGCAGTCACGAAATGGCGATGCGCCTTGAATGCCTTAATTCGGTCGACACCAGTGTGAGATTCCAGGTACTCCTGGGGTGGTTTCGATTCGCATGCAGCAACGGACTGGTAGTCGGAACGGCCCATTCAGACTTTCATCGTCGCCATGTCGGCGACGCAAGAATTGAAGATATGGGAGAAGTGCTTAAACGGGGTCTGGCAGATGCCCTGGAAGAGAGGACGAATCTCGATCAGTGGCGCAAGATTCAGGTTCCCTTGGATAAAGCGGCCTTATGGGTGGAGCGGGACGTCCGCAAAGAATGGGGATTCAAGGCTGCCACCAGGGCCTTTCATATCATTCGCAGCGGCCACGATGTGGCCATTGCCGGCAGCTACAAGGAACAGACGCCGTTGTCCATCGCGGTCCAAATGAGAAAGAGAGTGCCCGGAGCCCCGGAGAAGGCCCAGCACGCCTTTGACATAAGCCAGGTCTTGGCGTGGCTGGCCAAGGAACGCAACGACATCGGTGAGCAATTCGAGTGGCGTCAGCGGATACCGGGCTTGATGCGGGCTTTATTGAAGTGAGGAATGGACGAACACGCAAACCACGGAATGAAGATTGTGGAGAGGAAGAGATTTCGATGTTTTCCAAGCGCAATGACGGCGGATACCGGCAGCCCCTGAAAGGCATCCGACTCAAGACCTTGGCCTTTGGCGACAAGACGCTCCTGACGGAATTCCGACTGGAGAAGGGGAGCCAGTTGCCCCGGCATGCTCATCCTCATGAACAGACCGGGTACCTCATTTCCGGTAAGATGCGGCTTTCCATCGGAGAGGATTCGTTTGACGTGGAACCCGGCGACAGCTGGTGCATCCCCGGCCATGTTGAACATGGTGCGACAATTCTCTCAGACTCGGTTGCCGTCGAGGTCTTTTCACCGGTGCGAGAGGATTATTTACCCGATGACTCGATCTGAATCCTGGACAATCGGGGTTTCCTCGCCCATTCGCCAGTTCCTTGCCTCCCGGTTTCGGGCAGAGAAATTCACGGCCTTGACAGCCCCGATCCGTGAAACTCCTTGACAGCTTACGGGTGGATCTGGGAATAAGAAAGCGATGCCGGGGATGGGGCAAAGGGGGAATTGTGCGAGAGATTCTGGGTAGATCCGCCATCTTTATGGGAGTCCTCTATACGGGCTTTGTTGGCTGGTCCCTCTACGGTGCGGTTATCCCGGTCGAAACCCACGCCTTCCGCATGGTCCACCTGGGATTTATTTTTGCCTTGGGTTTCATGGCCTACCCGATTTCCGCAAGGGCCGCCAACTGGTCCGGCTGGTTGGACCTTGGCCTGGCCATCCTCGGTGTGGCTTCGATCTTTTACGCTCTCTTCGACCTGGACCAGTTTATCCGGCGATCGACACTCCCCGACCCTATGGACGTATTCTTCGGGATCGTGGCCATCCTCCTGCTGTTGGAACTCTCGCGGCGTGTCGTGGACAACACTTTCACCCTGGTAGTGCTGGGCTTCCTGCTCTACTGTTATTTCGGGCGCTATTTGCCCGGTGCGCTGTCTCACCGCGGCTATGAAATCGACCGGATTGTCGGGCATATGTACATGACGCTTGAGGGCATCTTCGGTGTGCCCATTTCGGTAAGCGTCTCCTTCGTACTGCTGTTTGTGGTCTATGGGACCTTCATGGACGTGGCCGGCGCAGGCAACTTCTGGCTCGACCTCTCCCTGGCGACCATGGGCCGCACTTCTGCCAGCGCCGGCCGCGGTGCCCTCATCACTACGGCGCTTCTCGGCGGGCCGCAGGCAAGCGGGGTGGCGACCACCATCTCGGTGGCCCCCATTATGTGGCCCATCCTCAGGACAGCCGGCTATTCGGCTAACATGGCCGCCGGCTTGATTGCCGCGGGCGGGATCGGCGCCGTCATCTCGCCGCCGCTCATGGGGGCTGCGGCCTTTCTCATCATGCAGTTTCTGAATGTCACTTTTCTCGATGTGGTCATTATGGTGCTCGTCCCGACACTCCTCTACTACCTGGGCACCTTTTTCGTGCTGGAGATGGAAGCCCGGAAGTACAATTTCGCCCCTCCCGAGGCGGAAGCCAAGCCGGTCTGGTATGTCATGAAAACCAAGGGATATCATCTGATCTCGCTGGTGGTGCTCATCCTGCTGCTGGCCGTTTGGAACAAATCGCCCGAATATTCAGCCATCGGGGCCCTCGTGGTCACCGTGCTCACCAGCTTTCTCAGCAAGGACCGAAGCGAGTGGCTGACTCCCCCAAAGATCATCGAGGCGATTATCGAGGGCGGCAAAAACGTGCTGCCGGTCTCCGTACTGCTGGCCGCCGCCGGGTTGATCGTGGGTACCTTCACCCTCACCGGCCTGGGGCTCAAGATCTCGGGCCTCATCATGTCTGCGAGCGGCGGATCGCGGATCCTGTCCATCCTGCTCGCCACTTTGGCCTCCATGATCATTGGCCTGAGCCTGCCCATCACGGCTACTTACATCATGACCGTCGTTATGGTCGCCCCCGCTTTGGTGAAAGTCGGAGTTTCGGTCCACGTGGCACACCTGCTTGCGTTTTACTTCGCGGTGCTCTCGGAGGTCTCCCCACCGGTCGGGCTGTCACCCTCAGCGGCTGCTGCGATCACCGGGGGCAATCCGTTCGGATCGATGATGCAGGCCTGGAAGTATTCGCTTCCGGCTTTCCTGGTGCCGTTTTTCTTTTCTGTAACCCCGGAGGGGGCGAACCTGCTCATCGTGGATGCGACTCTGTCCGGTTTTGTCATGGCAGTCCTCACCAGTGTGGCCGCCTTGGCACTGCTCTCGCTCGGCATAGTGGGTTATTTCCGGGGCCCTCTGAATTTAGTGGAACGGGCAATCCTGATCACGGCAGCCGTGGCTATGGCGCTTATTCCCCATCGGCCTGTCGCTCCAGGGGCTGGCGCCATTGGCTGCCGGCGTGTTCGTTGTCGTCCGCAATCTGCGGGCACACCGTCAGGAAACCCGACAATAGAGGCAAGGATGCCCATCGCATCTCGATATACAAAACCAGCAGTCAAAATCAACCCACACTCAAGGAGGATTGTCATGAGAAATCGAGAGATCAGGACCTTAGCCTTTGCCATCGCCCTTTTTGCCCTGTCGGCTTTGGCGGCCCCGGCAGTAGATGCGCAAGGCAAATTCTCCTTCAGCATCGCCACCGGCGGAACCGGAGGAGTGTGGTATCCGCTGGGCGGCGCCATCGGGGGACTTATTGGCAACAACCTTCCCAATACCGATGCGACTTCCGAGGCAACCACCGCGGCCATCGACAATCTCAAGCTGCTCACCGCCGGTCGCGCGGGCATGGCTTTCTGCTATGACTACCACGTGGTCTGGGCAAACGCTGGCAAGGTCCCCGGCCTGTCCGGCGAGCACAAGGTCCGCCTGGTCCTTGGTTTCTATGAGCAGCCGCTCCACATTGTGACCCGGGATGGGACCGGGATTTCCAGCGTCATGGACCTCAAGGGCAAGCGGGTGTCCACCGGCGCCCCGAACAGCGGAACAGAGGAGCAGGCCGATTACGTGCTCAAGGCCCTCGGCCTTGATTGGAACAAGGACTTCAGCCGCGAGAAACTCGGGGCAACCGAGTCCGTAGCGGCCCTCAAGGACGGGAAGATTCAGGCTTTCTTCTGGAGCGGGGCGGTCCCCACCTCGTCCATCATCGATCTCGCCTCCACTCCTGGTTTGAAGTTGGTACTGCTCGCGGTTGACGGAGAGGTTCGCGACAAAATCATGAAGGCCAACCCCGGCGTCTTCCACCCGACTGTTTTTCGAAAAGGCGTCTACTCAGGGCTGGATGGTGATGTCCCGGCCATTGCCATCACCGCTGTGTTGACGGCCATGGACGATTTCCCCTCGGACCGGATGTATGAAATCGTGAAAACCATCTTCTCGGGAACACAGGAACTGTCTGCGGTATGGAAAGACGCAACCAAGATGACCCCTGAGACGGCAGTCGGTCAGGTGACCCCTGACGCGCTGAACTTCCTGCATCCTGGGGCTCAGAAGTATTTCAAAGAGAAGGGTGTGCTGAAATAGATGACCATCACGCTCTGCATGAGTGTCATGGTTTCAGGGTTCCGGTGAAAAAACTCAGCCTTGTTTTGATCGTTATTTTCGGGTTTCTGTCGCTGACTCCCGCAAACAGGTACACACGGGTTTCCCTCACGGAAGCCGAAACCGGAAGGAAGGTCTTCTCCGCCGTGCTGCATGACGGCGAGCAGGCCGTGATGACCTGGAGGAACTCGCTTTTCGGCCTGGATGTGACCGAAGTGTTTCAGGCCGGACAAGGCATGCTGGTCCTTGATCGGGTCACCTTTGCCGACCCTCGGGGTTTCGCCCCGCCGGTGGTGGCCCCGCCTGATGTGGACGATCTTTATCACACCGGGGGCCCCTTTACAGCCGGCGGGCTCGGCAAAGCCTTTCACCGGGTGACCTATCGTATCGGGGAGATCGGCAATCCCAAAATGACGATCAGGGACCGCGTGGTGATTTTCAGGGAGGAAGTGGGGTTTGGAGGCGGCATCGTCCTTTCCACCGCTCTGACGACCTGGCTGGAAGTCCTCATGGACTCCTGGCGTGCAAACTCTTGAAAAATCTATTGTGACTTCGAAAAGCTGCGAGTTCCGTGTCGCGAGTTGAGGTTTCGTCACGGCCCTTTTCATGGCATCGGATGCCATCGAAGGGACGTGACTTATTGCGGTGAACTTTTTTGAATGCGGTCTTTGGCTGCGCTGAGAAAATCCAGGGCTATCACCAGGCGGCGACCTGACCGTCAGTGCGCGGTTCACTGCCCCCCGCCAGGACACCGTCCCCGTTGCGCCAGATGATCTGGCCTCGACCGAAATCGCGATCGCCAACTTCGCCCCGTTTCACGTCGTGCCCCATACGCAGCAGGGCCTTGGCCAAATGCTCGGGAAATTGCGCCTCGACATCGACCGTCTTGCCTTCCTTCCAGCGGAATCGAGGAGCATCGAGCGCGGCCTGCGGGTTAAGCCGGAAATCGACGGTGTTCATCACTACCATTACATGGCCCTGCGGCTGGATAAATCCGCCCATCACGCCGAAGGGCCCGAAGGCTTTCCCATCCTTGGTCAGGAATCCCGGGATGATGGTGTGATAGGGCTTCTTGCCGGGTTCGAGGCAGTTGTCATGCTCGGGATCGGATGAGAAGCAGGCCCCCCGGTTGTGCAGTGCGATGCCGGTGCCGGGAATGACCATGCCGGAGCCAAATCCCTCGTAGTTGCTCTGGATGTAGGAGACCATATTCCCTTCACCGTCAGCGGTGGCCAGATAAACGGTGCCGCCGCCGTGGAGCTTTCCGGGCAACGGAGTAAGTGCCTTGTCGTTGATCAGGCTGCGCCTTTCAGCGGCGTAGTCGTCCGACAACAGGTCCGCGACTTTAACCTTCATCCTGCGGATGTCGGCGATGTACTTGAGGCCGTCGGCGAACGCCAGCTTGACCGCCTCGATTTGCCGGTGATAAGTCTTGGCCGAATCCTTCGCCCGGAATTCGAAACCCTTCAAAATGTTCAACGC
This sequence comes from uncultured delta proteobacterium, assembly GCA_963844985.1. Classification (GTDB taxonomy): domain Bacteria; phylum Desulfobacterota; class Syntrophobacteria; order Syntrophobacterales; family Syntrophobacteraceae; genus JADGQM01. The sequence goes on from CAWJQV010000028.1 coordinate 166,643, forward strand.
CATGAGTGCAACAATACCGTGTCCGTTGGGCGGGATTTCCCAGACTTCATATCCCCGGTAATTGACTTTTATCGGTTCAACCCATTCGGGTTTAAAGGCGGCGAGGTCGGTGGCGGTAAGGTAGCCGGAGTAGCGACGGAAGAAAGCCTGGGTCTTCTCTGCCAGGTCGCCTCGGTAGAAGACCTCGGCGTTCGTTTCCGCAATCGCCGCCAGAGTCGCTGCCTGATCCGGCGATCGCCACACTTCACCGGCCACAGGAGCCCTGCCATGAGGCGCGAAGGTTTCGAACCACGGCTGAAACTCCTCCCCGTGCTGGGCCCGGTAAACGGTGAAGGCTGCTTGCCAGCGGTCACCGACCACAGGGGAAACCGGGAAGCCCTGCTCGGCGTACTCAACCGCTGGACGCATGCTTTCCGTCAGCGGAAGTCGACCGAACCGCCGGGCAAGCTCAGCCCAGGCTGCCGGTGCGCCCGGAACGGTGACCGGAAGCACGCCGAATTGGGGGATTCGCTTGAGGCTTGCCTTGGCGAGCACATGGTGCGAGATGTTTTGGGGAGCCGGCCCGCTGGAGTTGAGCCCGTGAAGTTTGCCGCCGGTCCAGATCAACGCAAAGGCATCGCCGCCTATGCCGTTTGACGTCGGCTCCACAACCGTGAGACAGGACGCGGCGGCAATGGCGGCATCGATGGCATTGCCGCCTTTCTTGAGCGCGTCCAGGCCTGCCTGCGCCGCCAGAGGCTGGGAAGCGGCCACCATCCCGCGCCGGGCAAAAACCACGCTGCGCCTTGAGGGGTATGGATAATTCAAGGGATCATAATTCATGCGCTTTCTCTCCTTGAGGAACTCGCTCTTATGATAAGAACCTTGGCCCCCGAGCTCATTTTCCTGCAAGCGGGAGGGGCGGAATTTACAGGTCAAAACCAGCAACAAGCATCGGATATCCTATGGGCTCTTTCCGTCCCATCCGGCCAATCTGGCCATCATCCACCAAAAAGCCTGCGCCTTCATCTTACACATCAATCCATGGGAATGGGCACAGTCTTCCGGCAGATCCGCACAATCTTCAGGGTGATGTTCGCACCAGGCCTCACACCAGGTGCAACCGTCGTGCGCTGCGGGATAGTAATTGCCGGCCGGATCGAACCGCTCAATATCCGCGAAATCAAACACCACATCTCCGTGAGAAGAGGCATGATTCCAAACCAGGTCATTGTTACGAATGAGCACGTTGGACCAGGGATCGGTGTGGCCGGTCATGAAGATGAATCGCATCTTCGGGTATTGAGCTCCGAGACCATCGAGCCGGATGAGGTATTTTTTTACGGTGGTCACAGAGTTGTCGGATTGCTGGCCGCACCAGCTCCACATCGAGTAATTGAACAGGCCCGTGTTTGCAACGGAGCGCGTTATATTCAGTCCCTTGGAAGTGCTCCAGTAGAGCTCAGGAGTGATATAGGTATCACCCCCGTTATTGTTCCCGTCATAGATTTTGAGCAGATTGGAGCCGCCGGGCAAGCTGGGAGCGCCGCCATCATCATACTTAACAGCGTAATTGTACCTCGAATCCTGCAGTCTCCAATACTCAAGTCCGCTCACAATCTGGGAGCCATGAGATGTGTGGGCGAAATGGAAAGTAAGTTTTCTCGCTTCCGCCAACCAGTTGTCGGGGATCTTTGAAATATCCGCACTGGTATGGTCAATGATGATTGCATCGGCATGTTGGCCGGATGAGACGGTGAATCCCTTCCATGGGCTGTACGGGCCCCAGCCGGAGACATTCCCCGCCCTTGCCTTGAATCGATGAAGCCTGTCACTGAGGTTCACCTCCGGCGTGTACGAGCAGGTGCCGGAAGCGCAGACGGAACTGGCTGAAACCACCTTCAGCAGGATGTTTCTTTTCAACTCCGGCAGATAGAGGGCCAGATGGTATCGGGTGGCGCCCGTCACCGCTTTCCATTTGTAGGTTGGCCTCACAGTGGCAATTGTTCCGGATGGAGAAATGAGTTTGGGTGCCGGCAGTGCGCTGCTCCGGATCTCCGGGATCAGCTCTGACGAATCGAGAAGTTCGTGCGAGGTGACACCCTGCGCCCGGATCAACCCTGCCGAGACAAGGTCAAGGGCCAGAAACGGCAAGAGAGCCAGAAGCAATATAACAAAGCGATGCCCTTCCCATTTTTGAAAAAGTTTCTGGTATGATGCTCTCATTTTCGCGCTGTTGCTCCATCAACGGACATGGCGATATTGACTTCTACTGGTGCAACGGACACCTCACAAAGCTTTTTGTCAAGGGCTTCGTTTCGGCTGCTTGTCCTGCTTCTTTTTTTCCTCGTGTTTCTGCTTTTTAGTGCTCTGCTTCTGACTCTTTTCCTTATCCTTCTTGCCCTTGTCTCCCATTGCGCATCCCTTCTTCCCGTTGTCCTTCATGTTCTCGCTATGAGCGCTCGACTGCGTCGCCAGTTCTGGTAGCCGCACTTCTATGGATTGAAACGACCCCGATAAAGCCTGGAGTCGTCTCAATCCTTACTGGTTGAGGGTCGAGCACACTTCTTCCACAGATAACACCTTGGCAAACAAGCCATTGAGCGCTGCGAGAAATGCCGTTTGAACATGCTCCGCTGAGACAGTTGCACCACCGAAAGACAGTGATTTGGTGGCGCAGGCGTCATGAGCCAAGAGACATTGGAAGCCAAGGTCCGCGGCGGCGCGTGTAGTGGTATCAATGCACATATGAGTCATCATGCCCGCAATGACAAGTTGCGTAATTTGCTGCTGGCGCAGGTACTCAAGAAGCGGTGTCTCGCGAAAACTGTTCGGATAGTTCTTCTGAAATACAGTCTCACCTTTAACGGGCGTTACGCTTTCATGGATTTGGACGCCCTTCGTATTTGGTAAGAAGAAGGTGGCAGTTTTCCGCGTGGAGATATGCTGAATGTGGATGACTGGGAGGGATTTCTGCCGATAGACTTGCAGCAGCTTTCCGGCTTGGACCCCTGCCTCCAGGCTTCCCGCAAGCTCCATCGCCCCGTCCTGGAAATAGTCGTTCTGAATGTCGATCAGTAAGAGTGTTTGATTCATAGAGTACCTCTAACGCTTCGGTTCAGGTGAACTACTTTCCGACGATATCCCCCCCTGGTCGGATGCCGATGCAGAAGGTTACACAGTTTCAATACTCCGAAAGGCATTAGAGGCCTCAGAATAAGGGGTCGACAGGAATCCGTCCACCATTTTCTGCGCCTCCCGCAGGGCGCTTTGTTCTCCGCCACTGACTTGAAGTAGCGGTGAGGTGGAAGGGCAGAGATTCCGTTTGACATATATTTGCCCTCTGTCAGCAGTCATGTAACTCTGCAACGCCTCACCTCAAGCAACAACCCGGATTTCCAGACTCCGGATTCTTGAATGCATTATCACCAATAGCTGCGAAAATTCAGCCCCGGCCGGACTTGCTGACGGGATTTCCGAGAGTATCGAAATTGACGAAAGGATAACAAGGCGCGTCCCATGCGTCTTCAATGGTGCGTGGGATGCAGCCCACAAGTAATAATCAGAACCCGGCATTAGTGTTGGGGACATTTACGGTGCCGATGCCACTGACAAAATGGGTGCCGGGACCACTCACCGTGTTTTGCGTCACCAAGACGGGTTTACTCGTACTGATATCAATCCCGATTGGGGTGCCTGTAGTGGCGACGACTGTATTGCCGATGATGCTGCTCGCACCAAGGCACTCTATGCCAACTGCGGAGCTATTGGACACAAAATTGCTGCTGATCGTCCCAGAGCCGACGATACCGCGGGTACAATTGTTGACGGTATTGCCGGTGGCCAAGCCCCCAATAATAGCAATTCCGGTGCCGACGATCTCCCAGCTAGAGCCCACTGCGGTGCACCCCTTGATCAGGTTGCCGTTGCCGTAGCCGTCCAGGCTGATGCCCGCGACAATACAGTCTTCCGTTCGCAAATTAATGGCCCGGTTGTTGCCACAATTATTAGAAGTGTGGAGACCCTCACTCCAGCCTTTGAGGGTGCCGTTGCGGACCTCGACATTGCTATGACCGTTAAAATCTCCATCTACAAGATTGATTGCGTAACCTTGATTGTTTCCAGGGCCGATGAGCCTAAAACCCATGAGGTCGATGGTGACATCGTCGCTGGCCACAGTGATGCCGCTTGTGGTTCCGAGTGTGAAGTAGGAGAGGTTGCGGGCGATATAATAGAAGCCCGGATGTTTGATAGTGTAAGGAAGCCTGGTGATCATGGTCCCCGCCTCCGCACCCACGCCAGGAAACACTTGAAAATCCCTATCCGCTCCAACGGGTGCTACGCTCAGAAGCACCGCAGCCACTATTACCAGGTACCACAACTTCCTTTGCATGGCTTCCTCCTCTCTGTGGCCAGGGTTAATCGAGATCATGCCTCAACCTTGGCTGCTACGGTCAAAAAATTGTTTTGAGATTTCCCGTCCCAGGTTCATTCCCCAGAAGGTCTCTCCTGTTTCGGCCCATTCGCCTTTAGGATAGTCAGCATAGCACAAATCTCACTCAATATTTATCTATTTCCTGGGCTATTGGCATACAATCCTTGGAAGCGGCCTAATTAGTGCCTATCCCGAAACGGTTGTTTGATATTTGTTTGCTCAGTCATATAAGTCGATTTGATTGGGCAAATGACCTGGAGATCACAATAATGCTGCGCCATTGGGGCTAATCATAAGATTTCAGCGTTTTTACCCAGCAATTCCCGGAACAGCCAAGAGTAGGAGAGTCTGATGAGACGACAGACGGGACCTCCAGCATGCGCCCCTTTCCATTTGCGAATCGAGGTCGAATATGGGGTGATGAGAAGGTCATTTTTCTCCTACAAAAATCTCTTAATATGCTTGAAGATGTTATTCTCCCTACTCCTGTCAAACAAGGATTCGCATGGCCTGACTATAGCCTCCAAGTGTCATTGGCAAAGCACCCCACTTTCAGGATGAGTCGAAAGTGATCTCGGGAACAGGTCTTTTGTACCCATAGAGGAGTGCCTCGTAGAGCATGCGCATGGACTCCAGTTCAAAATCGAAAAATAGGGCGCGCACTCTCTCCCAGAGATCCCTTTTGCTGTGTAGCTTTGCCCGTACGGCTCGAAAGAGCGGACAGCACAACTGCTGAACCTGGTCGACGAGAAAAGCGAGCATCATGATTGTCACGAAAACGGCACTCAGGTGCTTCTTTGCGAGACCGTAGTTATGCTCCAGATGGTAGCCTTGATTCTTGAGGGTGTGGGGTTTCAAGCTATCGCAAAAAAAAGTCATCGGTTCATTGCCGTGAACATGCATTTTCGCAAGCAAAGTTTGAGGATTCAAATTCTTTATCTGCAATCTATCCGGCCACCGGCCCATCACTCTGATGTGCCTGAACTGAAACGATGATCCAACAGTTTAGGCTTGAACTTTGAACTTCTCCAAATCGTATTGCTCAGCCAATTTTGTTCTCTCTTCACTGGACAGCGAAAGCATGTATTTGTTCCAGCCAGGGCACCACTTGGCATGCCATCTCCACAACCGACCCAGGAATGACTGTGGGTTCTTGTCATACTTCGCTCTGAACTCGCAACTTTCACATGCCATTGATTACCTCCTTCCAAACGAAATATCCGAAGAGCTTGACCGGTTTTCCGTTAGGCCTGACTGGCAGCAATAATTCTCCGCTCAACAGATTATCAGAACTGCTGAAGCACCTGATAGATTGCATTTACCCCAAAATCCAAGGCCGCTACCGGGATTCTTTCGTTGGCTGCATGGATAAAGTTTATGAAATCAAAGTCTTCAGGCAGTTGCATCGGCAGGAAACCGTAAGTCTGAATGCCCAACCGTGAAAAATACCGAGCATCTGTAGATCCACTCAGAAGCCAAGGCACCGGGACACTGGTTGGATCAGCATCACGTAATACTGCAGCCAGTTTATCGAACATACCCATATTCGGTTCACCTGGGCAAGGATCGTATCGAATAACCTCAAATTCGATACCTTGTGTGATTTGCCGCAACTCACTCAAAAGGTCATCTGGGCCATAACCAGGCAGGAGACGGCCATCCAGTTCGACCGATACCTCGCTGGGAATGACATTAATCTTCTGACTTCCGTGCAGGACTGTTGGGCTGACAGTGTTGTGCAACAGCGGATCAAAGACACGGCCCCGTTCTCCCAACTGTTTCAGTACACTGATGGTCAACTCGGGATTCAGCAATTGTCCCAAAACCAGCCCACCTACTCCCCCGATGGTAGAGGAGATCGTTTCAATCATCTGATTAGCGATGGAGGTAATATGAACGGGGAGTCTCCGTTTGTTCAAGTCAACGAGGAAGCGACCAAGCTTGGCCATTGCGCCATCACGGACAGGCATTGAACCATGCCCTCCTGGTCCACGGACAATAGCCTTTATCCAACAAATCTGCTTTTCGGCAACTTGAATGGGATAGAAGCGTTGTGTTCCTACTGTAAGAGGAAAGCCACCAAACTCACCTAACGCATAGCGAGTATTAGTAAATTGTTCAGGGTGATTCTCCACAAGATATTTGGATCCAAGATCCCCCCCGGTTTCTTCATCACATACAATTGCCAACACAACATCGCCGGGCAATTTGAGTCCATCACGTTTTGCCCTCAAGAGTGCTGCCAACATCATGGCAACACCGCCTTTCATATCCAGGGCCCCACGCCCCCAGATAAAGCCATCGACGAGTCTTCCTTCAAAAGGGGGGTGGGTCCATCGTTGATCTTCAGTCGTCACCACGTCCACATGACCGTATAACAGCAAAGGAGGGCTATTGCCTTGACTGGGTAACCGGGCAACAAGGTTAGGACGCTCCGCTGATTTTCCGAACAGCTGAGATTCAATTCCAACTTCAGCCAACAGACCTTTGACGAACAGCAGGCATTCGCGCTCATTGCCTGGGGGATTGGTGGTGTCAAATTGAATTAACTTTTGGAGCAGTGCTGCTGGTTGTTCGGCAAAATTCGGATTGGCTTGTTTCATGGGAAAATCCTTGGTTGGTTTCTCCATAATCAACACATTCAGACACCGGAACTAATGCGACGCTCAAGTCAAACCCTTTGCTCTTCACACCGGAATTTCACGATGGTCAGGCATCTGAGATCTTGCTTAAAGCATAGTCGCCGCTGAGATAAGTCTTGCGAAACCCAGGTTCCTGCAGAAGCGGCAGAATGTGGCTGAGATGACCAAAACACCCATCAGCATCGAGTGCCTGAATGGCAGCGACGGTGTCTTCAGCCATCTGCCATACCTGGCGGTGCACGGTGGGACCGTTTTCACCGCAGCGCACCACCGAATACAAGCGCCGGCAACTGAAGGGCCGCACCGGATAGATGGCGCAGCTAAGATTGTCCTGAAGAAAGGCACAGCGGGTGTAAATGGACTCTTCTTTCTCTCGGGCATTCTCTTCGATCTTCTTCTTCAACTGGGAACGACGCCCAGGGTCCATGCCTTTCATGTGTTCCAGAATGAGCCAGCCTTCGAGGGTGACGGCATCCACGTTACCAACGTTGATGCAGCAATCGGCGCAGCCAACGGCGCACACCGCCGCTTCGCGATGGACCCGAGCCTTCTCCTCAAAATCCTGGTAGAGTTCCAAGAGCTTTTTTGCCTTGGTCTCGATATCCATTCTGCTCCTTTACCGACTATTCAAGGTCACAACCCATGGGCCTCTTTCATAGGTAGCGGCTCCTGTTTAAGATCGAAGGAGTCTTCCTCCGTAGCATGATAGTCGGGTAGCATTATACGGATTCACCCGGTTATGTGCTTGACAGTCCTCAGGCCTGACCCCGGCGAGGAGCTTTTCCTTGAAGGATATGGACCACAGTGGAGTCGACCAGACCCATGCCTTCAAGCGATATTTTGCTCAAGTTGCGGATCGATTCCTCTGCCGAATTTCCTATGATCCCGTCATCAGTGGAGATGCCATAACCGGCAAGGGCCATGAAGGCGGAACGCATGGCAGTATCCGCTCCGGTTACTATCTTCATGGAACAACCCGGTTTGGCTCCGTCGCAGATGATCCCGGAGAGATCAGCGATGCTATTGCCGACGGCATAGGTGATCTTTTCCATGTCGATACCAGCCATCTGATACACGATCGCGATCGCCGCAGCGATACTGGCGGCAATGGCGCAGCCGCAGACGACCGACAACTCTCCCGTAAAACACTTGATGTAGGAATTCACAGCATGGCTGATCGCAATGCTTTCCTGAATGCGGGGCAGCTCAATAGATCGATCCCGACCGACCAGATACGGCAAGAGAATAGTGAGGATCCCCTGATTTCCGGAGCCACCGCTCGTCATCACCGGTTCCGGAAGACCACCCATTCGGGCGTCAAGGGCAGAGGCGACCCGCTGCTTCACGCGATAGAACAAATCGTCTGTCATAAGGCCTTGTTTCATCATCTGTTGCAACTGATAGGCGTTCCTTTTCAGATTGACGCCTTTTTCTGATATGGCCAGATTCATGTCTATGCCGAGCTGTATATATGAGCGTGAATCATCATCCAGGACGATGACCTCGCGCAGTGCGTCCTCCAATTTCATTGCCTTTAATGGATGTAGAAACCCACGCGCTATGCGCGTGGTGATGTGGACTGGCTATGCCGGTCCCGAATGGGCATGGCCAAAGGCCCACCCAGCTGCTATCTCCGATCCCGAGTTGTTGCCGCAACCTCTGGGAGAAGGAGATAGCAGTGAGCAGGTTTCGGAAATTATCACATACGATTTGGCACTGCCAGTATCACATAGTTTGGGTGCCGAAGTATCGGTACCGAGTATTGACGGGGCCGGTGCGAGAGGCAGTTCATGCTGGCATCCAGGCAATATGTGGGTATGCAGGATGTGAAGTGATCGAATTGAATGTGCAAAGGGATCACGTCCATTTGATCGTGATGGTTCCGCCCAAAGTGGCAATATCGGATCTGATGGGGCGAGTGAAAGGACAGACATCGATCAAGGTTTTCAAACAGTTCCGTGAGTTTCGGAAAAAGCCTTACTGGGGAAATCATTTCTGGGCAAAAGGGTACTGTGTCGATACTGTAGGGATTGACGCGGACATGGTCCGCAAGTATGTCAGGTACCAAGAGAAGCAGGAGCGCATCGAAGAGCAGTTAACCATGGGCACTTGATACATCCAGAGGCGGCACAACGAAGGCCAGCCCCCTTTGGGGGCATGGCCAATGCCCCCCTATGGGGGGTAAAATCAAAGCCCCGCCCTTTGGGTGGGGTTGTTTAGACATACTCTGGAACAAATCCCGTCAAGGTTTTACCTTATTTTCTCGCTTTTTCCCGGTCTGCGGCTAGAGTCCCCAGCATGATACCTTGGGGAGCAATCATTTGAGCATTGGTTCTTGCTGGTTGTGCGCTCGATCGACTGCGGGGGCCGCGACGAAGGGAATTTTGAAGGAAGGTTGGGACCTGGCATTCTTAGGTCAGGTTTTGGCTCTGAGATTTGAGAAATAACCCGCGGATCGCCGAATACTCGCCGTCACCAGCTGAATCCAACGCTTATCGTTCAACCCAAACCGGGAGGAGACGCAGGGCTCCCTCGGCTTTTGTTTGTAAGGTCGAGTTGCACGTTCAAAAGACCACCGGGAAAATTGCCCTTACCATCTCTGAAAATTCTTTCTTAACAAATCAGCACGCGTGAAGGATGCCTGCCATTTGTTGGCGATAGCGTTTCGATATGGAAACCTCTTTGATCGTCGATTTTGCCTGGAGGAAGGCAGGTATCCAGAATTATTTTGGTGTAACACCTGAAGTCGAACAAGTGAAAGAAACAGAGCCATTGTTGACCTTGCCTCCCGCTCTCTTTTTGATGACCAGCTAAAGCCCCTCGCCGACAACACCTGTGCACATTTACCAATCTACCCCGACCATATTCGTTACTCCGTCGTTACCAGTGAGAAGTGCCCATGAGCCATTATATCGATACAAACCACCATACCCCGGGAAATTGGCGACGAATGCCGATAAATCATAACTCTTATCCAGCGCAATCGGAAGGGACCCGAGAAGATTCGGGTCTGCAAAGCTGATACGTTCCCATCCAACGTTATTGTATTTCCAAAGACCCAGTGTTCCGTAATCTGCGTAGAGATTTGTCGAAGCGCTGCTGCCAACCTCAATGAGAGACTGCACAGTGTCGTTTGGAGTGAGTAAAGTCCAGGTCGTGCCATCATACCGCCAGAGGCCATGACCAGGGAAATTGGCGACCAGATCTCCTCCATAGGACCCCAGAAGATTGGCGTCTGCAGAGGTGATCTGTGCCCACGTAGAGCCATCGTATTTCCAAAGACCCAGCGTTCCGTAATCTGCATAGACAAACCCTGGCGCACCCCACGGGGTTTTAACCTCAATGAGAGCTTGTACAGTGTCGTTTTTGGTGAGCTGAGTCCAGATAGATCCGTCGAGCTCGAGCTCATAGAGGCCTTGGCCTGGGAAATTTGCGATGGAGCCTGCGACTAGTTACGCCTAAGCTATTATCAAATGTTTAGGGTTGGAGTAAGAAAGGTTGTGCCATTCACCATCATATTTCCAAAGCCCCAGGGAGCCAAAATCTGCGAAGAGCCAAGGCGCCTATCCCAAGCAAATTCTCCACACTGTCGTTTGGAGTGACCTGAGCTCCAGGTAGTTCCGAAAAGATGACGGGAAAAGGCCCTTGACCGGGGAAATTGGCTAACCAGCCTCCACATTGGGGATTTCCACCACGAGGTTGGCCGAAGCAAACGCCAACTGGCTCCAGGTGCCGTATCTGTAGCTGTAGCGACACAGTCCCCCTTGAGCTCCGAAGTCCGCGACCAGTGATGTGTCAGGCGGCGGCTTGTGGCGGTCCCCCCAATGCAATTCCTAAGAGAAGAACAATGTGTAGCCACATACCCAGAGCAATACGAAGAACCCCAGATGTTTTCTCATGGGCATATCTCTTCTTTGCTCTGTTTCCTGCCAAACTGAATCCTTTTCGGCTAGACCGACAACCTTGGCATAATCTATTTTGACTCCAGACAATCCCATTGTTCAAGGGGGGGAAGTAGGTATCTTAACAATATCCATAGATTGCAGAAGCTAACGATAGCCTTTCGTTATCAAAATAGTTTCCTAATTCCGAAGTCCCGGAATCTGTCGCCTGAACGTATCAAATCAATTCAAAGTTTTGGGTCACGCTGCACAAAAGACATCCACCGGATTTAATACCAACTGAATACGCATGAACCCCGTTTCGAATGTAACCAACCACCATGTGGGTGACTTCGCTCTGCAGCTTCTGCACTTGCCTACCATGTAACGGACCGGTTCGTCGAGCGTGACGATCAGCACGTATTTCGGGTCGGACGCCGGGAACATGCTGGCGAAGGTGTTGATCACCTTGTCGTGGTAATAGCCGCCCGTCGCCTTGGGCTTGTCGGCGGTGCCGGTCTTGCCCGCCACCTGATAGCCCTCGACATCGCCGAGGCTGGCCGTGCCGTCGGTGACGACCGCGCGCAGCATGTCGACGGCCTTGCGCGCGGTCTCCTCGCGACATCACGCGCGTGCCCTGACCGGGCCGGTCGCGCTTGCAGCAGCGTGGGCTTCACCGTAACGCCGCCATTCGCGATCGCCGCATAGGCGGCGGCAAGATGCATCGGGCTGGCCGACATGCCGTGCCCGTAAGACGTTGTGATCGTGACGATTTCCGACCAGCGCTCGGGAATCAGCGGCTTCGCGCCCGGCGCTTCGATCAGTTCCAGCTGCGTCGGCTCGAAGAAGCCGAGCGACTTGAGGAAGGCCTGCTGGCGCACCGCACCGATCATGCAGTGCGATATGCGCCGACCCCGACGTTCGACGATTTCACGATGACGTTGCTCACCGACAGGAGCGGGCCGTAGTTGTGGTTCTCGAACTCCTTGATCTTGAACTTGCCCCAGTACATCGGCGCATTGGCATCGACCATCGTGTCGGGATTGACCAGGCCCAGATTCCATCGCCTGCGCCGCGGCAAATATCTTGAAGGTGGACCCCAGTTCGTAGACGCCCTGCACCGCCCGGTTGAACAGCGGGCTGTCGCCGGGATCGCCCTTGAGCAGCGGCTGCGGCCGGTCGTTGGGGTCGAAGTCGGGCAGCGAGACAAGGCTCAGGATCTCGCCCGTCTTCACATCCATCAGGATCGCGGCGGCGCCCTTGGCGTTCATCATCTTCATGCCCGCCTCGAGCACTTCCTGCGTCGTCGCCTGCACCGTCAGGTCGATGCGACAGCGCGACGGGCTTGCCCGCCATTGCCGGGATCGCGCAGCTGCGCATCCAGCGCCTTTTCGATGCCTGCCGTCCCGATCACTTCGGCCGAATGCACGCCTTCGGCCCCGAAGCTCGCGCCGCCCAGCACATGCGCCGCAAGGCGGCCGTTGGGATAAAGGCGCATCTCGCGCGGGCCGAACAGCAGGCCCGGATCGCCGATGTCATGCACCTGCTGCATCTGCTCGGGCGACAGCGTCTTGCGGACCCACAGGAAGCTGCCGCCCGTCGGTGAAGCGGGCGAGCAGCAGCTTCGGCGTCGAGATCGGGGAAGATCGCGCGCCAGTTCGCTGGCCACGCGGGCCGGGTCGATCATGTCGCTTGCGGCTGGGCGTAAAGCGAATGGGTCAGAAGGTTGGTGGCCAGAATCCGCCCGTTGCGGTCGGTCAGATCGGCGCGTCCCGCAAGAATTTCGCGCGCCCGAGGCCGCCGATTTGCGGCTCGACCGGCTCGGTCGCGGCCATCAGGCCCATGCGGCCGCCGATCACGCTGAAGGCCATGGCAAAGGCAAGGCCCAGCAGCAGCAGGCGCCCTTCGGCCCGGGCGCGCGACTTGTCGCGCGCCTGCTCCTGCCGCAGGCGGATGTTCTCGCGCTCGATGCGTGTCGGGGTTCTCGCCGCGTGCGCGGGCAGACAGGATGCGGGCCAGCGGGCGCAGGGGGGTGCGGGTCACGGGACTTGAACCTCGTTGGTGGGAACGACCTCGTGCGGTATCGGCGGCATCGGGATCGGTCGCGCCCATCAGGTCGATGGTGCGGATGCCGTCCAGCACATCCGGCACGAACTGCGAGGGGGGCAGCGGAAACGCGACCTGATCGGGCTGACCGAACTGCTCCGGCTCGAACGGCAAGCAGGCCCAGCCGGTCGAAGTTGATCGTGGCCAGTTCGCGCAGCCGGTCGGGGCGGTTGAGATAGGCCCATTCGGCGCGCTGCACGGCCAGCGCATCGCGCAGATCGGCGATCTCGTGCCTGCAGCGCTTCGACCGTCGCTGAGGGATTTCTGCGTGGCGTAGTTCTCGCGGTAGGCCCAGAAGGCAAGGCCCATCACGGCGAGAAACGAAAGCGCGTAAAGCACGGTGCGCATCAGCGGCGTCCTTTCCGTTGGAAGGTGCGGCACGCCCGAGCGCGGCCGGGTCGACCGGGCCGGCGGGGGCAGAGGTGCGCACGCGCGACGCGCAGCTTGGCCGAGCGCGCGCGGGGATTTTCGCGCCAGTTCCTGCGTCGTCGGGGGCGATGGCGCGCTTGCGTGAGCAAGCGTAAAGCGCGGCGCGTCGGTCTCGGTCGCGGGGGCATAGCGGTTGGCATTGGCCTCGCCGCCCGACCGCAAGCTGGAAGAAGCGCTTCACGATCCGGTCCTCCAGCGAATGGAAGGTCACGACGGCCAGCTTGCCGCCGGGTTTCAGCGCGCGTTCGGCCGCCATCAGCCCCTCGGCCAGTTCGCTGAATTCGGCGTTCACCGCGATGCGGATCGCCTGGAAGCTGCGGGTGGCGGGGTGGCTTTGCCCCGGCTTCGGGCGCGGCAGGCAGCGCGCCACGATCTCGGCCAGCTGCAGCGTGCGTGACGATCGGGCGCGACCGCGCGCGCGGCGACGATGGCGCGCGCGATCCGGCGCGAGGCGCGCTCCTCGCCATAGTGGTACAGGATGTCGGCCAGCAGTCTCCTCGGCCGCGGTGTTCACCAGATCGGCGGCGCTTTCGCCCGTCCTGGCTCATCCGCATGTCGAGCGGGCCGTCCTTGGCAAAGGAAAAGCCGCGCTCGGCCTGATCAAGCTGCATCGACGAGACGCCCAGATCCAGCACGACGCCGTCAAGCGGCTCGCCCGCCAGCGTGTCGAGGCTCGAAAACGTGCCCGCAACCAGACGTCAGCCGGTCGCCATAGCTCGGCTGCCCAGTCTGCCGCCATCTCGCAGCGCCAGCGGATCGCGGTCGATCCCGATCACCCGGGCTGCCCCCGCCTCCAGCAGCCCGCGCGCATAGCCGCCCGCGCCAAAGGTGCCGTCCAGCCAGAGGCCCGTCACCGGGCGCAACGGCCGCCAGCAAAGGGCGCAGAAGCACCGGAACATGCGGCGGGCGATCGGTAGCCGGGCCGCTGGCTGCCATCGCTCACGCCTCCGGGTCGGGCAAGCAGGGCGAAGCATGTCGAGCCCGCCCGTCGAGTTCCTCGAACTCCAGTCGCGGCCTGGGCGGCGATCTCGGCCTCGTAGGCCTCGCGCTTCCAAAGCTGGAAGGTTTCCAGCGCGCCCGCGAAGATGGCCTCGATCCCCGCGGCGAGGTCTTCGGCACGTCATGCCCGATCTTGTCGCGCACCTTCTGGCGGCAGCACGATCCGGCCATCCTCGTCGACTTCGACCGTGACCGACAGGGTGATGAGGTTGCGCTCCAGGAAGCGGCGCGCTGGTCGACGCCCTTGGGCAGCTGTGCGATCAGGCTCTCGACCCGTGCGCATCTCGAGGATGGAGTAGCATTCGACGAACTTGCCGGCGCTCGTCGCCATAGACCATGACGAGCTTGGGCGCGGCGTTTCGGGAAAGGACGGATCGCCGGCCTCGAGGACGCGGCGGAAGGCGGCCGGGATCGAGACCCGCGCCTTGCCGTCAACCTTCTGGTTGACCTCGCCTCTGAACGTCTCCGCCATCGGCCTTGCGGCTCCTTCACTGTCCGGTTTGCCGGGCCCTGAAACGGACAACGGCGGATCGGGATGCTGCCATTCCCGATCCGCCGCCCTCGTCCCATCTCTGGGTCCGTCCAGCTACGCGCGCCACCTGGGGGGATGTCTGCTCGCGCGCGCGCCGGATCTCTGTTGTCTCGAAAGCGGCGGTTGCCTGTATGAAACCTGACTTCGCCTGTTCGGGGTCTTGGTCGCCCCACTTTGTCGTGTTCCCACCGCCTTCGATGGAAAAGGGATGGCATGGGATTTTATGGGACGCAATGGGTTTGTATGGAGTCGACCTCGACGGTTGTTCGATTGACGGACAAATTGCATTTTGCCAGGTCCATGGCCGAGTCGCTCGGCACAAATTGCGAGAGCGTATCGTATCAGACCACTATATATAGATGACGCTGCGTCAGACGGACAGTTCCATGCTTTCCCGGAAGACAACGGGATGCCGCCGAGCATCTGCAAAGCGAGGAGAACAAACAACGAAAACAGATAAATGGTTCCGGCGCCAATTCCGCAATCGCGCTGGCGTGATTCGGCGTGACAGGCGGTCCGGAGGCCGATCTCTCCGGTTCGATCCCATGAAATCCCAGAGCAGATTCGTGTGCGGTCAGGCCATCCCGCCCGCGACCAGCCGCGCGGCAAGCGCGGCATAGGCCTGGGCCGCAGGCCCGTCGCCCGCCGCGATCGGGCGTGCCGGCGTCGCCGGCCACCCGCACGTCCAGGCTCAGCGGCAGTTCGCCCAGGAACGGCAGGTCCAGCTTCGCCGCCTCGGCCGCGACGCCGCCATGGCCGAAGATATGCGCCTCATGCCCGCAGTTGGGGCAGATGTAGGTCGACATGTTCTCGATCAGCCCCAGCACCGGGGTCTTCAGCTTCTGGAACATGTCGAGCGCCTTGCGCGCATCCAGCAGCGCCACGTCCTGCGGGGTGCGACACGACGATGGCCCCGGTCAGGTGCGTGCGCTGGCACAGCGTCAGCTGGATGTCCCCCGTGCCGGGCGGCAGGTCGACGATCAGCACATCCAGCTTGCCCCAGTCCACCTGCGTCAGCAGCTGCTGCAAGCGCCCCCATGATCATCGGCCCGCGCCAGACCACCGCCTCGTCCTCCTTCAGCATCAGGCCGATCGACATCATGGTGACGCCATGCGCCTGCAGCGGAATGATCGTCTTGCCGTCGGGCGAGGCGGGGCGCTTCGACACCCCCATCATCCGCGGCTGCGACGGACCATAGATATCGGCATCCAGCAGACCGACCCGCCGCCCCTGCCGCGCCAGCGCCACCGCAAGGTTGGACGAGACGGTCGATTTGCCCACCCCGCCCTTGCCCGTGGCGATGGCGATGATCCGGTCCACCCCGGTGATCCGCTGCGGCCCGCCCTGCTGCGGCGTCGGGTGCTGGCCGATCTTCAGGCTCGGCGGCGGCGCCTTTGCCGCCGGGCCATGCGCCGTCAGCACCACCTGCACCTGCTCCACCCCGGGCAGGGCGCGCAGCGCCGCCTCGGCCGCTGCCTGCACCGGCTCCAGCGCGCGGGCCTGCGTCCGGATCGGCCGCCTCGATCACGAATCGCACGCGATCGCCCTCGATCGCCAGCGCGCGAACCAGATCGCGCGACGACCAGATCGCCGCCGCCGGGAAGCTGAGACGCCGCGCCAGAGCCTGCATCACGGCCTCGCGGGTGACGGCCATGCGTTTCTCCTTCGCCTTACCATTGAGCATAAGCTTGTCGTTTGCGCGGCAAGGGGCAAGGGCGAGTTTACCAAATGCTCAAAATTCAGGCGAACAGCGCTGTAAATACATGACAATTTCATGACTTACAGCCATGCGGATGCTGCATGGCAGCATTGCTGACGCCAGCGCATTGTGCAGCTGCAGCATCGGCCCATGTTTGCGCTAACGGTTCGGCCAGAACATGGACCTGCCGACAACAAATTGAGGCTGACGAACATGGCTTATGTGAACGCCACCCGCGCCGCGCAAGGTGGCTTCGCCGATCGCTTCGCGGCGATCGTGAAGATCGCGTCGAAGACCGCGTGCTCGCAAGCGCCGCATGTACAGCCAGACCGTGCGCGAACTGAACGCGCTGACCGACCGCGAACTGGCCGACCTGGGCATCCACCGCGTCGATGATCGCGCAGATCGCCCACGAGGCGGCCTACGGCAAATGAGTTTCTTGCGGAGCGTCCCTACCTCCTCCCGGGGGCGTTCGTAGCAAAAGCGGCGGCACTTCTCCTCCTCCCTGGTGCCGCCGCACTTTCTTCCGAAGCGCGACGGCTTCGACACGGTGTTCGAGCGGCCCCACCTCCTCCCGGGGCCGATCGGACCAGCGGCGGCCCCCTCCTCCTCCCTGGGGTCGCCGCACACTCTTCCAGGTTCCGGGCCGATGGCCCGCACCCAATGGATACGCGCGGCCTCTCCTCCTCCCTGGGGTCCGGCGATGCAACGGCGGCGACCCCTCCTCCTCCCTGGGGTCGCCGCACCTTCTTCCGGATCCTTCCGGCCGACCGATCGTCGGCCTCTCCTCCTCCCTGGCCGTTCGATGCGGCGGCGCCCTCCTCCTCCCTGGCGCCGCCGCACCTTCGCCCACGTTGCATTCGCGGCGGCGCTGCCGGCTAGTCCGTCGCACCGGCAGGCAGGGCGTCATGCGCATTTCCCTGATTTCGGCGGCCCTGGTGGCCGCGCTGGTCGGCTACGGCTCGACCATCGCGCTGGTTCTGGCCGCCGCGGCGGCGGTCGGGCGCCGACGCCGGCGCAGACCGCAAGCTGGGTCTTGGCGATCTGCCTCGCCAAGGCGGCGGGCAGCGCCCTGCTCGGCTGGTACGCGCGTGTCCCGGTGGTGCTGGCCTGGTCCACCCCGGGCGCCGCGCTGATCGCCGCGACAAGCGGCATCACGATGCCTCAGGCGGTGGGGGCCTTCATTCTCGCCGGCGTGCTGATCGCGCTGACCGGGGCGATCCGCCCGCTGGGCGCGCTGGTCGCGCGGATCCCCGACGGCATCGCGGCGGCGATGCTGGCCGGGGTGCTGCTGCCCTTCGTGCTGAAACTGGCGGGCGCGGTGCAGGCGGCGCCGGCGCTCGTGCTGCCGATGATCGCGGTCTTTGCGCTGGTGCGGCTGTGGAACCCGGCCTTCGCCGTGCTGGCGGCCTTGGCCGTCGGGCGCGGCGCTGGCGCTTGGCCGGGGCGCGAGCCTGCCGCGACCTGGCGCTTCGCCCTGCCCGCGCCTGGTGTTCATCGCGCCCGAGTTCGACGCTGGCCGTCCTGATCGGCCTGGGCCTGCCGCTCTATCTTGTGACCATGGCCTCGCAGAACCTGCCGGGCTTTGCCACGCTGCGCGCCGCCGGCTACGAGCCGCCGGTGCGCCCTGCGCTTGCCGTGACGGGCGGGCTGTCGGCGCTGTCGGCCCTTTTCGGCGCGCATACGGTCAGCATGGCCGCGATCACGGCGGCGATCTGCCTGGGCGACGACGTGCATCCCGACCGGACGCAGCGCTGGAAGGTCGGGCCTCGCCTATGCCGGCGTCTGGGTGGCGCTCGGCGCTCTTCGGCCCCGCTGATCATCGCGGTCCTCGCCGCCCTGCCCGCCCGCGCTGGTGACGGCGCTGGTGGCGCTGGCCCTGCTCGGCGCCGCTGACGGGCGCGCTGAGCGGCGCCTTTGCCGCCGCGCCGACAGCGCTTTGCCGCCGCCGTCACGCTGACCGTCACCGCCTCGGGCGTGGCCGTCTTCGGGATCGGCGCGGCGTTCTGGGGCCTGCTGGCGGGGCTGGCCGTCTTCGGGCTGGAACAGCGGCGGCGCTGCGCCGCAGATCCTGCCTCTGCAAGATATCCCGGTCGGACTGGCCCACTGCAGGACTATCGGCGCTGGCCCAGCCCTTCAGAACGGCACGTCGTCCGCCTGCCTCGGCGCTGCGGACGAAGCGCGCGACGACCTTCTTCGATCCCGGCCTTGTCGAAGTCGATGTCCAGCTTGTCGCCCTCGATCCCCACGATCGTCCCATAGCCGAACTTCTGGTGGAACACCCGGTCGCCCAGCGCAAAGGGCGACACCGCCGTCGGCATCGATCACCACATGCCGCGCCTCGCGCGGCTGGCCGCACCGGGCGGGTCGCCGCGCGCTCCTGCATCCGCTTCCAGCCGGGCGAGTTGTAGACATCCGCCTTCGCCACCCGTTCCTCCAGATGGATCCGAAGCCACTGCGCCGCCGCCCCGAAGCCGCCGCCGTACAGGCCCGGGCGGCGGTCAGCACCTCGACATGGCCGGCGGGCAGTTCGTCGATGAACCGCGAGGGCAGCTGGCGATTGCCACTGGCCATAGACCCGGCGGTTCGCGGCGAAGGAGATCGTGCACAGCTCCTCGGCCCGCGTGATGCCGACATAGGCCAGCCGCCGCTCCTCCTCCAGCCCCTTCAGCCCGCTCTCGTCCATGCTGCGCTGGCTGGGGAACAGGCCATCCTCCCAGCCCGGCAGGAAGACCACCGGAAATTCCAGCCCCTTGGCGGCGTGCAGGGTCATGATCTGACCTTCTCGGCCGCCTCTTCCGTCTCGTTGTCCATGATCAGGGAGACGTGTTCGAGGAACCCTTGCAGGTTGTCGAACTGCTCCAGCGCCTTGACCAGTTCCTTCAGGTTCTCCAGCCGCCCCGGCGCCTCGGGCGTCTTGTCGTTCTGCCACATCGCGGTGTAGCCGCGACTCGTCCAGGATCGTCTCGGCCAGTCGGATATGGTCGTAGCTCCGGCTGCAGCGTCGCGCGATGCCAGCGGTCGACGCCGTCGACAAAGGCCCGCAACTGCGCCGCGCCCTTGCCGCCGATGCCGCCCTCGGCCAGCAGCCTCGCGCGCGCCGTCCAGCAGCGACAGACCTGCTCGCCGCGCGCCAGCCGCTGGATCGTCTGCCTGCGCCTTGTCGCCCAGGCCGCGCTTGGGCAGTGTTCACCACCCGCTCGAACGCCAGATCATCGTCGGGGACTGACGGCCAGCCGGAAATAGGCCATCGCGTCGCGGATTTCCTGCCGTTCGTAGAACCGCGGGCCGCCGATCACGCGGTAGGGCAGGCCGATGGTCAGGAACCGGTCCTCGAAGGCGCGCATCTGGTGGCTGGCGCGGACGAGGATCGCCTGATGTCGTTCAGGTCCACCGGGTCCATGCCGCGGCGTGCCGCGCTGCGATCGCCTCGACCTCTTCGCCGATCCAGCGCGCCTCTTCCTCGCCGTCCCAATGGCCGATCAGGCGGACCTTCTCGCCCTGGTCTCGCCTCGGTCCACAGCGTCTTGCCCAGCCGCCCCGCGTTGGCGGCGATCACGCCCGAGGCGGCGGCAAGGATATGCGGCGGTGGAGCGGTAGTTCTGCTCCAGCCGGATCACCTGCGCGCCGGGAAAATCCTTTTCGAACCGCAGGATGTTGCCCACCTCGGCCCCGCGCCAGCCGTAGATCGACTGGTCGTCATCGCCCACGCAGCAGATGTTGCGATGCGCCTGCGCCAGCAGCCGCAGCCACAGGTACTGGGCCGACGTTGGTGTCCTGATATTCGTCCACCAGGATATAGCGGAACCAGCGCTGGTACTGCGCCAGCACATCCGGATGCGTCTGGAAGATCGTCACGCAATGCAGCAGCAGGTCGCCGAAATCGACGGCGTTCAGCGTCTTCAGCCGCTCCTGATAGGCCTCGTACAACTCGGTCCCGCGGTTGTTGTAGGCCCCCGCTTCGGACGACGGCACCTTGTCCGGCGTCAGCGCGCGGTTCTTCCAGCCGTCGATCAGCCCCGCCAGCATCCGCGCGGGCCAGCGCTTTTCGTCGATGTTGGCGGCGACGATCAGTTGCTTCAGCAGGCGAAGCTGGTCGTCGGTGTCCAGAATGGTGAAGTTCGACTTCAGCCCGACCAGTTCGGCATGGCGGCGCAGGATCTTGACGCTGATAGCGAGTGGAAGGTGCCCATCCAGGGCATCCCCTCGGCCACCTCGCCCAGCATCCGCCCCACGCGCTCCTTCATCTCGCGCGCGGCCTTGTTGGTGAAGGTCACCGCCAGAATCTCGTTCGGGCGGGCCGCGCCGCGTGGTCAGCAGATGCACGATCCGCGCGGTCAGCGCCTTGGTCTTGCCGGTCCCTGCCCCCGCCAGCATCAGCACCGGGCCATCCAGCGCCTCGACCGCCGCGCGCTGCGCGGGGTTCAGGTCATCCAGATAGGGCGCCGGCCGCGCGGCCATGCGCGCGGCTGCGACAGCGGCACGGCCGCCTCGAAGGCATCGCTGTCGTCGAAGCTGCTCATCGCCATCATGGTAGCGCGGCTGCCGGAAGTTAAAGAACTGTTCACTATGTTCGCGCGGTTTCGCGGAGTCAAATGCCCATATCCGCGAGCGTCGTGCCTGCCGGGAAAGGCCGACGTTCACCGAGATTCGTCAGTCGAGCCGACGGACCTGACTGTTCGCGCTGAAACGGCAGCGAGCTCTGCCCCGGATACTGTCGCATTTCCTTCGCGAAACCGCCGTCGCGCAGCTCCGGCCTTGCGCTGCACCGCAGCGCCCCTAGAGTGTGGCCGGTCATGCCGCCGACCGGAGGCACGCCGATGCCCGAATTCAAGAAGATCCTGATCGCCAACCGGGGCGAGATCGCCATCCGCGTGATGCGCGCCGCCAACGAGATGGGCAAGAAGACGGTCGCCGTCTATGCCGAGGAAGACAAGCTGGGCCTGCACCGCTTCAAGGCGGACGAGGCCTACCGGATCGGCGAGGGGCTGTCGCCGGTCGGCGGCCTATCTGTCGATCCCCGAGATCATCCGCGTGGCCAAGCATGTCGGGCGCGGATGCGATCCACCCCGGCTATGGCCTGCTGTCGGAGAACCCCGATTTCGTCGATGCCTGCGATCAGGCCGGGCATCACCTTCATCGGCCCGACGCGCCGAAACCATGCGCGCCTTGGGCGACAAGGCCAGCGCCCGGCGCGTGGCGATGGCGGCCGGCGTGCCGGTCATCCCGGCGACCGAGGTGCTGGGCGACGATATGGACGCTGATCAAGCGGCAGGCGGCCGAGGTCGGCTATCCGCTGATGCTGAAGGCCTCCTGGGGCGGCGGCGGGCGCGGGCATGCGCCCGATCCAACGAGCCCGAGGAGCTGGCCGACAAGGTGCGCGAAGGGCGGCGCGAGGCCGAGGCCGCCTTCGGCAACGGCGAGGGCTATCTGGAAAAGATGATCCTGCGCGCCCGCCACGTCGAGGTGCAGATCCTCGGCGACAAGCACGGCAACATCTATCACCTGTGGGAACGCGACTGCACCGTGCAGCGGCGCAACCAGAAGGTCGTGGAACGCGCCCCCGCCCCCTACCTGACGCAGGCCCAGCGCGAAGAGGTCTGCGAAATGGCCAAGCGCATCTGCGCCCATGTCGAACTATGAATGCGCGGGCACCGTCGAATTCCTGATGGATATGGACACGCGGCAAGTTCTACTTCATCGAGGTGAACCCCCGCGTCCAGGTCGAACACACCGTCACCGAGGAGGTGACCGGCATCGACATCGTGCAGGCGCAGATCCTGATCGAGGAAGGCAAGACCCTGGCCGAGGCGACCGGCGTGGCCCGCGCAGGAAGACGTGATGCTGAACGGCCACGCCCTGCAATGCCGGGTGACGACCGAAGACCCGCAGAACAACTTCATCCCCGACTATGGCCGCCTGACCGCCTATCGCAGCGCCACCGGCAACGGCATCCGTCTGGACGGCGGCACGGCCTATGCGGGCGGCGGTCATCACCCGCTACTACGACTCGCTGCTGGTCAAGGTCACCGCCCACGCCCAGACGCCGGAAAAGGCCATCGCCCGGATGGACCGGGCCCTGCGCGAATTCCGCATCCGGGGCGTCAGCACGAACATCGACTTCGTCATCAACCTGCTGAAGCACCCGACCTTCCTGAACGACACCTACACCACCAAGTTCATCGACACGACGCCCGAGCTGTTCCAGTTCCGCAAGCGCCGCAGGACCGGGCGACCAAGATCCTGACCTACATCGCCGACATCACGGTGAACGGGCATCCCGAAACCGCAGGCCGCCCGAAACCCGCCGCCGAGCTGCGCACGCCCAAGCCCCCGGCGCCTGCGCGGCGAACCCGCCGATGGGCACCCGCAACCTGCTGGAGCAGAAGGGCCCGCAGGCCGTCGCCGACTGGATGAAGGCGCAGAAGAAGGTGCTGATCACCGACACCACGATGCGCGACGGGCACCAGTCGCCTGCTGGCCACCCGGATGCGCTCGATCGACATGATCCGCGTGGCCCCCGCCTATGCCGCGAACCTGCCGCGATCTGTTCAGCGTCGAATGCTGGGGCGGGGCCACCTTCGACGTGGCCTACCGCTTCCTGCAGGAATGCCCGTGGCAGCGCCTGCGCGACCTGCGCGCGGCCATGCCCAACGTGATGACGCAGATGCTGCTGCGCGCCTCGAACGGCGTCGGCTATACCAACTATCCCGACAACGTGGTGCGGGCCTTCGTGGCGCAGGCGGCGAAATCGGGCGTCGACGTGTTCCGCGTGTTCGACAGCCTGAACTGGGTCGAGAACATGCGCGTCGCGATGGATGCGGTGATCGAGGCGAACAAGGTCTGCGAAGGCGCGATCTGCTACACCGGCGACCTGCTCGACCCGGCGCGGTCGAAATATGACCTGAAGTACTATGTGCAGATGGGCAAGGAGCTGAAGGCCGCCGGCGCGCATGTGCTGGGGCTGAAGGACATGGCGGGGCTGCTGAAGCCCGCCTCGGCCCGCATCCTGGTCAAGGCGCTGAAGCAAGAGGTCGGCCTGCCGATCCACTTCCACACGCATGACACCAGCGGCATCGCCGGGGCCACCATCCTTGCCGCCTGCGACGCGGGCGTGGATGCGGTGGATGCCGCGATGGATGCGTTCTCGGGCGGCACCTCGCAGCCCTGCCTCGGCTCCATCGTCGAGGCGCTGAAGAACACCGAGCGCGACACCGGGCTGGATATCGCCGCGATCCGCAGGATCTCGAACTACTGGGAACAGGTGCGCGCGCATTACGCCGCCTTCGAATCCGGCATCGCCCGCCCCCGCGTCCGAGGTCTACCTGCACGAAATGCCCGGCGGCCAGTTCACCAACCTCAAGGCGCAGGCGCGCAGCCTGGGGCTGGAGGAACGCTGGCACGAGGTCGCGCAGGCCTATGCCGACGTGAACCAGATGTTCGGCGACATCGTCAAGGTCACGCCGTCCTCCAAGGTGGTGGGCGACATGGCGCTGATGATGGTGGCGCAGGGCCTGACCCGCGCGCAGGTCGAGGACCCGGCGGTCGACGTGGCCTTCCCCGACTCGGTCGTGGACATGCTGAAGGGCAACCTCGGCCAGCCCCACGGCGGCTGGCCCGCAGGCGATCCAGAAGAAGGTGCTCAAGGGCGAAGCCCCGCTGACCGAGCGCCCCGGCGCGATCCTGCCCCCCGTCGATCTGGAAGCGACGCGCACCAAGCTCGCGACCGATCTGGGCCTCGACGAAGATGACGCGCAGGGCGAAACGGTGGATGACGAGGACCTGAACGGCTACCTCATGTATCCCAAGGTCTTCATGGACTACCGCGCCCGCCACCGCATCTACGGCCCCGTCCGGGTGCTGCCGACGCGGACCTTCTTCTACGGCATGGAGCCGGGCGAAGAGATCACCGCCGAGATCGACCCCGGCAAGACGCTGGAGATCCGCCTGCAGGCCGTGGGCGAGACTGACCGACGATGGCGAGGTGCGGGTGTTCTTCGAACTGAACGGCCAGCCCCGCGTCATCCGCGTGCCCAACCGCGCCGTCAAGGCCAAGACCGCCGCCAAGCCCAAGGCGGCCGACGGCAACCCCGCCCATGTCGGCGCGCCGATGCCCGGCTCCATCGCCAGCGTCGCCGTGACGGCTGGGGCAGAAGGTCAATGCGGGCGACCTGCTGCTGACGATCGAGGCGATGAAGATGGAAACCGGCCTGCACGCCGACCGGGCGGCGACGGTCAAGGCCGTCCATGTCATGCCCGGCGCGCAGATCGACGCCAAGGACCTGCTGATCGAGCTGGAGGTCTGAAGACAGGGCCCCGCCGATTTTCGCGGGCGGGTCCAGATTTCCTCTTGCAGAGGCGGCGCGGAGTTTATAGATCAGCCGCACCCAAGGATGCGGGCGTAGCTCAGGGGTAGAGCATAACCTTGCCAAGGTTAGGGTCGTGAGTTCGAATCTCATCGCCCGCTCCAATAAAATCAAGCCCTTGCGGGGCTGCTGAGGTAAGGGTCTGGGTTCGATGAACCCGGGCCTTTTTCTTTGGCAAACAGACGTTTCACTACTTTGGCACCGCCGGCATGGTACCGGCACCAGAATGTGACGCGTCGTGGGGTGACGTTTGGGCGCGCCTCAAACCGGCGC
This sequence comes from uncultured delta proteobacterium, assembly GCA_963844985.1. GTDB lineage: Bacteria > Desulfobacterota > Syntrophobacteria > Syntrophobacterales > Syntrophobacteraceae > JADGQM01. Next base: position 191,985 of record CAWJQV010000028.1, read on the forward strand.
CGCCTTACTGACCGGGGAACTCGTCCAAACGCGGCGGATGGGGAGGCCAAGTCACGCTTAGGCTTGATCTCCCGTTGATCCGTGCGGCAGCGCGGCGTCGTTTCTTGGGGTCACTTACGCGCCGCTTCTCTATCGGCACAATCCTGTTGCTTTACACGTTCCATATCTCCGGAACACATGAGAAATTGTCGCCAAGAGTATATGATTTCGATGTGCGGATTCTGGATATTTGCTGGACTGCCGCCGAACGGTTGTGCCCTTGTCGTTCCGGGCGGCGCGAAAGTCAGCTATGGCGAGGTGTCGAACAGGGCCGACGGGGCGCGAGCCGACGCCCCGATCGGCAACCGCCCGGCCGAGACCTCTATTCGAACATCCGCGGCCTCGCCCGCATCGGTGCGCGCTGGATTTCGACGCTGACCACGATCGCATGCTGACCGAGCGTCTCCAGAATATCCTGTGCGGTCGGTTGGCGGTGGAAGACGACCTCACGGAGTTCCGCCCGGTTCCTGGCACGACACGATGAACCGCGTCCTGATAGAGGCGAGGGCTTTCCTGCGGCCGTCGCGCAGCCGGAACAACATCTCGTTTCTCGAAGGCGTGCCGAGTTTCAGGTAAAGCGGTTCGACAGTCACGCAGCACCTCCCGCGGGGTCCGGTGCTTCGCCAAACGTGAAAGTGGCAGGCAGATGAACCGGATGACCGTCGTCTGCGGCCAGGGTTGCGACGCAGTGCAGCAGGCCCGCATCGTTCAGCACATCGCGGTATCTGCGCCGCACCCACGGTGCGGTGGGCAACGATGGCGGCAAGACAGTATCCATGCTCTCCTCACTTTCCAAATGCCGAACGTGAGCGTCCGCAACGGTGCGGCGGATCTGAACGTTCGCCTTAAGCTTTGTTCTCGAACGAAAATCTTTGTGGATATCCCTCTGTGACACAACAAAGCCATAATTTTGTCAAGCGTTTGCCGGATTTGAGAGTTCTCGCCACTGCAAAAGCGCAACCTATGCGCGTTTTCCCGAGGCGCTGTGACTTTCCCCCGCTACAGTCACGGGTGACTGTTTCACGTTCGACGACCAATGCCACCAAACCGACCGAGCCCGCCCCTGCGGCGGACGAAGCGGCGCGCGAATCAGCCCGGCGCAAGAAGGCACCGCGCCCTGCCCCCTTCCCACGCGGTTCCGCGCTGCCTATAAGGCCGCGGAACGCAACGCGGAGGCCCCGATGCGGCAGGCAGAGATCACCCGGAAAACGAACGAGACGGCGATCACCGTTTCGCTGGCGCTCGACGGCAACGGATCGCACCGGACGGCGACCGGGGTCGGCTTCTTCGACCACATGCTCGACCAGCTTGCCCGCCATTCGCTGATCGACATCGCCGTGCAGGCCAAGGGCGATCTGCACATCGACGACCACCACACGGTCGAGGATTGCGGCATCGCCCTGGGCCAGGCGCTGGCCAAGGCGCTCGGCGACAAGCGCGGCATCCGCCGCTACGGCGAATGCGCGCTGCCGATGGACGACGCGCAGGTGCGCTGCGCGCTCGATCTGTCGGCGCGGCCCTTCCTTGTCTGGAACGTCGCCCTTCCCGACGTCCAAGATCGGCACCTTCGACACCGAACTGGTGCGCGAGTTCTTCCAGGCGCTGGCCACGCATGGCGGCATCACGCTGCATGTCGACCTGATCCATGGCATCAACAGCCACCACATCGCCGAAGCCACTTTCAAGGCCGTCGCCCGCGCCCTGCGACAGGCGGTGGAACCCGACCCGCGCGCGGGCGGCGCGATCCCCTCGACCAAGGGCGCGCTGTGAGCCTGACAGTTCTGGTCGACTACGAAAGCGGCAACCTGCACTCCGCTGAAAAGGCCTTTCAGCGCATGGCGCAGGCGGGGGACGGGGGCGAGGTTCTGGTCAGCGCGCGGCCCGAGGATGTGGCCCGCGCCGACCGCATCGTGCTGCCGGGCGACGGGGCCTTTCCGGCCTGCCGCCATGCGCTTGGCGAACGTGGCGGGCTGTCCGAGGCGATGACCGAGGCGGTACAGATCAAGGGCCGCCCCTTCCTCGGCATCTGTGTCGGAATGCAGATGCTGGCGACGCGGGGCCTCGAATACGAACCGACGGCGGGGCTGGACTGGATCGGCGGCGAGGTCGTCCGGATCGCCCCCGGCGACCCGGCGCTGAAGGTTCCCCATATGGGCTGGAACGATCTGGTGATCGACCGGCCGCACCCGGTGCTGGACGGGATCGCAACGGGCGACCATGCCTATTTCGTCCACTCCTACCAGTTCCGCGTGACCGACCCCGCGCATCTTCTGGCGCATGTCGAGTATGGCGGGCCGGTCACCGCCATCGTCGGGCGCGGACAACGTGATCGGCACGCAGTTCCACCCCGAGAAAAGCCAGCGCGCCGGGCTGCGGCTGATCGCCAACTTCCTGCGCTGGCGGCCCTGAAACCCGCAGGTCCCCGAAACGATCCGCGCCGCTCCGGCCCGCCTCCGCGCGCGACGCGGCCTTGCCCCGGCTAAAGCCGCAGAGCAACCATGGGACGCCCTCGACCCTGCGGCGTCACACGCCGAACGTCACCCGCCCCTCGGCGTCGATGGAGAAGGTGGGATTCCACGCGATCTCCCACGCGTGGCCGTCGGGATCGGCGACATACCCCCGGAACCCCCCGTGTGAAGGCGCATCCGCCGGGCGCAACACCGCACCGCCCGCGGCCACCAGTGCCTCCATCAGCGGCACGACGTCCTGCTGCCGGGGCACGTTGTGCGCCAGCGCGAAGGCACCGGTCATCGCGGCGGCGGGTCGGTTCATGTCGATCTCCAGCGCGGCGCGCAAGTAGGTTCCCAGCACGAGGCCATTCATCTGGTAGAACACGATCTCGTCATTCTGAAAGACCGGCGCCCAACCGAAGCCCTCGCAATAGAACCGACGTGACCGGGCAAGGTCGAGCGTGCCGAGCGTGATGACCGACACCTGCTGCATCTCCGTCCCCTCCCCGCCAGAACCCTGCGGCCGCACCGACGACTCCGGTCAGTCCACGCGCGCCCAGCGTCCGCCGTCTCGGCAGATGCCGAAGACGCAGCCCGACACCTGCAGCGTGTCGCCGGTCAGCTGCAGCTTCGAGTTATAGGTCTTGTCGCGGTCGGGCGACCAGATCTTGCCATCACCATAGGCGCCTCCGCCCTGAGGAACCATGTCCCACACGATCTTCCTGCCGATATTGGGCGAGGCAATCTCGGCCCCGGTGTCGTCGAATGCCTTGACCAGCGTTCCGCAGAACGCGGGGCCGCAGCGCGCGATCTGCACCCAGCCGAAATGGCCGTTATCATCGGCTCTGGTTTTCCACGTCCCCTCGACCGGATCGGCCAGAGCCGCACCGGCGCTCAGCAGCAGGGCGGTCGTCAATATCAGATGCTTCATGCTGTTTCCTCCCCGTGATGGCAGAAACTCCCTTGGCCCAGGCAGTGTCTGGCAAGCGTGACGTGGGGTTCCGCTCGCACGTCCTTGCGCCTTGGCAACCGCCCGTCCCCATGCGAAAGACCGCCGCGACCAAAGCCGGAGCCACGCCATGATCCTCTACCCCGCCATCGACCTGAAGGACGGCCAGTGCGTCCGGCTGCTGCGCGGCGAGATGACGGCGGCAACCGTGTTCGGCGACGATCCGGCAGCCCAGGCGGCGGCGTTCCAGGCGGCGGGCTGCGACTGGCTGCATCTGGTCGACCTGAACGGCGCCTTCGCCGGAACGCCGGTGAACGGCGCGGCCGTCGAGGCGATCCTCGCCCGCGTATCGGTGCCCTGCCAGCTTGGGCGGCGGCATCCGCGACATGGCCACGATCGAGAGGCTGGCTCGCGCGCGGCCTCGCCCGCGTCATCCTCGGCACGGTCGCGGTCGAGAACCCGGCACTGGTGCGCGAGGCGGCACGCGCCTTCCCGGGCAAGGTCGCCGTCGGCATCGACGCCCGCAAGGGCCGTGTCGCGACGCACGGCTGGGCGGAAGAGACCGAGCGTGCAGGCCACCGACCTCGCCCGCAGCTTCGAGGACGCAGGCGTGGCCGCGATCATCTACACCGACATCGACCGCGACGGCGCCATGCAAGGCCCGAACGTCGCGGCCACCGCCGCCCTCGCCCGCGCCGTGACGATCCCCGTCATCGCCTCGGGCGGCGTGTCATCCATGGCCGACCTGCTCGCCCTGCGCGACACCGGCGTGATCGCCGGCGCCATCTCGGGCCGCGCCCTCTACGACGGCGCGATTGATCTGGGGGCGGCGATCCGGGCGCTGAGGGGCTGATCGGCTGGGCAGAGCCAGTCAGGTTGTGTGATCGTCGATGTCGGCCGGACGGACCGCGACGTCAAGAACTCAGGCATTTGGCAACGGTGCAGCGACTTGCGCCGCCAGCCATCGACCCGCCGCCATTCGCTTGCGGACATGAGCGCGATGCGCTTCAGGGGACCGTGGGAGTTTCGGTCGATGCCGCGATCTGTTGCAGAACAAACAGGCCGCAACGATGTTTTCAGCAGCGTCTGTGCCACCTTCGGAACGAGGTTGGAGATGCTCCGCTGTGCATTGAAGGAACATCTGCGGTCTGCTTGATCTGCACGTCGCCGGCGGATGGGGTTTGAGAATTTCATCCCACATTGGCAGGCCGCAATAGTAACAGCGCCCACCTTGCTCCAGCATTTTGGTCTGGCGGATTTTCTTCAGTTCATTAGTTTTAAGTGCATTCATGGCACGGGTGCTCCATTCAACTTCGTTAGAAGCGAATGCGCGACGTCTCGTGAGACGATCCCCGGCGGGAAGCTTATGCTCGCGCGAGACCCGATTTTTCGTGGTTCCGCAGTCCGTACAGCGAAGATTGCCGGATGAACCTGAATTTCTGATGAGCCTTTGGCTCGCTCAAGATGATCAAATTCGCCTACGCTGCTTTTAGACTAGCAATCCGCACGGCTTGCGTCAACGCAGGCGTTCGAGTCGCCGCATATGTGTAAGCGGCGACCAACGTTGCCCTCAAGCGCCTGACACGCATTTGGGAAAGCTGCAACGCCGTATACCTTCAGTTGCAAAGAACAGTCCGTTGCCAACGTGAACATGCAACTGCAATTGCTCTGCATCGGCCAAAACTCGAAATGGTCAACCGAGCAAATGCTCAAGCGGTAGGTCTCGAATTCAAGGCTCCTCAAAGGCTTTCCTTACGAGTATTCCCTTCGTCATGTGACGCAAGACTGTCCAAAAATACGGATGCCCGACTAGGGTCTGTGAGCATGGTTGCTTTTTCTTCTTCTCTGTTTTATCTTTTGTTTGACAATCCCCCCCTTCTCGTTGCTGTCGAACGCCTTGTCGGCCAGCACGGCCTCGAAGCTGATCCCCTTGATCAGCGGGGCGACGCCGAAAGTGTCGAAGCGATGCCCAGGCATCAGCACAAAGCGCACGAGGTTGCCCAAGCGCATCCGTGAGCGCCAGTATTTTGGTCGTCCAGCCGCCCTTGGACTTGCCTATCGCCTGACTTTGAAGTCCCCCTTTTGAGCCCTGTCCGTGGCGGTGGACCTTGACGATCGTTCCGTCGATCATCGCCATCTCCATGTCGGGCTCTTCAGACAGGGCATTGAAAATACGCTCGAATGCCCCTGCCACGCCCCAGTCACGGAACCTGCGGTAGACTGAGTTCCACTTGCCGAACTCGCCAGGAAGGTCGCGCCACTGCGCCCCGGTTCGGGCAATCCAGAACACGGCTTCCAGAAATAGCCGAGCATCGCCTCCGGTCCGACCAGGGTCGGATTTCTTCCCCAGACACTGCGGCGCGATCTTCGCCCACTGGCGATCCGTGATGATGAAGCGGTCAACCAGCATTCAAACCTCCCCTTTGGGAAGTTTGAATCAGAAATCAGACCAAATGAGAATCCTGATACTCAACAGACCCTAGAAGAAGTTGAATTCCACTAACGCCTTTTCGATTACTCCTCTATTTCAGATACTTGGGAAGTGTAACACGCGTGAGACACCCCCTCTTCCATCTCCTCGCGGACAGGGCAGATATGGCGGCCAAAAGGATCGCCCCATGCTCAAGACCCGCATCATCCCCTGCCTCGACGTGGCCGACGGCCGCGTGGTCAAGGGCGTGAACTTCGTCGACCTGGTCGACGCGGGCGACCCGGTGGAGGCCGCGCGGGCCTATGATGCCGCCGGGGCGGACGAGCTTTGCTTCCTCGACATCCACGCCACCCACGAAAACCGGGGCACGATGTTCGATCTCGTGACCCGCACCGCCGAGCAGTGCTTCATGCCCCTCACCGTCGGCGGCGGGGTCCGCACGCCCGAGGACGTGCGCGCGCTGCTGCTGGCCGGGGCCGACAAGGTCAGCTTCAACTCCGCCGCCGTCGCCGACCCCGACGTGGTGGCCGAGGCCGCCGACCGCTTCGGCAGCCAGTGCATCGTCGTGGCGATCGACGCCAAGACCGTGGCCCCCGGCCGGTGGGAGATCTTCACCCACGGCGGCCGCAAGCCCACCGGCATCGACGCCGTGGACTTTGCCCGCACCGTCGCCGCCAAGGGCGCGGGCGAGATCCTGCTGACCTCGCATGGACCGCGACGGCACGCAAGCGCGGCTTCAACATCCCCCTCACCCGCGCCATCGCCGATGCCGTGGCCATCCCGGTCATCGCCAGCGGCGGCGTCGGCACGCTGGACCATCTGGTCGAGGGCGTGACCGAGGGCCACGCCAGCGCCGTGCTGGCCGCCTCGATCTTCCACTTCGGCACCTTCACCATCGGCCGAGGCCAAGGCCCACATGGCCGCCGCCGGCATCCCGATGAGGCTGACATGACCGCGCTCGACCGCCTCGCCGCCACCATCGCCGCCCGCAAGGGCGCCGACCCCGAGACCTGCTGGACCGCGAAGCTGCTGGCCAAGGGCCCCGAGAAATGCGCCGAGAAGTTCGGCGAAGAGGCGGTCGAGGCGATCATCGAGGCGGTGAAGGGCGACCGCGCCGCGCCTGACCGCCGAGGCGGCGGACGTGCTCTATCACCTGCTGGTCATGCTGGCCGCGCGCGACGTGACGCTGGCCGAGGTGCTGGCCGAACTGGAGCGGCGCGAGGGCACGTTCGGGGCTGGCGGAAAAGGCCGCGCGCGGCTGAGTTTCGTCGTCAGTAGCCCCCTGCGGGCGTTCTGATCCGCAGCCGGGGAATCTCGATGGCCGGGCAGCGGTTCTGCACCACCGTGCAGCCCCGCGCCTCGGCCAGCGCCGCCGCCTCGGCGTTCTCCACGCCAAGCTGCATCCAGACGGTCCGCAGGCCCGGCAGATGCGCCAGCGCCTCCTCCACCACCGGCAGCACCAGCTCCGAGCGGCGGAAGATATCGACCATGTCCACCGGCTCGCCGATCTCGGCCAGGCTTGCCCGCACCGTTTCGCCCAGCACCTGCTGGCCCGCATGGCCCGGGATTGACCGGGATCACCCGATAGCCATGCGCGCATGCAGGAACTGCGCCACCCGGTGGCTGGGGCGGCAGGGCATTGGGCGACCAGCCGACAAGGGCGATGACCTTGGTCGCTGTCAGGATATCGCGGGATGTCGCGTGATCGGGCGGCATCGACACACTCGTACCAGTAAAAAAGCGCCCGGGCCAAAGGCCGGGCGCCAGTCGCGGAACGAGGGACAGTGAGTGAAAATGGCGGTGTTCCGAGCTGCCACTTCCTTGCATAGACATAGGAACTGAATGCCGCCGATTAAAGCGGCAGTCGCGCAAGCGTGATCGCGTCCGTCATCCGCGCGTGGCCGCATAGAGCGCGACGGCCGCGGCGTTCGAAACGTTGAGCGAGCCGAAGCCACCCGGATAGGGGATGCGCACCAGCACGGTCGCAGGTCTCGCGCGTCTTCTCGCGCAGGCCCGGCCCTTCGGCCCCCAGCACGATGCCCACGGGCCGGCTGCCCGCCTCGCGCCAGCCGCCTCGGCCAGCGTCGCCGTCTGCCTCGCCGTCAAGACCGAGCAGGACGAAGCCCATGGCCTTCAGCGTCTCCATCGCGTCGGCCAGGTTCGTCACCCGCAGATAGGGCTGGCGTTCCAGCGCGCCGCTGGCGGTCTTGGCCAGCGCCCCGGTTTCGGGCGCCGAATGGCGGTGCGGGGCGATCACCGCCCGCGCGCCGAACACCTCGGCCGAGCGCAGGATCGCGCCCACATTGTGCGGGTCGGTCACCCGGTCCAGCAGGACGACCAGCGGCGCGCCGTTGCCCGTCGTGCAGACGTCTCCAGATTGCCCCAGTGCAGCGGCCGCGCCTCCAGCGCCGCGCCCTGATGGACCGAGCCTTCGTCGATCGGCACGTCGAAAGCGGCGCGGGTCGACGATTTCGGGCGTCATGCCGCTGGCCGCGATGGCCTCGGCCAGCTTGTCGGCGGCGTTCTTGGTCAGCACCAGCCGCAGCCGCTCGCGCGCAGGGTTCACCAGCGCGTCCCGCACCGCATGCAGGCCGAACAGCCAGACCGTTTCGCGCGCCTCGCGCGCGTCGGGCGCGTTCCTTTTCGATCACCCAGGCCGGTTTCTGCATCGTCTGCCCCCGTTTTCGCGCCCGACAATGCGGTGCACCCTGCGGCCGCGCAAGGCGGAAAACCCCCGCAGTGCCTGGCACTTTCGCGCTTGACGCCCCTTGGGCCCTTCGCTATCCACCCCGCACGTTGGGCGACGAGCTGCAAGGTGCGGCAGCGGACTGTAACTCCGCCGGGGAGACCCATGCCTGGTTCGATTCCAGGGTC